>JAZDDA010000164.1:0-4444 GCA_036679625.1 Gemmatimonadota bacterium | reverse complement strand
GTGGGGTGCTCATCCCACTTTCCGACTCCAAGCGAAACCGATCGTGGGAGGCAAGTGGGCTTCTGGATCTACTTGAAGGCCTGGAGGCCGATAGGCAGCCAGGGAATCGCTAGTGGGGTGGCAACGTGCCCGGCGCTGCCGGCGAGTGCGGCAGGTCAAGCGGGGACAGAGCGGTGCTCTGCGTGTAGAAGGGGATTAGCTTAAGGGATCGGTTGACCGCAGCAGGATGGAGTAGCATGGAAGCCAAAGTCAGGGAACGTCTCTATCGGCTTGTGGACGGACTTCCGGAGCAGGCCGTCGATACCGCTGAGCACCTCCTCGAAACTCTCTCTGATTCCGACGACCCGGTCGTCCGCGCGCTGATGGATGCGCGCGAGGACGATGGGCCCACGAGCGACGAGGACCGGGCCGCGTTGGAAGAGGGCCGCGCTGCGCTTGAGGCTGGCGACATCGTGAGCGATGACGTGGTACGGAAAGAGTTGGGTGAATGAGTTGGACGCTGGTCTGGGTCCGACCAGCTCTGAAGGACATGAAGAAACTCGACCCACCGAAGGCTCGTCGTGTGCGTGAAGCGCTGATTCGCTTTGCAGAGACGGGGCAGGGCGACATCACGAAGCTCACGGATGCAAGGCCACCGGAGTGGCGGCAACGTGTCGGAGACCAGCGGGTCTTCTTTCGGTTCGATCCATCGCGGAAGGAGATCCTCGTGCTTCGCGTCCGGCCAAGAAATCAGGCGTACGATCGTTAATCAGAGATCCATGAAAGAAGCATTGGATCGCGACTCCCAGATGCGGTTACCGAGGCCCACGGAATGGGAAATTCACCCAAGAAGATCCCATTGGGTTGGCGGGTGGACTGATCCGCTACGGCCTCACAATCCGGTGGACCCGAACCTGCTCGACATCCAGCTCATCCTTCCAGATTCCGATCAGGCGGTCGTCCTCGATGCGGATCACCTCCAGGCCTGCGGGCGCATCGAGGTGCCCGAGCCAAAGACCCGTGGCATCGAAGACCGTCCACGACTCCGGTTCTTCGTGTCGGTCCCAGCGGGGCGCCCCTGGCCACCCACCGTACGATTTGGGATAGGCACGTACCCACACATTTTCCACCGCATCGATGAGGATCTTGTCGAATCCCGGAAGTGTCGCGGGGAGCGTAAAATCGGTTACATGGGGGTACATGGCTCCGGCCCCTGGTTGGCCCTCGACCGCGGCCTGCCGAAGCTCCTCGAAGATGTCCAGGTCGGTGGATGTGATCTCGGAGAACGTTCCGCTCCAACGCGAAATCAGCCGGAGCCGACCGCCCTTTTCATGCCAACGGGTCTCGAAGCGCTGGTTCGAGCCCCAGATGACGTGATCGCCGTCGGAGGCCCATCGGGGGCCGGTACCCCACGGGAGGGGGTAGGTGAGCTGACGCCCCCCGCGGTTCATCCAGAGGAGCTCACTTCCAGGGAACTCGGCGACGGTATCGCGTGCATTTGTCGGCACGTCCTCCCATATGAGCCTATATGTGAACGAGGTAATACCGTTAACCGGAGTCTCGATCTCATCAATCGTACGGATCAACACCGATGAGCAATCGCTGCCGATTTCTGTGATGTTCCACACAAGCGGATCGCCGGACGCAGGACCCAGTCGGTGTGCAGAAACAAACCCGCCGGTCGAATCGAAGAGGCTAAGGCGTAGCCCCCCAATGACCGCGAGCCGGCCATCGGCACACCTCCGGATCCTTGAGGTCCCGGTCAGCTCTCCGGGGCCCTCGCCCCTCCCACCCGCCACATGCTCCAACTCTCCACTGGGACCGAACCAGAGGAGCTCGCTCGTCCCAAAGTTCGCGACCAGGAGCTGGCCATCAGAAATGAGGAGCGCGTCACGTACCCGGAAGAGCGCTCGTTCGGGGTCGAACGGGACGGCCCCGATGGTCGTGAGTGGAGAGGGGTCGATTACCCACGCATCGGACGCGGTCCAAAGGGGAGATGGCGACTCCACGATCGTGATCCCTGCACTGTCCCGCACCACGACGCGGGCTTGAGTACCGCCTCCGCCCTCGGGGGCACAGCCTGAGCCAGCCACGAGGAAGGTGAGGAGGGCGGCGGCATTCTTGTGGCGCATTGATCGACCTTTACGGGAGCGAGTTCATGGACCCGACACTATAGCAGGATATACGCACACGCGCACGTAGCTCCATGGACGTCATCGCTTCGCCGATCTTGCCCCGCCCGCGTATATTGCCCGCCACTGATTCTCGAGATGGAGTGGGTCGATGATGCGGTTGGTGCGCTCAGCAGCGGTTGCGGTGGTGTGTGGTGTGTTATTCACGGGCGCTTTAACGGCACAGGCCGATGCGGATCGCGCGCTGGAGGTGGTTCGGCTCGAAGCGGTGCCCGCCACAATCGTCGTGACCCAGGGCGAGACCACGACGTTCTCGGTACGCGCTCTCGACGCGGCGGGTGAGGTTGTGGAGGTCGCCATCCGAGTGGCGGGTGCTCGACGTGGTCTGCGGATTACCGGAGACGAGGTCTTCGGGGTCGCAGCCGGTGACTACCAGATCTTCGTATCGGTCCCGCTTCCTGCGGACGCCGGTCGGCAGCCCGTCGTGCTGCGCGTGCCGGTCACGGTCGAGTGGCCCACGCCCTCCCGTATCGACATCGCCTCGTCCCATGCAAGCCTGGTGGTGGGCACCTCGACGCGCCTTTCGGCCACGGTGCACCATGCAGACGGCACGACCCGCCCAGACGCACAGATCACCTGGGCCAGCTCCGACCCGGAGACCGCCACCGTGGACCGCTTCGGGTACGTGAGCGCCCTGGACGAAGGATCCGTCCAGATCTCAGCCACCTTCGAGGGAGTCGCTGAGCGGATGGACATAGCAGTGGCGCCGTTTCCGGCGGTGTCGCTCGAAATCACCGGCGGCGCAGAGGACATCCGCACCGGTGACGTGCAGACCTTTGGGGTGGACGCCCGCGCTGCGAACGGCTCACCGCTGGACGGACTCCCGGTTGCGTGGACGCTCGCCTTTCAGCCCGCTGCGGGCATCATCGCCCCAGCCGCCCCAGGCCAGCTCGACGGCGGCCGCATGGTGGCGGACGTTCCGGGCGTCTACACGGTGATGGCGACGGCCGGGCCACTCGTCGCCACCCGTCGGTTCAATGTGACGCAGCGCGATGTGATCCAGAAGCTCGACGTTGTGGGGCACGGTAGGCAAACCACGCACTACACCAGCGACCTCTGGGTCTTCGAGGGCGTCGATGGCAGGGATTACGCCCTCACCGGCGCCCGTCAGGCGCAGAGTCACGCCTTCGTCTGGGACGTCACCGATCCAGCGAACATCTTCAAGACCGACTCGATTCAGGTCGACGCTCGCTCGCTCAACGACGTGAAGGTGTCTCCCGACTCGCGCTACGCGGTGATCTCCCGAGAGGGGGCGTCCAACCGGCGCAACGGGCTCGTGGTGCTCGACCTGTCGATTCCTGCGCACCCGACCATCGCCTCGATCTACGACGACGGTCTCACCGGTGGAGTCCACAACGTCTTCCTGACCAACGAGAACATCTTCGCGCTCTCGGCCGGCGACAAATACGTGATCCTCGACGCTACCGACATCCGGAATCCCACCTACGTGAGCGAGTATGATCACCCGAACAGCCGCATCCACGACGTGTGGGTGCACGACGGCATCGCCTACTCGGCCGAGTGGGAGAACGGCATCGTGATGGTGGATGTGGGTAACGGCCGCTGGGGCGGCTCGATCGACAACCCCCAGCTGATCACCTCGTACAAGCTCCCCAGCGACGCGACGCACGCGATCTTCCCATACGTCTCGCAGTCCACCGGCAAGCTGCTCCTCTTTGTGGGCGACGAAATCGTCAACCGAAATGGGCTCGCCTGGGAGGGCAACGGTCCCGACCACCGTCAGCAGTACGACCCTGCGACAGGCCGCGGCGGTTACCCGCGCGCGACCTCGGGCTACATCCAGATACTCGATCTGAGCGAGCCCGAGCAGCCCAAGATGATTGCTCGCTACGAGGTGAGCGAGTACGGTACGCATAACATGTGGGTAGAGGACGACATCCTCTACCAGGCCTACTACGAGGGAGGCATTCGGCTGGTGGATGTCTCTGGGGAGCTCATGGGCAACCTCTACACCCAGGGCCGCGAGATCGCCGTCTTCAAGGCGAACGATCCCCTCGGCTGGATTCCCAACTCACCGGCGGCGTGGGGTGCGATGCCCCACAAGGGCCACATCTTCTTCTCGGACATCAGCAGCGGTCTTTGGGCGGTGAAGCTCGAGCCCCGGGAAAAACCGATCGCGTAGGGCACCAAACCGTCCCGGACCAGGACGTCACGGCACCAGAACGTCACGGCACCGAACCGTGCAAAGGAGTTCAAATGGCGCGCTTTAGACTCGAGGTAAACGGTAGGCGTTCGGAGGTGGATGTCGCTCC
>JAZDDA010000163.1:0-12015 GCA_036679625.1 Gemmatimonadota bacterium | reverse complement strand
GTCTTCGTCAGGGTGTCACGTCAAGCGCGGTGGGCCGTCCCTGGAAGCGAAAGTTCCTGGGATGCCGGACCACGGTGGACAAGAAGCCGAAGCTGAAGCCTGATCCGAAGTCGGTGAAGCGGCTGAAGCTGAAGGACTTTTTTCGACGAGGACGAGGGTCGACTCCGCTACCATCAGGTTTCGGGGATGGGAGCCGGCAAGACCACGGCTCCGCTCACATGACCAACCGTAGCGCCAACGTCGATGCGCAGCGGGACACGTTCGTGCGATCGTCCACGGTGCCCACGTTCTATCGGCACGTGCGATGGATGGAGCGAGAGAGTGGTATTCCAGCCAGACGCGAGTATTTGGAACACGGCAAGGTGAGTCAGTGACCCGATGGCCAGCAGCGCCGCAAACGGGTGTCCCACGATAGCACCGACTGCGATGACGAGGATTCGAAGATCGCGGCGCTTGAGCCTGTTTATGAGATCGTTGGGATACGGTCGTTGAAACCGAAGCTGGAATTCCTTGGTGACGTAGCTCGCCATGATGAAGCTAGCCGTTGCGGCGAAGCCGGCCGGCCAAACCCAGGGCGCGTCGTGCAGCTGTGAAGCGGCGAATGTTACGGCAAGCCCGATCGCCAGGTCAGAATAACGATCCAACACCGAATCGAGCCAGGCTCCTTGTGGACCTTCAAGTAACTTGATCCGCGCGATCTCACCGTCGCAGCCATCCACGATAGAGGCGATCTGAATGAGGATTCCCCCAGCGATCCAAAACCACGGGTCTGTTCTGGCCAATCCGACGGCGCCAAGCAGCCCTATGAAGAAGGATACCAACGTGATGTGATTCGGTGTCAGCGGCGTTTTCGATAGAGCCACCGAAAGGCGACGCGAGAGCGGACGGTTTATGTATTGGGAGATGAAGCCATCTGCGCCACCTTTCGCTATGGCCGAGTCGATCTGGTTCACTGCCTCCTGAAGAGCTTCCGGGTGGTCCACATCGAGCCAACGCTCACCGGTCACGTCGATCGTTCGAACCCCTCCTTGGGCAGCGCATTCTCGGATTCCGTCCGTGAACGAGAACTCGCCCCGCTCGTGCGCTTGCGCCAGCCCCTCGAATAGCCTTGAGGAACAGTAGAACAAGCCCGTATCGCCCGCGTTCCAGGTCGCGAGGTCTTTTCCAATCGCTACGATTCGCCCTCGTGACACCTCCACTTTGGTGACATCGGCAAGGTCGAACACGTTTTCTGTATCGTGATCTACGGCGAGCGTGATTTCGCCCTGTGTCGGTGGATTGGCCAGCACATCCCGGATCATTCCCACGGGTAGCAGGTGATCGACCATGGTCAAGAGAAACGGGCTTTCGCCGACCAATGGAGCGGCGGCCGCGGCGGACCAGCCATTGCCTTTTTCCCAGTCCTCAGCCACAACGAAAGAGATATGGCAGCGACGGCGTCTTGCAACGCGCTCGAATTCGTGCCGGACAAGCGGTGCGTCACACCCGAGAACGACCACAAATCGTTCCACACCAGCCATGAGCAGTTGTGCTATCGATCTCTCGGCGATCGAAAGACCTCGTAAGCGGACAAGCGGCTTGGGCACGTCCGAACGAACGCCCCGCAGGCGGCTCCCCTCGCCGGCGGCGAGGATCACGGCCAGCGGAGCGGCCGTTTCTCGGCGTGGGGCTCTATCTGGCGAGGGCATTGATGATCTCCTCCATAAGCTCTTTGGTCGATGCGGCGACGAGGGTCGTGCGATCCTGCAGTGATTGAAATGGACCGAGCGCCCCGCCGTCGAGACGACAGATGTGGCCACCGGCCTCGGTGACGATTAACGAGGCTGCGAGAAAACTCTCAGGCGTCAATCGGCTTCGGATGTCGATATGGGCATCCAGCGCCCCCTCTGCTACCAGGCGCAGAGCACGTGAAGCGCAGCCGTAGACGCGTATTCCGGCGCAGCTCCGCATCAGGTTGGCGAGGGAGGCGTCGGGCGCCCAGTGATTCAGCTCGCAGGAGACGAACGAGTCGGAAAGACGGCACGTCTCCGATGTGTGCAAGCGCCGGCCGTCCGATGCGTAGGCTCCGTTTCCACGTGCCGCGACGACCGCGCCAGAGCCCGAGGTGTCACCCACGCACGCATAGATGACTCCGTCGGTGGAGAGCGATGCCTGTCGCGGAAGCATGGCCAGCGAGATGGCAGACAGAGGTAGGCCGCGCGCGAAGTTGTCGGAACCATCGACCGGGTCGACGATGAATCGGTAGCCTTGCTCGACGCTCCCGAACTCGAACGCGCTCGTCCGCTCCTCAGACTCCACTACGCCGCTTTCGAAATGATCCGAAAGCCACTGTCGAATCCATTCGTCAGCAGCAATGTCAAAGGGCTTCTGGTCGTCGCCTTTGGCATTCACTCCGACGGCCTTGCCGTGGTCCAGCCCGGGTCTCACCTGGTCGAGAATCGGTAGGGAATCCACCCGAAGCTGCCTCAGCAACGCGAACATCTCCTGGGAGTCCGTCGATGTATCGTGGAGCGGAGCGCCGGGCGCGACGGGAAGCCGCGCCTCCAGGTTCATCGGGAAGTCGCCGACGACGCGCCGCGCGGAGTTTGGCTAGAACTCCCACGATCTTGTCGTGGAGGCGTGGCCGCAGTAGCCAAGAGACGCTCTCGGTCTGCCACGCGAACTCCCGCGAGATCCGCTAGTTCGTTGAATCTGGGCGTATCGATATTCCCCCGATGGAGTGCGCTGGCCGCGAGCGCCGCCAGTCGAGAACGGAGGGAGTCCATCTCATGGGCCTGCAGTGCGAACTCACCCTCGATTAGCGTCCGCTTTTCACCCTTCGACATCGTTTCTAGTTGATCGAGTTCACGGTCCGTCAACAGTCGGAGGTTTCTCAAACGATGCGCAGCCACGCTGGGGCTCGTGCCGTAGTAGTGAGCCGTGCGTAGGACATCCGAGAACGTGATCGGATGACGACCCCTGCGCTGGCGACCATCCACCCGACGGCTCTCGCCCGTCTTGTCGCGACCGTCGCCCTCTGAAAACACGGAGAGCACCGTAGGACCTGCGCGTCCCAGCGTCTCTTTGCCGAGGGTCTCGACGTATCGACGCAGGCCATACTGGGGAATCAAAAGGCCGCTGGCGAAGGCGTCGGCCCTCACCTCCGCTAAGTCGGGCGCTCCGCCAGGGTTGCACACGCGCCATGGACCTTCGGTATCGAATAGGAAATGGGCGAGTCCGTGTGCGTATCTGAAGCGGCGGTGTTCGAGGCCGAGGTTCCTGTCGACCACGACGAGAAGCCCGTGATCCGGTTCAGCGACCGAAATCGATAGGATCCCCGTCGGCAGAGTCGCCTTGGCCGAACGAACGCCCGCCGTCATGAGCAGTTCGTCAACGTAACGGATGGGCCCCTCTCCAAGTGCTAGGCGCCGCCGCTCATCCTCCGCGATGCGATACCCTTGCCGCGCCGCTTGCCACGGCGTACTTGCGTGCTCCACCCGGTACGAAGGAAGCGAGTGTGCGATGGCGTGGATCTCGAGTCTTGCTTCCAGGTCGGTGAGAGCTCTTGCGGTCGCGCACACACTGGCGAAGGAATCCGGCCCCTGATCTTCTGCGAGATCAGGATGGGCGCGGAACAGTTCGGCGACGCTATCCACCTCCTGGTCGTCCGTAGCCGGGGGGAGCAGCTCGCTGGGGCTACAGCCATAGAAAGCAGCTAACCGGCGCAGATCTTCGGCCTTCAAGGATCGCCGTCCGGTCTCGATGTGGGCGATGGTAGCGCGCGATACACCGAGCTGAGGTGCGATGTCAGCTTGGGTGAGACCGCGTGACGTCCGCGCTTTCTGGAGAATGCTACCGATATCCTTCAGTTTTTTAGCCATACCGGGTCCATCCGCTACCTCTCGGGGGGAGGGAATAGCATAACACATCTGTGGATGTTTGGCATGAATGTTAGATAATGTTACGGATAGGCACGAGGACGACGTCCTCGCTACCCGAATCGGTCTCTCAGTAACACAAGCGGTAACACAAACATCAGCGCCAAGTGGCGCCTTCTGGCGCTCCCCAGCGCCAGAACCCAGGTGACCGGGCGGGGTTTTTCATGGGCACGGTTCTGGTCGGCGTGTCGATTGGCGTGTCGGTTCAGCCGCCGCGTACCGATTAGGCGGGTCGTAAAGCTCACCCATTTCCCCGCCGAGGTCACTCAAAATTACACCACCGGGGCTGACATTGTGCTTGCAATTCACGTCGTGAATGATTATCAGTCATATCATGAATAAATTAACCGTCCCGCGACTCGTTCAGGATTCGGTGTCCAAGGCTGGAGCCGTGATGCCTGTCGTTGTCGTGACCGGTGCCCGGCAGACGGGAAAGAGTACCCTGGTGCGGGAGCTGGCGGGAGAGGCGCGTGGATACTTTTCCCTCGACGACTTCGAAGTGCTAAGTCAGGCTCAGCGTGCCCCCGACGATCTGGTTCATAGAGCCCCACGCATCACACTCGATGAGGTACAGCGTGCGCCCGAGCTGATGCTCGCCATCAAGCGCGCCGTTGATGAGGGGCGAGCACCGGGCCAATTCATCCTGACGGGTTCCGCGAACTTGTTGTTGATGAAGAGGGTTTCTGAGTCCCTGGCCGGACGAGCGAGTTACCTGACCCTGTGGCCGCTCACGCAGAGTGAGATGAGGGGGGAGGGCGGGTGCGGTCGCTGGAGTGAATTGCTTGCCACGGAGTTCGCGGGGTGGTCGGCTCTGCTGAAGGAATCCGCCGAGAGAAGTCCCGTGGAATGGCCCGGTGAGGTTCGGCGGGGCGGGTATCCGACGCCAGCTCTCGAACTCTCGTCAGCCGAGGCACGGGCGATCTGGTTCGAAGGATATACGCAGACGTACCTCGAGCGGGACCTGCAGGACCTGTCGTCGATCGACAATCTCGTCGACTTCAGGCGACTCATGCGAGCTACCGTCCTTCGATTGGGCCAACTCGTGAATCAGACCGAGCTGGGTCGAGACGTACAGCTGCCCCAACCGACGGTGCGGCGGTGGCTCAATCTCCTCGAAACGTCCTACCAGCTCGTCCGCTTGCCAGCATTCGCGGTGAACAGGACGAAACGACTGATCAAGTCGCCGAAAGCATACTGGTGTGACACGGGTCTGGCCCTGCATATCGCCGGTGATATCGATCCTACCGGTGCCCACCTCGAAAACTTGATCCTAAGCGATCTCCTTTCGTGGCGGGATGCAATGTTGGCGCACCGACCGGGACTTTTCTATTGGAGAGCTGTCACTGGCGAAGAGGTGGACCTCGTAATCGAGTCGAAGGGAAGGCTCATCGCCATCGAGATCAAAGCGACGACGTCTCCGCGGCTTTCTGACGCGAAACACCTGAGAACGTTCCGAGAGGAGTATGGAAGTTCGGTGCACGGGTGCCTTCTTCTTCACGGCGGAAGCCGATTCGAGGTGTTCGCGCCGGGGATTCTGGCGGTGCCCTGGTGGAGCGTGATTTGAACGCTCTCGCGGGCGGTTAGCCCGCAGCTGCACCGTGCGATCCGGTGCTCACCCGGGAAACCGGAGCGTCCGCTGCACGTCTCCGAGCATGATGAACCGCGGCGTCGCACGGAGGAGTGGCCCCCGGCGTCAGGATAGTTGTCGTATGGAGTGGGAGGCGAAACAGACGCTCAATGAACCGGAGGTAGTCGGTCGCCAAGTCGCGCACCACTGCAGGGAACCAAGCCTGATCCTCCAGCTCGAAGAGTTGAAGACGGGGGATGCGCATACATCACCGTGCCATGCCAACGATGGTCCCTGGTGCTCACAAACGTCTCGTATTTTCCTGCATCGCTGAAGATGCAGCACGGGATGGGGCTGCGCGAGCGTACGGAATGCCGCGAGAACGTCAGGTTAGCCCAAGTGGGCTACTTCATGTGTCGATCGGACCGTTTATTGGGCCGATTCAAAGCGGCAGTCTCCAGTATCGCCGGTAGTTCAGCCGGAGCCGCGCAGCGGCGGAGACGACCGAGGGCGCAGCCCTCAGGTCTAATCTTCCCAGGCCCACTGATAAACATTGAAGCCCTGCCTGGTCTGACGAGATCGGGTGGGGTTTCTCTGCCTAAGCACCTGCGTTTACCCGTTCCTCGATCTTGGCCAATCGCTCGAGCACGGCCTCGAACGAGGGCGGTTCGTCCATGAAGAGGGCGTCCATTGCCCGGTAGTCCTTCTCCAGAGCTCTGGCCACTTCAGGAGGAGGAACGAGTCGAAGCGTCCCTGGTCTTGCCGTGTCGTACGAGGCCCAAGTGCTCGAGAAGAACCGCCGCTTGTGTTTCACTACGGCTTTCAGGAGGTCGTGACGATCAACTGCGCCCGCTGATTCTTCTGCATCTGCGAGCTGAGCAAGGTCGTAGTAGTGGCGGGCCATCCTGCCGCGGACCTTCTCCACACCTCCGTGGGCCAGGGAGTGGAGGATCGTTGCCTTCTCCCAGAACGTGCGGGCAATGTCGAGGGTGCGCACCGTGAAGCTGTCGACATCAAACTCCGTTGGGATGGCCTCGGCTGCATAGGGGCGGATCTCACGATCGGCTTCCGGCCAGTGGTCTGCCCTGGCACCGAACTCGAGGAGGACCCTCGGTGCCGTATAGCCCGACGCTTCGAGAGTGACGGCTGTCGGGGGGTACCTGAAGAGAAGGTCGGCGGTCCCCTCTTCGCGCACCTCAAGGCTCCATTCGGCCTCGTCCGTGCTCACACCCAAGACCCCCTGGATGTCGGACCGAAGGGAGTCGAGAAGCTGCTCGCACACGTAGACTCGACAGGCTTCGCGGAGCTCGTCGAGTAAACGCTTGGATGCTTTGTTGGAGATGTTTTCATTCCAACGGTTCTCATCGAAGCCAAGGCTCGCTCGGTCCAAGGATAGATCGATGTCTTCAGAGAACCGGCGGATGACACGGTACGCCTTGGACAGCGACGTCCCGCCCTTGAAGATCATTGGGACCTTGTGATCCAGGAGGAACAGCCGTCGAAGCAGCCAACACACCCAGAAGTCTTTCTCGATCAGGGACGGTGACTGAATGGCCGTCAGGAGTTCGGTCGCGTCCTGGAAGAGCTCCTCTCGAGCCGCGGTGGGCCAGGTTGCGATCGTGTCCACGGATTCAGCCTTCGGCGACTCTGCGCATCACGTCCTGCACCCACGCCGGGAAACCGGTGATGTCGCTCGATAGTGTTCGCTTGTCACGGTCAGTGAGACTCTTTCTCAGATGATCGATGACCCGATCGTCGATCTCGTCCCGACCGATAAAACGCAGCGCGTGGTGAACGTCCCCGGAGATCGTGCCCGCCTTATGCAGCGAGCGTGGGCCTGCATGCCGCAGCATCACCTGCCTCGTCCCGGCTTGGACCGTACGGGTGGGGGCGTCTGTGTAGTACACTGGCCGAGCAGGCACCTGATCTGAAAGTCCCAGAGCGTGGGCGGCATCCGGAGAACGCACTCCAACTCGAGCGCTCATCTTGGGGAAGTCGTAGGTACCGCGGTCGAGTCGCCGGAGTGTACCCCCCTTGGTCAAACGGGATAATGCCTGATCAACCGCAGCCCGGGAGCCCAGGTCGGCGAAGTCGCTTGGCGAATACACCGAACCGCGCCCGCGGCGCCGAAGTCTGTTCCGGATTTTATCTTGGGTACTCATATGCATCTCCTGTTAGAAAAACTATATTATATATCTGACATGTCAAGTGATGGAAGTATTGATACTATAACGTGTTAGGCAAAAGATATTACTTTGATGAAAATTCCGCCGCGGCCATCATCCTCTTCAAGGATAGGGAGCCGGACCCGCCGCCGACTGAGAATGCCGTCCGCACAGATTATCCGGATAATTGACCGGACCTGGGTCGCCCCTCACGTTATCGCGATGCGTCAGTGGTTCTTCGTGACCTCTCCAAACCAGTGAGTTCGGCCGTGCGTACCTACATGCTTCGTACCCTCCCCCAGGTCATCGCCCTTAGCCTCGTCCTCGCGGCTGTGCCTTCCGCCCCTGCTGGCGCCCAGGAGCGGACCGTCACATTCACGGACCTCATGAAGATCCGGCAGATCGAGCAGCCCTCGATATCCGATGACGGCAGTTGGATTGCCTTCACCGCCGAGCCGGATCGTGGTGATCCGGAGGTCGTGGTGCGGTCGACCCAGGGAGACACGCGGTATCTGGTGCCGTTCGGTAGCCACCCGGTGATTTCTTCTGACGGCCAGTGGGTGGCCATGCGGCTGAACCCATCCCTTGAATCCCGCGAGACCAGTAAACGCGGAGACGTACCGAAGCGGGGGATGGTGCTTCTCGCCACGGCCTCGGGCGCGGTCATTCAGATGTCGGAGGTGCAGTCCTTCGCGTATTCGGATGATGGCCGGTTCCTGGCCTATCATCTCTTCGCCGCCACCCCGACGGAGGATGAGGAAGCAGAGGATGATGCAGCAGAAGGGGACGCCGACGCACCCGCAGGTGACCGAGAGCCGGGCACCTCGCTCATGCTCCGTGAGCTGGACTCGGGCTCCGAGACAGAAATCATGGACGTGCGGGAGTACGGATTCGACGGGAACGGTCAACATCTGGCCTACACCGTCGCGTCGCCCGACAACAGCCGGGACGGTCTGTACGCTCGGGAGCTGAGCAGCGGATCCGAGAGCGCCATCCACGTTGCACCCTTCGGCCACTACAGTGCACTGACCTGGGCAGAGGATGGCCCGAAGCTGGCATTCGTTGCAGCCACCGAGGACGAAGACGGAGAGGCCGGGCACGGCGCGGTCATGGCTTGGGACGGTTCCGCGACCTCTGAGCTGGTCAACGAAGACGACGCGCCCGAGGGATGGTTCATCCCCGCAAACAACAGCCTCACATGGAGCGACGACGCCCAGCGCCTCTTCTTCGGCTGGCGGCCTCTTCGCGCTGACGAGATGGACGACGAGATGGGGTCTGAGGAGGGCGAGGAAGCCGAGGAGACGCCCTTTGACCCCTACGATACAGACGCCATCCTCGCGGACCGGGGCGTGGACGTCTGGCACTGGCTCGATCCGCAGATCAACTCTCAGCAGAAAATCCAATGGCCGCGGATGCGAAACCGGACCTTTGCGGCCGTTCACCACATGGACGCCGGTACCACGGTGGCGTTGGGCGATCCCGACATCCCCCAGGTTGGAATCCCCAGCAACGCGAGCGTTGCCCTGGCAACCACCACCGTACCCTACGCGGTGGAGGCGACGTGGATGGGCGAGCAATCGGACGCACACATCGTTGACCTGTGGACGGGCGAGCGGACGCTGGTGGCCGAGCGCCTCAGGGGGCGTGGAAGTGTGGAGTTGTCTCCCGAGGGGCGCTACGCCGTCTACTACCAGGACGGGCACTACCACCTCTACGACGTCGCCTCGGGAGCCGAGCGCAACCTCACCGAAGGCCTGGGCGTGCCGATCGCGAACGAGGATCACGACTACCCGGAACCCGCCCCCGGATATGGAGTCGCCGGCTGGCTGGAGGGAGACGCCGCGGTCCTCATCAACGACAAGTTCGACATCTGGGTCATCCCCACGGACGGGGGTGATGCCTACAGCCTCACCGACGGCGCGGGTCGGCCGGAAAATCGCATTTTTCGTATTATCGACACCGATCCTGAGGTAGATGCCATCCCCGCACGAGGTGAGCTTCTGCTTTCGTCCTACCACGACCTGAAGAAGAGCCACGGGTACTATCGGGCCCGCGCCGATCGATCGGGTGTGACGCGCCTTCTAGAAGAAGACCGCGTGTTTGACTACCTCGCTGAGGCCGAGGACGCCGACATGGTCCTGTTCACCCGAGAGGACTACAGCGAATTCCCAGACCTCTGGGTGGCCGAGACGGACTTCACGGGTGCGCGCCAGGTCACCGATGTGAACCCCATCATCGACGAGTTCGCATGGGGCACCTCAGAGCTGGTGGAGTGGAAGAGCCTGGATGGCACTCCGCTGCAGGGCGTGGTCATCAAACCCAATGACTACGATCCCAGCAAGCGTTATCCCGTCCTCGTCTACTTCTACCGGTTCTTCTCGCAACGGCTGCACGAGTTCAACGATCCCTCCATCAATCATCGGCCCAGCTTCCCTATCTACGCGTCGGACGGGTACGTGGTCTTCCTCCCCGACGTCCGCTTCGAGGTGGGCCGTCCCGGCTTTTCGTCGACCAAGAGCGTGGTGCCCGGAGTGCAGCATCTGATCGATATCGGCCTGGCCGACCCGGACGCCATTGCCCTGCACGGCCACTCCTGGAGCGGCTACCAGACGGCCTTCATGGTTACGCAGACGGACATCTTCACCACCGCCGTCGCCGGAGCCCCGGTCTCCAACATGACCAGCGCGTACTCGGGCATCAGGCTGGGGTCTGGCCTGGCTCGTCAGTTCCAATACGAGATGAGCCAGAGCCGACTGAGCGGCAATCTCTGGGACGCGCGCGACGAGTACATCGACAACTCCCCCGTCTTCTTCGCCGACCGGATCAACACGCCCATGCTCATTTTGCACGGGGACGAGGACGACGCCGTGCCGTGGGAGCAGTCCATCGAGCTCTACCTGGCGTTACGCCGCCTGGGTAAGGAGGCCGTCTTCCTGCAATACAACGGCGAGCCGCACCATCCGCAGACCTATTCCAACAAGTTGGACTGGGCCATGAAGATGAAGGAGTGGATCGACCACTACCTGAAGGGTACTCCGGCTCCGGCGTGGATCACCGAGGGGGTTCCGTACACGGGAGGGTGATCCTGTCGGATGCACAATAATGAGGCCCCGCCCGGCTTATGCCGGACGGGGCCTCTGCTCTACATCACGATCCGAAGTCGCTGCCTGATCTTCGTCATGTACTTCTGGAAGAAGTGCTTCTGGATGTCGTTCATATCGAGCTCACGGCCCTGGATGTAGGCCTGCAGGATATCGCTGGTCATGTTGATCGGTGTGCCGGTTGTGATCAACAGTGTGGCCTGCTTGCCGGGCTCGAGTGAGCCGATCCGGTCGTCGAGACCCAGGAACTCGGCTGCGTTGATCGTGACTGCCTTGAGCGCCTCTTCCTCCGGCAGCCCGAAGGCCACGGCTACGCCCGCCTCGTACCCAAGACGATCGGTATAGAGAGCGCTCGACCCGCCCGAGATCGCGAACCTGACGCCTGCCTCGTACAGGTCTGCGGCACGCCGGTAGGCGCCGTCGTACCCTTCATAGGCCCTGCCCGGAGCAGCCATCGTCGAGGTCAGGATGACGGGGATATCTTCCGCAACGAGGCGGTCGGCTACATGGATCGCGTCGTCTCCGCCGCGAATGACCATGCGGAGGCCCGCCTCCTTGGCCCAGGTGATGGCGTCGTTGATCTGCGCAGCACCATTGGCCGCCACGACGACCGGAATATCTCCGTTCAGCACTGGGATCATGGCTTGGTAGCGCGTGTCGGTGCGGACTTCCTCACCCGCCTCGACGGCATCGCGGTAGGCGCGAGCCTCTATGAAGTAGTCCTTGAGCTGCTGCACGCGCTCCTCGTAGGTCGGCTGCTCACCCTGGTTCTGTCCGAACCCGCCGAACCCGCCGAAGCCTCGCCGACGAGGGTTGGGGTTGGGCCAGTTCACATTCAGTGCCACGGCACCTTCCATGGACATCTCCTCCCAGGTCCAGCCCTCGAGAGCCAACGCCGAGGACATTCCTGAGATGAGCCCACCTCCCGGTGTGGTTATCGCAGTGAGAATCCCCGCCGATCGACTGGTCCCGATGTGCCGACTCTCGGCGTTCACACCCAACTCGGCGCGGATATTGGGATTGAAGTCACCCACCTCCTGCACGTCATTCGACATCCCGACGGCACCGATCTCTGATATCCCCACCGTCGTGTAGGCATCGATCAGACCGGGGTAGATGTGCTTGCCGCTGACGTCCACCACGTGGGCTCCCGGCGGAATCGTCACGTCGGCACCGACCGCGGTGATCACCCCGTTGTCGAAGACGATTGTGCCGTTCTCGATCACGCCGTTGGTGACGGTATGGATCGTCGCACCCTGGAGCGC
>JAZDDA010000162.1:0-5459 GCA_036679625.1 Gemmatimonadota bacterium | reverse complement strand
AGGAACGCCCTGAACCGGCCCTCCCACTCCGGGGAGACGAGCTTTTCCTGCCGTGGGTCCACCGCGATGCCGGCCCCGTGATTTGCCACCTTCACTCGGCCATCGGGTTGGGCGGGGAAGCCATACCAGCCGGTGCGACCCATGTCTGCGGCCCATGGTGGGAACCGGTCGGGTGCGAACGGACTCGGGTCGCTCGGCAGAAAGTGGAATACGGGTTGGCCGACGCAGGTGAGGATGCCGTCGAGCCAGGGAAGGAGGAAGGGCGTCCAGGCCCCCGCGGCTACCACCACAATGTCAGCGTCGAGGACGCGGTTTGAGGCGGTGCGCACCCCTGTGACCCGTGACCTGACCTCGACCAGCTCGACCATCGCCTCCCCGTCGAGCACCTCGACCCCGGCCCGCTGTGCCTGGGCAAGCATCCAGCTCACAACGTTGCCGCTCTCGGCCCAGCCGGCTCTGCGGCTGAGGTAGCCATCTGGATACAGCCTGCCTGACCAGCCCGGGAAGCGAGCCTCCACGCTCCCATTGGCCAGGCGCTCGACCGGATGTCCCATAGAGGCGAGTGTGGCATGGCTATCGTGTTCGAATCCCCCTGGAGCCATGGCCTCGCCCGCGAGGATCAGGAAGCCGTCCTGGTGGTAGAGGGGCGGGTCGGTGCTGCGATTCCAGGCGTCCCATCCCTCGAGTGCCCGCTCCGCCATTCGGGCGTAGAACCGGTCGGCTCCGTAGTCCATGCGGATGACCTTGCTGATGTCGGTCGACGAGGCCTCGGGGTGCGGGAGCGGGCCCGGATCGATCAACTGAACGGGGTGTCCTCGAAGCGCGAGCTCCCAGGCCGCCGCGGCCCCGAAGACTCCGGCTCCCACGACGATGATGGACGAGTCGGGCTTGTTCATGCCAGAATGTCCCAGGATGCTGGAGGCAGGGCAACGGCCGCAGAGCACCATACTTCGTTGGAGGGGGGATCATGCCAGTCCGGATTCTGAGCCGGAGCGACGTTGAGAAGTCGATCGACATGAAGGGTGCCATCGAGGCGATGCGTTCAGCGTTTGCTCAGGTTTCAAACCACGATGCAGAGTTGCCCCCGCGAGTCGGAGTGGAAACGCCCCTCGGCGTCACCCTCTCGATGCCGGGATTCCTTCCGGCCGAAGAGGCTCTTGCGATCAAGGTCGTGTCGGTCTTCGAGGGTAATCGCGCCCAGGGGATATCGGCGATCAACGCCCTCGTCCTGGTGCTCGATGCGCAGACGGGCATGCCAAGGGCGATCATGGATGGGACCTACCTCACCGCCCTCAGAACCGGAGCGGCATCGGGGTTGGCTACCGACCTCCTCTCGCTCCCAACCGCCGACGTCGCGACGATCTTTGGGGCTGGGGTGCAGGCACGTACCCAACTGCAGGCGGTGCGGGCCGTCCGGGACATCCGTGAGGTGCGCATCGTCGCTCGCACCTCAGAGTCGGCGGAGGCCTTTGCCGCAGAGTTGGAGGGGGTGCAGGTGCAGGTTTATTCGGACGCCCGCCTGGCTCTTTCGGGTGCGCACATCGTGTGCTCAGCCACGACGAGCCGGGTGCCCGTGTTTCCCGGGGACGCCGTCGAGCCGGGAGCACATGTAAACGGAGCCGGGTCGTTCACACCGGAGATGATTGAATTCGATGCGGGGTTCATCCAGCGGGCGAAGGTCATCGTAGATGAGCGTACGGCGGCGATGGCCGAGGCAGGCGAGTTGATCGCGGCGGCCCGCGCTGGGCTCTTCGATCCCAGCGTTGACATCCACGCCGAGCTCGGCGAGGTGGTGCTCCGTCTCCGCGAAGGGCGAACGTCTCCGCACGAGATCACCTTCTTCAAGTCCGTGGGCAACGCCGCGCAGGATGTCGCGGTAGCACACCGCGTGCTGGAGCACGCAGAATCTCACGACGGCGGAACCCTCGTCGAGATTTAGCGTCCCGTTGGAGCACCAATAAAATGAATCGACTCCACAACCGTGAGGGACTAGATTTGAGCCGGAGCGTTCGATCCGTCGAAGGCAACTCAGGGAAACGACACTTTGATGACCGGTGATCAGCGACGGGTCGCGGGCCTTACGCGATCCATAGAGAGGCTCTTCGACGAGCTTCGCGAATCGCGCGACGATTCCATCACCGCAGGCGAGAGAGCCCCAACCGCAGGCGAGAGAGCCCCAACCGCAGGCGAGAGCTCACCACCATCGGCTGAGGTTCCTGCGGCTCCGATGGTCGACACCGAGCCGCTCTCCAGCGCGGGTATGGCCTTGACCGAAGCAGTCGCTCGATACCTGCGCTCCTCGGGGGGCGAACGATCCGGGGCGGCCGATGCAGTGCGAGAAGGCGCGCGGGAGTGTCACGAAGCCAATGAGATTGAGGTTGCCGCTCAGGCCTTCGAAGACCTGCTGGTGCAGCCCGTTCCCGATCCCGACGCGACCCAGCTCGCGGCCGAGCTGCTCTGGCCAGCGGTAGAGACCCGGATTGCAGTGCGAGTGGGGGGCGAGCGGCTCGAGGGACGCAGGGAAGCCCTGATCCGTGGCCTTATTCCTCTCGGCTCCTCGATGGCAGAGGCTGTCGGCAAGGCCCTTTCGGAGACCGACGACAGACATGTGCGCCGAAATCTGATCGCGATGCTCGTCGCGATGGGTGAGGTTGGTTGGTTGGTTGCCCAGTCGATGCTTTCCGACGGGCGTTGGTGGGTGGCGCGGAATGGGGTGGTGGTGATGGGCGAGACTGGGAGGCCGGACTTCGTCTCTCCGCTCACCTCGTCGCTTGCTCACGAGGACCCACGCGTTCGCCGCGAGGCGGTGCGAGCTCTGGCCAGAATCGGGGGGAGCGATGCGGGCGACCTCGCGGCAGGAATGCTGGGTGATCCCGACCCGGATGTCAGAACGGGTGCGGCTCGAGCGGTAGGCGTGCTCAGGGTTGACCATGCAGTCAGGCCGCTCCTCACCCTCCTCGCAGAAGAGGCCGACGACGGCGTCGTGGAGCAGGTCCTGAGGGCTCTCGGGCAGATTGGCGATCCCGGAGCCGTGATTGCGATCGAGAAGCGAGCGGTGGGGGGCTTCTTCTCGCGGCCCCATTCCGACATCCGCGTCGCTGCCTACGTGGCGCTGCATGCCATCGGATCACCGCACGCCATGAAGCTCGTCAACGCCGCGGCTCACGACAAAGACGCCGAGGTCCGTGAGGCTGTACGAACCCTGCTGAGGGCTCGTTTCTAGTGCACCGTTGCTAGCGATCAGGCAGTCCGCTACACGGTTCCGAGTATCCTCCGAAGTGCACTCAACAGGTGCACACCCTCGCCGAACTCACGACGCATGGACGACAGGCGACCCTCCTGCTCGGAGTGGGTAAAGAGCGCGGTGATCGTCGTATCTACCGATTTGTCGGCCGGGAATTGGCTCGTCAGCTTCAGAGTCTCGGTGAAGGGAATGAGGTGGTCCTCCTTCCCATGGACGAGGCGTACGATGGGGCGCACCCGGGGGAGGAAGGGGACCGGGTCGAGCAGGGGTGCACTCTCCGATGCCACCTCCCCGAGCCGCAGGGCAACCGCGTCGGCCTTTGCCAGCTCCACGCTGGCATCGGAGGCCGGAGCAAAGAGGTCGAAGAGCCAGGTGCGTTCCTCAGGCAGACCTCTCCGCAAACGCTGAATCAACGCGTCATAGCTGGGGTCCCATGCGAGTATGCGGCGCTCTCCAGCCTCCCGGGCGAGCTTGAGCAGGGCGTCGGCAACGTCGTGTGCGCCCGCATACTCGGGGACGGAGGTCAGGTGGTTTCCGCCTATGATCCACCGTCCGTAGGGGTCTGGGCGCAGCCGGTATTCGCTCCCCTCCCAACTGTGGGCACCGGTCATCTGAAATCGGACCGTGGAGGCAAGGTTGCAGTACCCCCCGAAGCCGACGACCTCGGCCAGCTTGCTCCCCACCTCATCATCGGCTGCGGCGATCATCGCCTGAGGACATCCGAATGAGAACCCTATGAGGCCGTAGTTTCCGTCGCGGGCTCTGGGATGACCCTCGAGTACCCCGAGCGCCGCACGAACCGTTGGGACGGTGTGTTCGGGTGCGAGGGTGAGTGCCTTCCACTCGGGGACCTGGGGGATGACGACCACCGTTCCCGATGAAGCCAGGGCACGAGCGAACCGGAGGATATTCGGATGGAAGCGACCGGGTCGAGACACACCGTGGAGCACCACCCACCCGGGGAGAGCACGTCGACGCCCCCGAGGTGCGAAGACGGAAACCGGAATCTCGCGATCACCCCGATCCACGACCTCCTCATGTTCCAGCAGGGAGGGATGGCCAGAGAACCAGCTTCGGGTGAATCGGAGCGTCTGCAGAGTGCGACCGGGCATTGGGGAAGCTACGCCTGCCGGGGAGAACGCCGCCACCCCGATGGCGCGGCTTGCGCGGCATCCCGGCCTGGGACATTGTCTCGCCTCCCACCCGGCTCAACCTCGGAGAACCATGAATAGACGCAGCTTTGTGTCGATGCTGGGCGCGGGCGCACTCGTATGGCCGACGGCGCTGGACACCCTCATGGCTCAGGTGAGCAGCGGCGGTGCACCGCAGGACGAGGACTTCTGGCGGGTGGTTCGCGAGCAGTTCCTGATCCCAGAGGGCCGGATCTACCTCAACAACGGCACGCTCGGACCCTCTCCTCGTGTGGTCGTCGATGCCGTGGTGGAGCACACTCGCCGCGTTGCCCAGACGTTTCCTCCAGGCGTGGCGTGGGACGTTCTCAAGACCGCCCTGGGTGTGCTTCTGGATGGGGATGCGGAGGGATTCGTGTTTCCGCGAAACACGACGGAGGCGATGAACTTTGTCGCCAATGGACTCGAGATCGGCGCAGGCGACGAAGTGGTGACCACCGACCATGAGCACATCGGCGGGTTGAAGCCCTGGGAGCTGATCGCCTCGCGGCGAGGGGCCAAGCTGAAGGTGGTCTCGCTTCCGGCTCCGCTCCCCAATGCCGACGAAGTCGTTGGGTTGATCACCGATGCCCTCACGCCCCAGAGCCGGGTGTTGGCCCTCTCGCACCTGACCTTCACGACGGGTGCGGTCCTCCCGGTCCGCGAGCTCGCTCGGGAGTGCGCAGAGCGCGGCATCATCTTCGCGATCGATGGGGCCCACCCGCCGGGAATGCTCGACTTCAGCCTCCGGGACACCGGAGGAGACTTCTATGCCTCATCGCCCCACAAGTGGCTCCTCGCCCCGCAGGGGACCGGCCTGCTCTACCTGGGCGAGAGGTGGCGCACAGAGCTGTGGCCCACGCTCGCCTCGGGGGGATGGGACGACCTGGAGCTGGGAGCCCACCGCCTGAATCACATGGGCACGATGGATGAGTCGCGCCTCGCCGGGCTCCTGGCCGCAGTCGGGTTCTTCGAGGTGCTGGGGATGGAGCGGGTTGAGGCCCGCGTCCGGCACCTGAACGGACTTCTGCGTACCGGGCTCGAGG
>JAZDDA010000161.1:0-8779 GCA_036679625.1 Gemmatimonadota bacterium | reverse complement strand
CGGACAAATCCTTGTGGGCACCTCCAATAAAAGAGGCGGAAGCCTCCTCGAAGGTCTTCCGCCCCAAAAGCACGCGAGCACCGACCTCCAGGAGGCCAATGTCAGGCATGTTCATTCCTACTCGACGCCGGCGTGCACCTCTTCTACCGACTCGATCACCTCTACCACTTCGGCCGCAGCAGCTGCCTCGACCGGCACAACTGCCTCGATTGCCCCGTCCACGTCAACTGCATCTTCTGCAGCAACACCGATCTGAGGCACGGAAGGCATCACGGCCGCCGCAGCGCCATGGGCAACGGCAGGCTGGCAAAACCTCACTCCAACCGATCGAAGTTCCGAAAGGTCGCCGTCAGAAAGATCCGGAAAGCGCTCCCCCAGGTACTCGATCGTCTCATCCATCCAATGGTCCTGATCGTCCCCCGTTGCGGAAAGAACCCCACAGCGGTTGATATGACTGAACAGCTCATCCCGAGCTGCTGCAAAAAGCTTCTCTCCTGGCACGTGGCCTCCCTCTAGTACAGTTAAGGCAGTCCGGCTAAGTAGGACCTGCCATCTATCCAAATCGGCTCTAGCCATCAAGTTTAATGGAACCTACAGGCGGGGCCAACCGGGCTCCGATACCAAGACACACGCACGGGATCAGGTTCCTTGAGAATGAACGAGGCGAAGTGACACAGCTGGACCCTATCGAACTTGAGGTATTTCGCCATCTCTTCTCGGCGATCACCGAAGAAATGGGAGCATCCCTTCGTCGAGCGGCCTTCTCCGCGAACATCAAGGAGCGGCGCGATTACTCGTGCGCACTCTTCATGCCCACCGGCGTTGCCGTGGCGCAAGGAGACCATATGCCCGTGCACCTTGGTGCGATGCCGATGAGCGTCGAGGCCGCGCTCTCCCAACTTGGCCCGCTGGACCCTGGCGATATCGCTTGCGTGAACGATCCATTTTGCGGCGGAACCCACCTTCCAGATATCACCCTGATCGCACCGGTCCACATTCCCCAGTCCGACGAGCTTTTCGGATTCGTCGCATCGCGCGCGCATCACTCCGATGTTGGAGGTATGACGCCCGGATCCATGCCGCTGGCGACAGAGATATTTCAGGAAGGCCTGAGAATCCCGCCGACACGCCTCTATCGCAGCGGCGTACGAAACGAGGACCTATGGCGCACCATCCTGGCCAACGTGCGAACGCCCGTCGAGCGCGCCGGGGACCTGGATGCCCAGCTCGCGGCGTTGAACACAGGCTCGACACGCCTTCTGGAGATCGGCGCCCGAAGGGGTAGCGCCACGGTGCTCCACGCCATGCACTCACTCGTGGAATACGCCGACAGGCTCGTAGAGGTCGGGATCAAGGCCATTCCCGATGGATGTTATGACGCAGTGGACGTACTCGACGACGACGGGTTCGACGAACGAGACATCCCGATCAAGGTCGCGATCACCGTGCGGGGGGGACACCTGAGTGTCGACTTCACCGGCACGAGTCCGCAGGTCCGTGGGGGTCTAAACGCCGTATCCGCCATCACATCGTCAGCAACGAGGTACGTGCTCAGATGCGTCATCGAGGAGCTGATCGGTGAGGAGCTTCCGGCGGGCGGCGGGTCGTTCGACAACGTGCAGCTCATCCTCCCCGAGGCAAGTCTCGTGAATGCATCACCGCCGTCCAGCGTCGCTGCCGGAAACGTAGAGACGAGCCAGCGGATCACCGACACCCTCCTTGCCGCGCTTCGCAAGGCACTGCCCACCCTGGTCCCAGCGCTCTCGCAGGGGACGATGAACAATGTGACGGTGGGCGGAATCGACCCCCGCACAGGTGCTCCCTTCGCCTACTACGAAACCATGGGAGGAGGGATGGGAGCAGGGGCCGCTGGGCCGGGCCTCTCCGGTGTGCACACCCACATGTCAAACTCCCTGAACACCCCGATCGAGGCCCTCGAACACGCCTATCCGTATCGCGTCACCGAATACTCGATCCGACGGGACAGTGGGGGACACGGAAACCATCGCGGGGGAGACGGCCTCCGTCGCGACATCCAACTCCTGGGAGACGCCAGAGTGACGCTACTTACGGAGCGCAGAACCCGCGGCCCGAGTGGAGCCGCAGGTGGAGAAGACGGCGCACCGGGGGAGAACGTGCTGATCCATGGATCGGGAGAGCAGAGCAGCACCGAGGAGAGACTCCCGGGGAAGGTTACGTTTGAGGCAAAGGCAGGAGACATCGTGAGCGTGCGCTCACCCGGCGGAGGCGGCTGGGGCGAGGCTCCGGGTGATCACGGCAAACTTCCAAAGGCAACTTGAGATAAGATGAAGCTACGACTCGCATTCGTGTGTGACGGGGCGAATCCAGATTCGGAGGGAAGACTCGACGTGAAGGGGATCTTCCACGACCTCTTCGCACCGGGATTTCCCGCGAAGCAGGAGCGGATGGTGCTCGTCCTTGGATTCGAGTGGGACCGCGGAGATGAGGGTCGCTATGATTTCCAGGTAGACCTCCACAACCCCGACGGGACCCCCTCTCTGACCGTTCAGGGGCATACGGATATCGACCGTCGCTCGCCAGACCGGCCACCCGCTCGCACACAGCTCACGATGCCGCTCGAAAACGTCGTGTTCCTCAAGCCGGGCCTCTACACCTTCAAGGTTCAGATCAAGGGTCGAACGATTGACGGACCGACCATCCATCTCATCGAGGCAGAGGTGCCACCTGAGAGTCCGATCCAGGCATGATCGGTCGTAGGATGCCGGCGGCCGAGGCGGTGGCACGCGCGGACCGGGTGTGCCTCGTGCTTCTCTCGGGCATCGGCGATGTAGTCCACGGCCTCGCCGTCGCCAATGCGCTGAAGGCGCAGCGACCCGACCGCGAGCTCGTCTGGGTCGCCCAACCGGCACCTGCTCAGATTCTCGACGCACACCCGGCGATCGATCGCGTCGTGGTATTCCACCGCGACCGTGGCGTTCGGGGCCTCGGGCAACTCTGGTCGGCGATGCGGCGGGAGCGCTGCCCGGTGGCACTCAACCTCCAGTGGTACTTCAAGGGAATCTGGCCCACGCTGTTCAGCGGTGCTGCGACCCGAATCGGCCTCCCACCCGGGAAGACCAGGGACGGCGAGCGGTTCATCAACACGCACCACCTTGCCGACGGCCCCTGGAAGCATGCGCAGGATATTTTTCTGGACATGCTCGATCTGATCGAGGTGCCGAGGCCCTCTCCGCTTCGCTGGGATCTGACCCTCACAGCGGAAGAACGGGCAGAGGCGAAGGACTTCTTCGCCAGTCTGAGGGACCGTCCGATCGCGGCAGTGTCGGTGGCATCCTCGAACCGGAAGAAGGACTGGCCGGTCGAGCGATATATCCCCCTGGTGGATGCACTCCAGGAGGATCTGGGGTTCCGGGTACTCCTGATTGGTGGTCCAGCCGCCCGTGAACAGAATGCGGCACGCCAGATCGCCGACGGTGCCAGCTCCGCACCGGTCTGGGGCCTTGCCGACTCGGTTCGGCGGCTGATGTGGAGCATCGAAGGCGCAGATCTCGTAATCAGCCCTGACACCTCCAGCGTACACATCGCACACGCATTCGGAGTGCCGGTCATCGGCCTCTACGGCCACACGAATCCGGCGCGTGTGGGCCCGTATCGAGACTTCCGCGATCTCGTGATCGATCGGTATACCGACGCCGATGAGGAACCAGACCCCAACCGTTGGGATCCACGACACGGCCGCATGGAGCAGATCTCGCTCGCGGACGTATTGGATCGCGTTCAGCTGGCTCGCGCGGTGTACGGTGTACGGACGTGAGGCCTCCCAGCGGAGTAACGGCAGCCAGGGTGGGGCGGATCAGCGTATGGACCCGCCCAGAGGTGATGGCCTGGGTGGAGCTCGCGATTGGGGAGGCGGGTTCGCTCCACGCCCACGCGTCGCGAACCCCCGACAGGTCTTCGGTCGAGGGTCGTGGTCCCGTCCATGTGATCCCGGCGGCGTTTCAACCCCCATCGGACCAGCCCGCACAGTGGGCGGTGCGTCGCTTCTATCGAGGCGGCGGCGTGCGATGGCTCGGAGATCGACACCTTCGCAGCCCCCGGCCTCGACCCTTCTCTGAGTGGATCGCGAGTGACCTTCTTCGCTCTAAGGGCGTGGCGACCCCCCGGATTCAGGCGGCCGCAGTCCACGCCTCAGGGATCGTATACCGAGGTGAGATCGTTACCGAGTACATCCCAGACGGGGTCGAGCTCGCCACCCTCCTCTTCGGCAACCACGAGAGTGATCGCAACCCGGCCGCAGTCGAGTCGGCGTTGTCTGCGGCCGGAACCCTCGTGCGCCAGATCGCGGAAGCAGGCGTCCACCATCCAGACCTGAATGCCCGCAATATTCTGCTGCGACCTGACGGCACGGCATGGACTGCGGTCGTGCTCGACCTGGATCGCTGCCGGATCGGCGAGGCGCGCGCCAACCCGTCCGCTATGCGTGCCCGCCTGGCGGGATCGATCGAGAAGCTTGGGCGCGCGTCGGGGATACCGGTTCCGGCGCGGGCGCTGAGGGCCCTCGATGGATCAGGCGTGGGCGAATGACTCCGCTCCCTACCCCACCCCGGACCATCTGCATCGTCATGATGAGTGCAATCGGCGACGCCGTTCACGTACTCCCGGTCGCTCGCGCCCTGAAGCGCGCCTGGCCGAAGACGCACATCACGTGGATCCTCCAACCCGGGCCCCACGCACTTGTGAAGGACCATCCAGCGATCGACGACTTCGTCATCTTCCAGCGCACGAGGGGTGCGGCTGCATGGAGAGGATTCGCGGAGGTCGCTCAGCAGCTCCGAGGACGTCGGTTCGACCTGGTGCTCGCCCTGCAGGTCTACCTCAAGGCCGGACTGATCACCGCCATGGTGCCGGGTCGGGTGAAGCTGGGATTCGATCGAGCCCGGGCACGCGACGCCAACTGGCTCTTCACCAACGCCCGCATTCCGGCTCACACTCCGCAGCACGTCCAGGATCAGTACTTCGAGTTCCTGGACCACCTCGGCGTCAACCCGGATCCGGTGGATTGGGGCCTCACCCTCTCCACCGACGAGCGCGAGGCCCAGAAGCGCTTCTTCGCCGCGATCGATCGACCGGTCTGCGCAGTTGTCGTGGGGACGAGCAAACCCCAGAAGAACTGGACCGCTCAGGGATACGCGGATGTGATCGAAGAGATCGAAGAGAGCCACGGGCTCCAGGCGATACTGGTAGGAGGCCCCTCACGCCTCGAGCGGACCATGGCAGACCGCATCCTCGAGCTCACCGGTGCAAAGCCGATTGACGCGCTTGGGGACGACCTTCGACGTCTGGTATGGCTTCTCGACGGAAGCAGCCTGGTAATCAGTCCCGACACCGGGCCGCTCCACATCGCCCGCGCACTCCATGTACCGGCGGTCGGTCTCTTTGGGTGGACCAATCCAAAGCGGCACGCTCCCTACCGCGGAGACCCGAGGCTCGTGGTTGATGGTTACGCCGAGACGCCCGGAGAGGAGTACCCGATCAGCATGGAGTACAGAGACGGGATGAAACGGATTACTCCCAAAATGGTACTCCTGGCAGTCGACCACGCGATGCAAAGCACTCCACACGCCAAATCCAACCCAGAGGGCAAATGACCCACACGCTCCAATTCCGCCGGGCCGTCTACGGCCTGCTCCTCGCAGCGCCGCTTGCCCTTGCCGCCTGTCAGGCGCAGGGAGACGAGGCCAATCTTCCCGAAGCCACCGTAAGGGCACCCCAACCGCTCGAGACCGCCGAGACCGTGGCCGCCGGCAAAGGCTACTTCGACGAGAGCTGCGCCTCGTGCCACGGTCCAGCCGCAACAGGCACCGATGAGGGCCCGCCACTCGTGCACCGCTTCTATGAGCCCAGCCATCACGCGGACCCGGCATTCGTCCTGGCCGCGCGAAATGGTGTTCGAGCCCATCACTGGCGCTTCGGTGACATGCCCCCACAGCCCGAGATCACCACCGAACAGATCACCGAGATCACCCGCTACGTTCGATGGCTCCAACGAAATGCCGGGATCTACTAGCCACGTCCGCTGGACCAGTGGATGTGACGGATCTTCCAGCCGGAGTCGGTGCGTAGAAGCACCAGTGTTTCAGCCCCACGGCTGTTGATTTCGCGGTCCCGATAAGTGCCCGTCGATGTCGATTCGCCGGTGTACAGCGCCATATCGCCCTGAACGGTGACATGATCTAAGCTGAGCACCGGCGGCACCGCGCTGAGAAACCCGATATCCCCCGCCAGGTGTCCCGAGGCATAGGCGTCGTAGTCCTCACCATGGCCACCCTCGTAGATGAGTACGTCGGGGTGCAGGAAGGTGAGCGCCAAGTCGCCGTCGCCTGCGATCAGCGCAGCCTTGAAGCCATGCGCGGCTTCACGGACGGCCGCCTCGTCATTCCCCTGTGCAGCGCCGCCGATCGGCAGCCCAAGCATCAGAACGGCCGAAGCAAGAATTGTCCTCTTCATTTCTCTTTCCTCGTTGTAGTCGATATTCGGAAAATCTAAATCATTACCCTTTGATCCCCAGGGGCTGATCAATAGTTTTGTCTCCCGCCGGACCAATACCGAGGGTGACGACGATGCGAAGACTGGCTGCGATCATGTTCACAGACATGGTTGGCTACACGGCGCTCATGCAGGACGATGAGCAGCGAGCCACGGATGTCCGCGACCGTCACCGGACCGTGCTTCACAACGCTGTGGAATCGAACGCGGGCGAGATTGTTCAGTTCTACGGGGACGGTACACTCTCGGTCTTCGGCTCTGCGATCCAGGCGGTAAAGGCCGCAGTTACCGCTCAGCAGGCTCTCCAAGCCGCACCGGAAATTCCCGTGAGGATTGGGCTTCACATCGGTGACATCGTTCACGACGAAGACGGAGTGCACGGAGACGGAGTAAACGTCGCCGCCCGAATCCAGGGAATCGCGACTCCGGGTTCGGTGGTTGTTTCCACCCGCGTGTACGAAGAAATCCGGAACCATGCGGAGTTCCCAACCGTGTCACTCGGCGAGGTCGTGCTCAAGAATGTGCGGAGTCCGGTGGCGGTGTTCGCTATCGAGGCGCCCGGACTAGCCGTGCCCGACCCAGCAGCCTTTGGCGATCTCGCCCAGGCGACCAAGCGAACGATCGCGGTGCTTCCCTTCGTCAACATGAGCGCAGACCCCGAGAATGAGTTCTTCTCCGACGGCATCACCGAGGAGTTGATCAACACGTTAACGAAGGTTCAGGGGCTCCAGGTGACTGCCCGCACGTCGTCGTTCGCCTTCAAGAACCGCAACGAGGACGCGCGACAAATCGGGCGTGAATTGGGGGTCAGCCACCTGCTCGAAGGAAGCGTGCGAAAGGCAGGAGATCGGATCAGGATCACCGCCCAGCTGATCGACACGCGCGACGGGTACCATGTGTTTTCGAGCGTCTACGATGAGGTGATCGAGGACGTCTTCAGGACCCAGGATGAGATCTCGCGAAAGATCACCGAGGAGCTCAAGGCGACGTTGCCCGGGGTGGCGACGCCCCCCCCGAAGGTGAACAGCACGATCCGGGATCCAGAGGCCTACGACAAGTATCTCAAGGCACTCCATCACTGGAATCGCTGGACCCCTGACGATGCAGGCACCGCCATCGAGCTGTATACAGAGGCGATTCGCTCTGACCCTGACTTCGCGCCCGCCCACGCGGGGCTCGCGAATGCGTACGTGTTCCTCGCGGCGATTGGTCGGATGACCTGCGCAAGCGCATATCCCAGGGCCAAGCAGGCCGCTCTTCGGGCTCTCGAGCTCGACTCCGAATCCTCCCGGTCCCACACCGCCCTGGGCCTCGTGATGCTCTTCTACGAGTGGAACTTCGCGAGCGCCGGCGCCTGCCTGCGAAAGGCGATCGAACTCAACCCCGGGTCTGCGGAAGCTCACCACGCCTACGCCTTATATCTGCTCGCGGTTGGCCGGATGGATGAGCTTGTCGAGGAGTCCGAACTCGCCGTCGGACTCGATCCGCTCTCTCCGATCATGAACGAAGCTTTGGGTCGGGCCTATCTGTCGGCACAGCGCCCACAGGAGTCCAAGGCTCAGTTCCTGCGGACGCTGGAATTGGACCCAGACTTCCGTGGTGCAGTCGAGGGACTCGCCTTCGCTCACATCGCGCTCGGCGAATTCGATGAAGCGGTCGAGGAGGCTCTGCGATATCGGGCCATGACGCCGGGAGGCAAGTCAGGTCACGGAGCCACCGGAGCGGTGCTCGCGGCCGCGGGGCGCACGGAGGAGGCCAGGCAGATGCTCGAGGAACTCAAGGAACGGGCGAAGCTGGAGGAAAACACGAGTCGTGAGATCGACTTTGCGGCGATCTATATGGGCCTCTCAGAGATGGACCTGGCGATCGAGCACCTGAAGCGGGCCGGGGAAAAACGGCTTGGTGGAATCGTTTTCATCCGGCACGGACCCATGTGGGATCGACTCCGCGCCGACCCGCGCTTCCCAGACGTAATGCAGGAGCTTGGGCTCTAGAAGGCTGTTGAGGAAGTGGTGTGGCCGCGCGACCACCGCTTCGCGGCGGTGCCTAGGTCTTCGCGTGTTCAGGGTAGGAGAGACAACGAGTCGTAGCCAAAGCTACGGCGAGAAGGAGAGACGCCGTATGAACCGCGAAATATCCCTGCGCCCTTCGGGTTACGGGCAGCACAGCACGATCTCCGTCGTTGGACCACCTCGAGGTAGCTACGGCTATCTCTTCGGCGGCCCGCCTGGGATCTCGCCCTGCGGTGCCC
>JAZDDA010000160.1:0-2806 GCA_036679625.1 Gemmatimonadota bacterium | reverse complement strand
CGACCACAAGCCGGTCCACGAGGTCACCTTCTGGGATCACCATCTTCGGCCGACACAAGCCCACTCGGAAGCACCCTTGTTCTACCTGGTGAGAAGGGGACCAGAGGCGGGCTCGCTGGACCGAGCACTGTTGTATCAGGCGGAAGCGTCCGGAGCGGAGGTGCTCCTGGGTAGGGAGGCCACTCGCGCCGTCGGCGGCGACATCATCGCCATCGGTCCCCGCTACGCCGACGGGCTTGCCGTGGGGTATGTGTTCCCGACAAGACTCCCCGACCAAGCCCATTGCATAGTCTCCGAGGAGCTGGCTCCCGCGGGATACGCCTACCTCCTCGTCTGGGATGGTCGTGCAACCCTGGCCACGTGCCTGTTTCGGCCCGTGTCGGACTGGCGGGAGGCTCGCCGCCTGACTGTCGATGCCTTCACCCGAATCGTGCCGGACCTGGACCTGGATCCGGACCGTGCCCGACCCTTCTCCGGATTCGGATCGGTCTTCGGACAGGCGCGATTCAGCGACGAGGCCGGCCGGCTGTTCATAGGTGAAGCAGCGGGCCTCCAGGACCCCGAGTGGGGATTCGGAATGGGCTATGCGATGGAGTCCGGATTCCTGGCCGCCCGCTCGATCATCGAAGGTTTCGACTACGCCGCGGCCGCCCGAGAGACCTTCGAGCCGAGACGGGAGACAGCCCTCGCCAATCGCCTGATCTACGAACACATACCCCGAGGCGCAGTGCCCTGGCTGCTGAGGCAAGCCGCCTCCTCCTCCGACCTGAGGAGTCGGATCCGGCGGCACTGGCGACCTGCTCCGGCCAAGATCTTCATTGCGCGGACGGGTCGGCGGCGCTTCGCCCGGGGCAGACTGCATCATCGAGATCGGGCCTGTCACCTGCCCACCTGCCAGTGCATTTGGTGCACCCACGGCGATCACAGCGGCGATCCGATGGTGGGTTGCGATGAGTCGGCGGCGGCAGCCGCCAGCCCCTTGACCTTCTAGTCGACTAGAAGCTATATGATTATGTTGAAAGGACTTTCCTTTCAGAAAGGAGGTACGCGATGGATAAGAGACGTTGGCAGGATTGGGTCCTACTGGCCGGTGGCGTCTGGCTGTTTCTGGCCCCTTGGATCCTGAGCACAGCCGACAACGCCGCCTCCTCGTGGAACGCCTGGATCCTCGGCATTCTCGTCATCGCGACGGCCTGGTGGGCTCTGGCCCAACCGACCGAGCGCACTCCCGAGTGGCTTCAGGGCCTCTACGGGATATGGCTGTTCGTAGCCCCCTGGGTGCTCGGATTCGCCACATTGGCGGCAGCAGCCTGGAATGCCTGGATCGTCGGCATTGGCCTGGTCCTGTTCGCCCTTCTGGCCTACGCGGAGATGGTCCCCGCGAAAGGCGCCCGGAAAGGCGGCCCGTCCGACCGGATGGTCACCCATGGATGAGGGTTTGGCCGCCGACGGCGCCATGGCCGGAAGCGGGGTCGGCGACCCTATCAACGCCGACCCCGCTTCCGGCCACATTTGGGGATTAACGACATGAGCCAACACGAAGTACTGACCGGACGCCGGGTACGAATCGAAGGCCGGGCGCCTGCCCGCATGGCGTCGGGTCGAATCTGCGCCGTACCCGGGTGCACCACCAAGCTGAGTTCTTACAACCGCCACGACACTTGCTACGCCCACAGCCCCGTCCGCTACCCCCGGGTCCGGGGCCGGACCAAGATCATCTGAGCTCGAAGGGACAGGGGCGCTCTCGCTCCTTGCGCCACTCCGTAGCTCTGAGAGACCGGACGCACAGACCCTCAGGAACCGCTCGGGCGCCGAGGTCGTCGTACCTGGGTGAGCGAAAGGGCAGAACTCACTACTCATGTCGACCGTGTCGAAAAGTTCAGAGAGCTGTAGGACTCGGCATACCCACGAATCTTTTCGTACACACACCGGAGAGCCCGAAGTGTCTCCGCGAAGTGCACACCATCTCCCCCAGCAGATCCCCATCAGCCGCCTCCAGCTGCTTGCGCAGCCACACCAGAAGGTCCATCCTGCCGTCGATCCTCGCGTTCCTCCTCACGGTCGCGGTGATCACCTATACGGAAGAACCCTCAGCCCCTCGTACACCACCACCGTGGACGCAACTGTGTGTCAGGTCCGGCGGATGGCCGATATTTCGGAACGTACGCAGCACCACTTAGCCCACACTTAGCGCGCAGTTCGAGCCCATGAAACGCTCCTCACCCCAAACGAATACAGGTACGTGCCGAAGAATGCCGCCGCAATGACTGGCGCAGCCTGCGGAATCAGCCATGCAGCCGCAAGAACGACATTTACCCCCGAGATTGCGACAACGGACTTCGTTCTCGCGCGAATGAGGTGCGGCAACGAGAACGGAACAAGCATCGTCAAAGCGTTGACGGCGAACGCCGCTACCAGATAGGGCGCGATGTCGAAGTCAAATAGGTTTTGGAGAACCACGAGCAACAACAAGTGACGCATCAGCTCATTCGTCGGTGTACCTGTTCCATAGACCGACGATGGGTCAAGCCGCTGCACCACGCGTATGAGAATGGCCACCGCTGCGACAGCACTGAACACGAGAACGATTCCGCCGAAGTGGGCCCCAACCACCAACGAAACGAGAATGTGTGAGACCGCGTCGGCCACATTGTCCAGTCGAGCACCGAAGTCACTGGAAAGCTGAAGCTCCCTCGCAAGGATGCCATCCAGGTCGTCCATGAAGTTGTTGTAGACGATCAAAGCGGGGAGGTATGAAAACCCGTCTTCCAGGAGAAGAAGGGAGAGTGGCAAAACGCCGAGCATC
>JAZDDA010000159.1:0-2645 GCA_036679625.1 Gemmatimonadota bacterium | reverse complement strand
GCGTTACGAGCCCTGCGGGCTCAACCAGCTTTATTCGCTCAAGTACGGCACCATCCCCGTCGTGAGGGCGACGGGGGGCCTGGAAGACACCATCGCAGACTGCGACGAGTCCGCTGAAACGGGCACGGGTTTTAAGTTCAGGGCCTACGAGATGGAGGCCATGGTGGAGGCGGTGGCCAGAGCATGTCGGGTTTACACCGACCCCAAGGCGTGGCGGCGCCTCATGGAGCGCGCTATGGCCGAAGATTTTTCGTGGGACGCCTCAGCGCGGGCCTACGAGGACCTCTACAGTCAGGCTATTGCCGGGGCGGCGGCTTAGTAACAGGAGGTGTCTGAAGCATGCTGGAAGAGAAGGCGGAGCTTGAAATTATAGGCGAAGTGGCTAAGATCGCCAACTCGACGATGGACCTTCAAGAACGCCTCAACGGTATCGTCGAGGTGATGGGCGAGCGGATGGCCACGGACGTGTGCGCCATTCTTCTACTTGACGATGAGACGGACGAGCTGGTGCTCCAGGCCGCAAAGGGCCTCAACCCCGAAGCGGTGGGAAAAGTCCGGCTCAAGAGCGGGGTTGGCATTTCGGGCACCGTCGTGGTCACCAGGGAGCCCATCGCCCTTTCCGACGCCTCGAAGGATCCGCGCTTCTTCTACGTTCCGGAGACTGGCGAGGACCGCTACAAATCGATGCTCTGCGTGCCCATCCTAGATAGAGACAAGGCCATCGGGTGCATCTACGTCCAAGACGTCGAGGAGCGCGACTACAGCCACGGCGAGGTGGAGTTCTTCCAGACCATCGCTCACCAGATATCCGGCGTCATTCGCCACGCCCAGCTCTACGAGCGGGCCCGCCTGCGCCTGACCCAGCTTACGGCCCTCTACGAGGTGGGCCAGGCCCTCTCGTCCACCCTCGACCTGAATGAGGTCTTGAACCTGATAGTGAGGAGCAGCGCTGAGCTCACAAGAGCCACCGCCAGCGTGCTCAGGCTCGTGGACTTCGACCACAACGAGTTGATGGTCCACGCCGCCTACGGCTTGCCCAGGCCCGACGAAGAGATTCCGGCGCTCAAGCTCGGAGAAGGCGTCGCAGGCCACGTCGTGGCCACCGCCTCGTCCTTGATGGTCGAAGACTTAAGAAGCGAGCCGAAGTTCGCGGGAATAATCGGCCAGGGGCTTCAGACCCTGCTGTGCGTACCCATCATCAGCAAGGGCAGGGCCATCGGGGCCCTTACGGTGCTCGACAAGCAGGAGCACGAGACGGGCCGCGTCATCCCCTTCAGCCTTGCCGAGGAGCGCCTGCTCTCGACCTTCGCGAGCCAGGCGGCCACGGCCATAGAGAACGCTTTCATATACGAGCGGCTGGAGTGGCTGGCCCGCGAGAAGTTGATGAAGATCCGCGAGCTCTCCATCCTCTACGAGATATCCAACGCGCTACGCACTACCATGAACTTGGACAAGCTCATGCAGATTATTCTCTCTTGCGTCACGCTGGGCGACGGGTTCGGGTTCAACCGGGCTATGATTTTCATCGTCGACGAGGCAACCGGCGCGCTAGTGGGTGCGGGGGGCGAGGGGCCCGACAGCGCCCAGCACGCCGGCGAAATTTGGAAGCGCCTCGCCCATGAGCGCCGAAGCCTCTTCGAGTGGGTAACTTCCCACGGAGAGGAGGACAACGGGCGCCAGAGCAGCTTCGACCGCCTAGCCAAGAGCTTCCATTTACCTCTGGACAGGCCCGACGACGTCTTGGCGATGACCATGCGGGAGCGGAGGCCCTTCAACATCACCGACGCCCACTCCGACCCGCGGGTGGACAAGGAGTTCCTCAAGGCCCTGGGTGTCGATGCTTTCGCCACCGTTCCCCTGGCGGCCAAGGACAGAGTCATCGGCGTCATGGTGGTTGACAACATATATAATGGCAAGCCCATCACCGACGAGGATCTGAACTTTGTGGCCCGGTTCGCCAATCACGCGGGGCTGGCCATAGAGAACCTCCTCATGTTCCAGAAGCTCAAGGAGCTGACGGGCGAGCTGAGCACCGTGCAGAACCGCCTCATAGAGAGCGGCAAGATGGCGGCCCTGGGCGAGATGGCCGCAGGCCTGGCCCACGAAATTCGAAATCCCCTCGCCACCGTCGGAGGCTTCGCCCGCCGCCTCCACCGAAAGCTCGATGAAGACTTTCCCTACAAAAACTACGCATCCATCATCATCCACGAGGTCGACCGCCTGGAGGGGCTCCTGCAGGATGTCCTGACCTACTCCAAGCAGGTCCCCCCATCCCTGGAGCCGTGCAATTTAAACACCCTGGTGAGGGACATGCTTGACATTTACCGCGAGGACTTGCAGGACAAGAGAATCGCCATCGATCTCTACCTCGCCCCCGAGCTTCCTTCCATAGAGGTAGACGGCCAGCAGCTAAAGCAGGTCTTAGTAAACCTCTTTGCCAACGCCATGCAGGCGATGCCCGACGGGGGCACGTTGACGCTGAAGACGGAGCCGTGGCCGACCATCGACGGCGAAGGGGTCACCGTCGTCGTGTCCGACACCGGCGGCGGAGTGCCTCCGGACGTGGTCGTGAACATCTTCAACCCCTTCTTCACAACCAAGCGGGAGGGGACGGGCCTCGGCCTCGCCCTCTCTAAGCGTATAAT
>JAZDDA010000015.1:0-3559 GCA_036679625.1 Gemmatimonadota bacterium | reverse complement strand
ACCCGCCGGATGGCCTCCCGGTAGCTTCGGGAGACATCAACTAGAACCCCGTCCATATCGAAGATGAGAACTTCGATGGTACCCATGAAAACCTCTACGCAAAAGATGGGGGGTGGAGCAAAGTATTGTAACGCGCAGGGCGGCCCGTTGCAACGGCGACTGGGCCGAGGGTGGCACAACGCCAGGAGGCGAGCTATACTTACCTTTAGGAGGTGGCCCGTGGTACGGGAGGCGATGCTCTATGAGACGCTTGAAGAGGGTAAGGTCCGCTGCGACCTCTGCGCCCACCGCTGCTTGATTCATCCGGGCAAGCGGGGCGTCTGCGAGGTGAGGGAGAACCAGGACGGCAGACTCGTATCTCTAGTATACGAGCGTCTCGTAGCATGCCACGTAGACCCCATCGAAAAGAAACCGCTCTTTCACTTCTACCCGGGCTCGACAAGCCTTTCCGTAGCGACAGTCGGGTGCAACTTCCAGTGCAGCTTCTGCCAGAACTACAATCTTTCCCAGGCCCCTCGCCTGTCGAGCCGAATCGTCGGCGAGTCGGTCCCTCCGGAGGATATCGTCGAGACCGCCCTCCGCAGCGGCTCTGAAAGCATCTCTTACACCTACACAGAACCGACCATCTATTTCGAGTATGCCTACGAGACGGCCCGCCTAGCAAGCTCCAAGGGGATTAAGAACTGCTTCGTCTCCAACGGCTATATGACGGAAGAGGCCCTTGAGGCCTTCCACCCCTACCTCGACGCCATTAACGTAGACCTGAAGGGTTTCAACGATGCGGCCTATAAGGACGTAATCAAGGCGCGCCTCGGGCCCGTCACCGATTCGCTCCGGGTGCTGAAGCGCCAGGGGGTCTGGGTAGAGGTCACAACTCTTGTCATCCCCGGACTCAACGACTCAGACGAAGAGCTCGCCCGCATCGCCGAGTTCTTAGCAGAGCTCGACCCGGCTATACCCTGGCATGTATCTCGCTTCTGGCCCCAACACAAAATGCAGGACGTGCCGCCCACCCCACTGGAGAGTCTCCTCCGCGCCTGCAGCATCGGGCGCGAGGCCGGCCTGAAATACATCTACACGGGCAACGTCCCCGGGACCGGGGGCGAGAGCACTCTCTGCAGCGGCTGCGGCAAGGAGATTATCGTCCGGCGCGGCTTCGCCGTCGTCAAGAACAAACTCGCCGACGGCTCTTGCCCCTCTTGCGCCACACCCGTAGAAGGTGTGTGGAAGTGACGCTCCCAACGCTGGGCTCTCCCTGCGCGCGGGCCCGCCACTAAAGCGGATTATCTTTTGCGAGAACGAGGAAGAATGAAATCTATTCTGCGGCGGGCGATGTCTACGTCGGCCACTTCCACCCTAACCTTGTCGCCCAAGCGGAAGCACTTTCCACTTCGGTCACCGATGAGGGTGTGGTTCGTCTCGTCGTATATGAAGTAGTCGCCGGGGATGTCGCTCAGCCTGACGAGCCCCTCCACGAAGAGCTCCTCCAGCTCCACGAAGAACCCGAAATTAGTCACCCCTGAGACGTAGCCGTCGAAGCGCTCCCCGATGCGTCCAAGCATGTAGTGACACTTCTTAAGCTCCACCATCTCCCTCTCGGCGGCCTCAGCCACCCGCTCCCGCTCCGAGCATTGGGCGGCGATGGACGGCAGGCGTTTGGCCCAGGACTCCGCCAGCCGCTTGCTCATGCGGCCCTTAGGGAGGGTCGCCTTCAGCAGGCGGTGGATTACTAAGTCCGGATAGCGCCGGATGGGGGAAGTGAAGTGCGTATAGCACTCGAAAGCCAATCCGAAGTGACCCAGGTTCTCCTCCGAGTAGCGAGCCTGCATCATGCTCCGGAGCATAACCGTCGTGATGAGCCGCTCTTCGGGCCGGCCGCGGACCGCATCTAATAGCCTCTGGAGCGTAGCGGGCTTCACCGAGGCGGTCGCCGGCAAGACGTGGCCAAAGGCCAGGCAAAGCTCCGCGAAACGGCTCATCTTTTCCGGGTCGGGCGGCTGGTGTATGCGGTAGAGCATGGGAGCCTCGATGCCCGCCAGGTGCTCAGCCACTATTTGGTTAGCCATGAGCATGAACTCTTCAATCATCTGATGAGCTTCTGTCCGCTCGGCTTTGAGGATAGCCTCGATCCGGCCGGCGGCATTGAGTATAATGTCGGCCTCGGGCAGGTCGAAGTCGATGCTGCCCGCCTCTAGGCGCATCTCTCTGAGGGCTTCGGCGCATTCGGCCATAGCGAGAAGGCTGTCCAGGATATGGGCGTAGCGAAGCTCCAATCGCTCCTCCTCGCCTTCCAGGAGTTTGGCGACGTCAGCATAGTTCATCCGCTCATCACTGATAATCACCGATTCGCTAATCTCGTAGCCTTCCACTTCTCCCCTATCAGAGACGTCCATAACCACGGTGACGGCGAGTTTTTCCTCGCCGGGGCCCAATGTGCACCTCTCGGATGAGAGGGCGTGCGGCAGCATGGGGATGGCTCTGTCGGGAAAGTATACGCTACAGCCGCGCTCCAGGGCCTCATCGTCCAGCGGACCCCCCTCGGCAACGTAGAAAGAGACGTCGGCAATGTGAACGAACAGCCTCCAGCCGCCCCTGGAGCGGGGCTTGATGGAGATGGCGTCGTCGAAGTCCCGAGCCGTCACGGGATCGATGGTGACGGTGAGAAGATCCGTGAAATCAACTCGGCGGGCCCTCTCCGCGTCGGGAATGGTTGCCGGGGTTGAATCGGCCTCGGCCTCTGCCTCTGGCGAGAAGGTCTCGATCAGGCCGTGCTTCGCCGCGATAATGGCCACCTCAACGTCGGGGTCCTCGGGCCAGCCCAGAACTGCCACTACCCGGCCCCTGGGGTCACGACCACGCACGGGGTAGCTGGTAATCTCGGCCAGCACTACCTGGCCCGACTTCGCCCCTCCAGCCTCGCTCCGCGGGATGTATATATCCTGGGCGATTCGAGGGTCTTCAGGCACTACGCGAGCATGAGGGCCGGCCTGCATGTAGCGGCCCGGCAAGGTCGTATGGGCCCGCTCAAGGACGGCAATTATAGAGCCCTCACGGCGGCCGTCAGCCTTCTCTGCGTCAATACGGGCGTTGACCCTATCGCCGTGCATAGCACCCCGCATCGCCTTGGCGTTGATGTAAAGGTCCGACTCCCCAGCTTCTTCGGGAATTACGAATCCGTAGCCGTCCGGGTGGCAGGTCAACCGGCCAATCACATGGTTGACCTCCCCGGGCAGGCCGTATTGGTTGCCCTTAAGGCGCACCAGGCGACCCTCCTCGGCAAGGGCCTTGACTCGTCGGCGAACCGAGGGCCGACTTTGGGCGGGCACTTTCAATATGCTCAACAGCTGCCGCATGGTCCTGGGCTTGCCTTCCGAAGCTCGGAGAACCTCGAAAATCTGCTCGTCGCTTATCTGCATGGTCACTACTTATTCAAAGGTGAAAAGTTCATTTCCTCTTCGAACCCAGCGGCCCAAAAAGGAGCAAGTAAGCCGAAACCATCGACCCCGGTTTCATCTCCCAACAAAAAACCCGTCGAGGCCCGACGGGTGATCGGCTCTTT
>JAZDDA010000158.1:0-24018 GCA_036679625.1 Gemmatimonadota bacterium | reverse complement strand
GGGGAGGAGCAGAATCGCGGCAAAGGCGAGCCCGCCCACCCAGAGGCCTACGCGCTGGGTCGATCGGTAGGGGCTTGAGTTTTCGGCCGCTTTGGGCACCGGCGCTCCCGGGTGGAGGGTTTCCGGGGAGTTTGCACCGCGAGGCAGGCGGGGACAAGCGGGGGACACGCGCGTGGCCGGACGGATTGGATGACTGTACGTTTTCCCACTCGAACCTTCCCACCTCACCAGGCGGTACCATGGCCGACCCCCCACTCGACCCGCGTAGCCCCGCGGACTCGGCGTCGGAGATCACCGAGTTGATGATGCCGTTGCACGTGAATAACGTCGGCAACGTGTTTGGCGGAGTGCTCCTCTCGATGGTGGACAAGGCCGCGGCGTTGGCCGCGATGCGTCATTCGCGTCGCGCTTGCGTGACCGTTTCCATCGACCGTGTCGAGTTCCAGGAAGCGATCTACGCCGGCGATCTGGTGACCTGCAAAGCGCAGGTGAACTACGTGGGGCGAACGTCCATGGAGATCGGCGTCTGCGTATGGGCCGAGAACCCGGTGACCGGTGTTCGCCGCCACACGAACGATTGCTTCCTCACCTTTGTGGCGCTGGGGGCGGATGGTCGCCCCGCTCCTGTGCGGCCGCTCGAGTTGGTCACCGAAGACGAGATCCGCCGGGCGAAAGAAGGAGAAGTGCGGAGGGATCACAGATCTGCTCTGGTGCGCAAGTTGGCGCGGGACTGAATCCTTGTCGATCTTTCCTGACGAACGGGCGGTGCCGGCACTGCAGGCTACCGATTCCGAACAAGACCCCCTTCACGGAGTGTCACAGACATGGCGTTAGCGATTGGAAGTCCAGCCCCCGATTTCGAGTTGCCGCTCAAGCCTGGTGAGGCTCCCCTTCGCCTTGCCGACTACCGCGGGGAGAAGCCCGTGGTCCTTCTGTTCTTCCCGCTGGCGTTTTCTTCGGTGTGCACGACTGAAATGTGCACTGTGGCTGAGAACCTGGATGCTTGGCATGAGCTCGACGCGGAGGTCATCGGGATCAGTGTGGACTCCCCGTTCGTGAATCAGAAATTCGCCGAGGAGTGTGGGGCGAAGTTTCCGATTGTGTCTGACTTCAACCGAGAGGTGTCACCCACCTACGACGCCCTCTACGACGAGATTCTTGGACTCAAGGGCGTGACCAAGCGAGCTGCCTATGTGGTGGATCGCAACGGCAAGATCGCCTACGCCTGGGTAGCAGAGGACGCCGGGTTGATGCCGGACCTCGACGCGGTGATGGCGGCGGTAAGGGCGGCCGACTGAGCTTCGCCCTGCGAGCCTGAGTTGCCGGCTACTCCCGCTCGACGACCATCGCGAACCCCAGTCCCCCCGCCGCGCAGACGGTAATCAGCCCGAGCTCGGAACCCCGCCGGCCCATCTCGTTCACGAGCGTTGTGGTTACCCGCCCGCCGGTTGCACCGAACGGATGACCGATCGCGAGTGAGCCGCCCATCACGTTGATTCGTTGGATGTCGGGGTGTCCCACAGCCTCGCTCCTTCCGAGTTCCTTTTGCGCGAACTCACGGGAACTCCAGGCTTGCAGGTTGGAGAGCACCTGTGCGGCGAACGCCTCGTGCATCTCCATCAGGTCGATGTCCTTCATCGAGACGCCGGCGCGTTCGAGGGCCATCGGCGCCGCATAGGCTGGCCCCTGGAGGAGCTGCGCTGCGGGATCGAGGCCGGCGTAGGCGTAGCTGCGGACGTAGCCCAGGGCATCGAATCCGTTGGCCCTGGCGTAGTCTTCGGACATCAGCAGCACCGCCGAGGCGCCGTCGGTGAGCGGCGACGAGCTGGCGGCTGTGACGCTTCCGTGCCTGCGGTCGAAGGCGGGTCGGAGCTTGGCCAGCGCCTCCATGCTCGAGTCTGGGCGGATGCCGTTGTCTTCATCCATCACGGTTTCAAACCTCGGCGGCAGGTAGAGCGGGCCGATCTCGGCCCTGAGTCGCCCGTCCTGCGTGCCGATCGCGGCCAACTCATGCGACCGCAGCGCCCACGCGTCCTGGTCTTCCCGCGAGATCCCGTTCTCCTTGGCCATGCGTTCGGCCGATTGCCCCATTGTCTCGCCCGTCGTCGGCTCTGCGATCTGGGGAAAATTCGGGATGAGGTCGCGCGGACGGATCGTCGCCAGCGTCTTCAGACGGCTCCCCATCGTCTTGGCCTTTGAGGCATCGATGAGTGCCTCGGATAGCTTCTGCTTGATGGTGATGGGAATCTGGGAGAGCGACTCGGCCCCCCCGGCGATCACCACATCGGCGTAGCCTCGTTCGATCAGGTTCACGCCGTCGGTGATGGCTTGATTCGCCGAGGCGCACGCACGCGAGACCGTGACGGCCGGCACCGATTTGGGTAGCGTCGCCAACCCGACCTCCCGTGCGATGTTCCCAGCGTGGGGGTTGTGGACCACGGTTCCGTAGATGAGGTGATCGACGTCCGCCCCGCGGACGCCACTCCTCGCGACCAGCTCTTTTACGGCCATCTTCCCAAGCTCGATTGCCGTAAGATCCTTGAGCAGGGTCCCTGATCTTGCGAAGGGGGTTCGGTACCCTGCGACGATTGCAGCGCGTGTCATCGGTGTCTCCGCGTGAGCGGTGGAGGTTTGATCAGAAAGACTCGAGGGTGGAGCCTTGGTTCCGGCCCTCGGCGGGGTTGTGTATCTTCCGACCGAACCTATCGCTCTCGCAACCCATACCCCCCACGGGGGCCGCCGAGGAGTTGGCATGAAGGGCGTCACCTTCGACGTAACGATCCCCCGGTTCCTGCTGGCCAAGTCGGCCGGTCGCGTCTCTGAATCCGTGTTGTTCGGACGGCTCTCTGGCGTCCGGTATCGGGAGGTGCCAGAGCCGGGGCTACCGGGTGCCGACTGGGTGAAGCTCGACGTACTCGCCAGCGGGATTTGCGGCAGCGATCTGGGCAACATCTCCTACTCGGCAAGCCCGTCGATGGAGCCCTTCGGCTCGTTTCCGGCTGTCCTTGGCCACGAGATCCTCGGGCGAGTGCGAGAGGTGGGCGCCAATGTGCGTCATCTGGAGCCGGGTCAGCGGGTGACTGTGGACCCCATGCTCTCGTGCACGGCCCGGGGGTACGAGGATGCTTGCCCGTCCTGCTCGAGCGGTCGGCATTCCACCTGCGAGAGGGCAGGGGAGGAGGGCCATACCGAGATCGATGGAAAGCGAATGCGGGCCGGCCTCACGATCGGTTATCACGGCGACCTCCCCGGCGGTTGGGGAGAGACCATGATCGCCCATGCGTCACAGGTGTTTGCGGTGGACGACGCAATGACCGACAACACCGCGGTTCTCATGGAGCCTTTTTCGATCGCGCTCCACGCCGTGCTCCAGACACCGCCCCATCCCGACGAACCGGTGCTCGTGATCGGTAGTGGCACCATCGCGCTCGCCACCGTGTGGGCGCTCCGCGCCACCGGATTCTCTGGCTACCTGCTCGCTCAGGCGAAGCGTCCCCACGAACAGGAGCTCGCTCGTCAGATGGGTGCTACCGAGGTGGTCGCCCCCGGCCCCGAGGCACGCGAGGCACTCATCGGGACTGGGTCAATGGCATACATGCCCGTCGTGGGACCCGAGGTCTATGCGGGGGGGGGCTTTCCGCTGATCTACGACTGTGTGGGAAATTCCTCGAGTCTGGGCCAGGCACTTCGATTCGCGTCCCCGCGGGGGCGCATGGTCGTGATCGGGTGCGTCGGAGAGTTGAAGAAGCTCGACCTGACCTTCGTGTGGGCGAGGGAGCTGCAGATTCAGGGGTCGGTTGGGTATGGGCAGGAAGCCTGGCAGGGCGGTAGGCGGCACACCTACGAGATCGCTCACGACCTGCTCCTGGAGGGCGATGTGAAGGTGGAGGACCTGGTGACACATGTGTTCCCACTGAGTCAGGTACGCGAGGGTCTCTCGGCGGCAAAGAACCACCGACGAAGCGGTGCGGTAAAGGTGCTCTTACGGCCCGGCGACGACTAGCGGGCCCGCGCGCTCGGGTGTAGCCCAGCGCCAGGGCGGCTTGGATCGCCGCTCAGAATAGCGGCAGCCGAATTACCTCTGGGTGGATTTTGCTCGTGGCGTGCGGGCCATCCACATCCATCCCCTCTAGTCGCAGAAGTTCGACCTTCCGTACCAGGCCTCCAGAGAAGCCACCCAACCGGCCATCGCTCCGCACCACCCGATGGCACGGTATCACGACCGGAAGTGGGTTCGCACCGACGGCCTGACCAACTGCTCGGGCTGCGCCGGGATCGCCGAGCTCGTCGGCGAGATCCCCGTACGACACCACCCGTCCAAACGGGATCTCTACGAGCCGCGTGTAGATTTTCCGCTGAAATGCAGTCGCTCCAGAGAGGTCCAGGGGCAGATCAAAGGTGTTCCGCGCCCCCGCGAAGTATTCGGCGAGTTGGCTCACTGCCTGTGCCAAGTAGGGAAACGACTCGATCGACTCCGTATGGTGTGGAATCGTGAGGCTGTCCGCATCGAACCCGATCCGTCGTAGCCCAAGCGGCGTAACCCAAAGCGCTATGGTTCCGACGGGAGTGTCGCGGAGGAGCGCGGACCGGACGCCTGGATCATTCGCGTCCATCAGTGCACCGCTCCCTCGAGGTCATCCCGATCCTGCGCCGAGGCGATGGCGCCCCGAAGTGCCCTGAATCCGAGGAGGGCACACGGCACGCGAACCGAGAAGCGACTCACACCCTGAAGTGCGGTGAGGTCGCCGAGCGAGGGGTCCTGTGCAGCCTTCTCGTCGCCCATCATCATGGCCTCGAAGCGCTGGGCGAGCGATTCAGCTTCGTCGAAGGTGCATCCATCCAGAACCTCGGTCATCATCGACACCGAGGCCTGTGAAATCGAACACCCGTGTCCGGTGAAGTTGGCCTGGAGGATTCGATCCTCCTGAACCCTGAGCTGAACCGTGACTTCGTCTCCGCACACCGGATTGCAGGCCGAGCTCTGCAGCCCCACGTCCGGAAGTTCGGACTTGTTATGAGGGTGCCTGTAGTGCTCGAGAATTAGTTGCTGATAAAGTGCGGTGAGAGAGGTTGGGGACATTTACCGGTTCCGTTGAGGGACAACGCACCGACAACATACGCCCGGAATCCTCCAAACCCAAACGGATTTACGTAAGCGGTTGAGTCAGGCGAAGATGCGTTTCACGCTTTGGATCGCAGCGACGAGTCGGTCCACCTCTTCGAGCGTATTGTAGAAGGCGAAGGAGGCTCGTGCGGTTGCCGACGTGCCGCAGTGGTCCATCACCAATTGCGCGCAGTGGTGTCCGGCTCGAATCGCGATCCCTTCTGAATCGAGAATCGTGGAGATGTCGTGAGCGTGTGCCCCGTCTACGAGAAACGACACGACCCCGGCCCGCTCCATGTGATCCCTTGGACCAAAGATGCGCACTCCCGGAATTTCTCCAAGGCGCTCGACCGCGTACTTCACGACCTCGTGCTCGTGGGTCGCGAGGGCGGCGAAGCCGAGGTCATCCAGGTAGTCCGTGGCGGCGGCGATCCCTACTGTACCGGCAATATTGGGAGTGCCCGCCTCGAACTTGTGCGGCACGTCCGCGAAGGTGCTGCCCTCCTTCTTGACGACGCGAATCATCTCGCCTCCGCCCTGGTACGGCGGCATGGCGTCGAGAAGCTCGCGTCGACCCCAGAGGACGCCGATCCCGGTGGGGCCGAACATCTTGTGCCCGGAGAGCGCGTAGAAGTCTGCACCGAGCGCCCGCACGTCTACCTTGATGTGGGGCGCGGCCTGTGCGCCATCGACCATGAGGAGCGCTCCCACCTGGTGCACCATGCGCGCGATCTCTTCCACCGGATTGATGGTGCCCAGCGCGTTGGAGATGTGGACGATCGAGGCGATGCGGGTCTTCTCGTTCAGGACCTCCTCGAGTTCCTCCATGCGGAGGCGCTCCTGGTCGTCCATCCCCACGTAGCGCAGGACGGCTCCCGTTCGCTCGGCGATGAGCTGCCAGGGCACGAGGTTGGAGTGGTGTTCCATGGTGGTGAGGACGATTTCATCCCCTTCGCGGAGGTTCGCCAGTCCCCAACTTGCTGCGACCAGGTTGATGCTCTCGCTCGTTCCCCGGGTCCAGATTACCTCCGCGGAATCCGCGTTGATGAAGCGGGCCATCCGTTCGCGTGCGCCCTCGTAGGCTTCCGTCGCCCGCCGCCCCAGTTCGTGAATGCCACGATGGACATTCGCGTTCGAGGTCCGGTAGTAGTTGTCGATCGCCTGGATGACCGCCTCGGGCTTCTGCCCTGTGGCTGCGTTGTCGAGGTAGACCAGCGGCTTGTCTCCGATGACCTGTTCGAGGATCGGAAAGTCCTTGCGAACGGCGGTGACGTCGAGCGGCGTGTGAGCTTTGGGCATCGTGCTATCCAAGGAGGATGAATATCTCAGGGCCCCGCACCTCGACATCATACGTCTTCACACCCCGAATGGCTGGCATCATCGTCGCCTTGCCGGTACAAACGTCGAAGCGGGCCCCGTGGTACATGCACTCCACCTGGGTGCCCTCCATCTCTCCGTCGGAGAGTGGGTAGTCCTCGTGGGAGCAGCGATCCTCCAACGCATAGACATCGCCGTTGACGTTGGCGAGGACCACAGCGTGGCCCTCGACCTCAACCCCGAGGAGGTTTCCGGGAGGGCAGCGATCCAATTCCGCCGCCCTGACCCATTCAGCCATCGTGCAGCTTGGCTTCGATCGCGCGCGTGACCTTCTCGACGACACCGCCCAGGGGGAGTCTGCCGAGGACCTCGCCAAGGAATCCGAGCACGGCGAGGCGCTCGGCCTTTACCCGCGGAAGTCCACGGCTCATGAGGTAGAACAACGGCTCACCCTCGAGCTGACCGATCGTGGCGCCGTGGGAGCACTTCACGTCGTCGGCCTCGATCTCGAGGTTGGGGAGCGAATCCGCCCGGGCGTTCTCAGAGAGCAGCAGGTTGCGGTTCGTCTGGTATGCATCGGTCTGCTGTGCGCCTTTATGGACCCGGATCACGCCCCGGAAAATCGAGTGCGATCTGCCGTCTAGCGCTCCCTTGTACAGGAGATCGCTGTTGGCGTTTGGCGCGATGTGGTCCTGGCTCGTGTTGTGATCGAAGTGCTGGTCCCCGTCCGCAAAGTAGAGGCCCAGCATGTCGCTGTTGGCCCCAGGGCCAAGCAGGCGTGCGTTCAGATCGACACGAGCAACAGACGCTCCGAGGCTCACATTCAGCGTATCGAGTGTAGCGTCCTTGCCGGCGAGTGTGCGCTGCGCCGACTGAAAGAAGGCTCCACGGCCCAACCGCTGAATCGAGACGTACTGCACCTGAGCCCCATCCTCGGCAATGATCTCCACCGCCGTGGATGCAAGAGTCTGCGAGTCCATGTCGTCCGAGAGAATCTCGTCGACGTAGGACACCTGGCTCCCCGCCTCAGCAACGATCAGAACGCGGGAGAACACCGCCAGGCCGCCTCCGCTGATCCAGCGGGTCACGCGCACGGGAAGGTCGAGCTGGACGTCGCGCGGCACATAGAGCAAAACGCCGTCGCTCCACAGCGCCGCGTTCAGCGCAGGCAGCTTGCCCTCCTCGGGCGGAACCGCCTGGGTGGCGAGGTACTTCTCGAGGATCTGCGGGTGCTCGCTCGCCGCACTGCGTAGCGAGGTCAGGATCACCCCGCTCTTCGTGAGCTCCTCGGTGACATCCGTAAGGACGACCGATCCGTCGATGGAAACCACGTGGCCCGAGGCCTCATGATCCTCAGCGCGTGCGGCCTCCAGCGCCTCGGGGAAGGCGTCCAGAATCATGGGGCCGCCGACTGAGGGTGTGAGGCGATCGAGATCCAGGAGCTTCTTGAGGTCGGTGTACCGCCACTCCTCGAGCTTCGTCGAAGGGAAGGGGGTTTCTTCGTAGACCGACCAGGCGTGGCGTCGGCGCTCGCCGAGCCAGGTAGGATCCTGGCCCGAGAGTTCCTCGACGGTAGAAGAGTGGATTCCCGGCTCTGCTACGACGTCGGCCGCGGACTGATCCAGCGTGGAATTGTGCGTCAACCGACGGATCCTTCCATCTCGAGTTCGATGAGCTTGTTCAGCTCGACTGCGTACTCCAGCGGAAGCTCCTTTGCGATGGGTTCAATAAAGCCGCGCACGATGAGGGCCATGGCCTCTTCTTCGCTCATGCCCCTGCTTTTGAGGTAGAACAGCTGCTCGTCCCCGACCTTCGAAACCGTGGCTTCGTGCCCGATGTGCGAACGTTTTTCTTCGATTTCGATGTAGGGGTAGGTGTCGGTTCGCGACGTGTCGTTGATGAGTAGTGCGTCGCACTCGACGTTGGACCGGGCATTCACCGCGCCCTCATGAACCTTGAGGAGTCCCCGGTACGTCGAACGCCCGTGTCCCTTGGAGATGGACTTCGAGATAATCGTCGACGTCGTGTTCGGAGCTACGTGGACGATCTTTCCTCCGGTATCCTGGTGTTGCCCGTCTCCGGCGTAGGCTATCGAGAGGATCGAACCATGGGCTCCCTCTCCGACCAGATAGCAGGACGGATACTTCATCGTGAGCTTGGAGCCGAGGTTGCCGTCCAACCACTCCATCGTCGCGTGCTCGTGTACGATCGCTCGCTGGGTCACGAGGTTGTACATGTTGTTCGACCAGTTCTGGATGGTCGTGTACCGGAATCGCGCTCCGGGTTTGACGATGATCTCGATGACTCCCGAGTGGAACGACTCAGTCGTGTAGATCGGCGCTGTGCAGCCCTCTACGTAGTGGGCCTGAGCCCCCTCCTCGACGATGATCAGCGTGCGTTCAAACTGACCAAGGCGCTCCTGGTTGACGCGAAAATACGCCTGGAGAGGGGTCTTGAGTTCGACATCCTTGGGGATGTAGACGAATGAACCACCCGACCAGACCGCCGAATTCAGAGCCGCGAACTTGTTGTCCCGCGTCGGAATCACGGTTGCAAAGTGCTCGCGGAAGAGTTCGGGGTGGTTCCGAAGTCCGTCTTCGATCGAATCGAAGATGACGCCCTGCGATTCCCACTCCTCCTTGAGTGAGTGGTATACCATCTCGGAGTCGTATTGGGCTCCCAGCCCGGCCAATGCTTTTTGTTCAGCCTCGGGGATGCCGAGCCGATCATACGTGTTCTTGATGCCCTCGGGGACGTCGTCCCACGAAGACTCCATACGGTCGGTGGGGCGGGAGTAGAAGTAGATCTCGTCGAGGGTCGCCTCGAGCTTGGAGAGGTCTCCCCCCCACTTGGGCATCGGCTTGGACTCGTAGATCTCGAGCGCCTTGAGGCGGAACTCGAGCATCCACTCCGGCTCATCCTTTTGCGCTGAAATCTCGCGAACGATGTCTTCGTCGAGTCCTGGTCGGGTGCGGAAGACGTGCTGTTCCTTGTCGGCGAATCCGTACTTGTACTCGTCGAGCCCGATGTCCTTGATCAGTTCATTTTGCGGCATAATTCGTCACGATCATGTCGGTGGAGAGAGGCTGTGGCCTCAGACCACCGCGGTCTCGTGCTCCTTGTCTTTCCAGTCGGAGTAGCCCTGCTCTTCGAGTTGGAGCGCCACTTCGGGTCCACCACTCTGTACGATGCGACCATCCACCATCACGTGGACAAAGTCTGGCTTGATGAAGTTCAGCAGACGCTGGTAGTGGGTGATCAGGAGCACCGTCATCTCGGGGTGTTCCTTCCTGAGCGTGTTGACGCCATTGGCCACGATCTTGAGTGCGTCGATGTCGAGCCCTGAGTCGGTCTCATCCATGAGCGCGAGCTTGGGCTGGAGCACAGCCATCTGGAGAATCTCGTTGCGCTTCTTTTCGCCACCGGAGAACCCTGCGTTTACGGAGCGCTCCGCGAAGGCTGGATCCATCTCGAGGAGCTCCATCTTCTCGAGCACGAGGTCCTGGAAGTCGAAGAGATCGAGCTCGTCGTCATCTTCGAGACGGGCTTCGAGCGCGGTGCGCAGGAAGTTCGCGATCGATACACCCGGAATCTCGACCGGGTATTGGAAGGCAAGGAACACACCCTCCTGGGATCGCTCATCGGGCTCCAATTCAAGGATATCCTCGCCCTTGAAGACCACCTCGCCCGCGGTGACCTCGTACCCGGGGTGCCCGGCGATTACCTTGGCCAGGGTGCTCTTGCCCGAGCCGTTGGGTCCCATGATTGCATGGATCTCGCCTGCTCGCAGCTCGAGGTCCACACCCTTGAGGATGTTGATGTCCTCGTCTGCCACCTTGGCGTGAAGCCCGGAAATCTTAAGAATTGAAGTGTCGCTCATCACTCGATCGGCTGGGGTAGAAGTGCCCTTATTAATAATGATTCTTCTTTGCAACGCAAGGTGGCGGGGGTGGGTATACCGCGGACATACATTAGGGTTCCAAGGGGTTAATCCAACGGGGACATGGGCGAGCGGGGACTCAGCACGATGCGGATAGGAGAGGGTTTGATCGTCGGCCAGGAGCATCTCGGCGACCGCGTGTGGGCGGTGCTTGGAGGCGGTGGCCTGAGGGGTCTCGCGCACATTGGTGCCTGGCGGGCGCTGGAAGAGGCCGACGCGTCAATCTCTGGAGTGATCGGCACGAGCATCGGCGCGCTTGTGGCGGCCTGTCTTGCGGGTGGGCTCGGTGAAGGCGAGCTGCGCGGCATCATGCTTCGGCTCAGCCAGAAGGATGTATTGCGGGTGAACCGCCGTGTGGCCTGGCTCAATGGCATCAGAGCCGAGAGCGTATTCCGTGGCGACACGCTCCGAGACTACATCGAGGAGGTTCTCCCGGTGAAGGACTGGGATGCGCTGGCGTTTCCACTCCAGATCAACGCGCTCAACCTCGCGACCGGCGAGGCCGAGTGGTTTGGTGTTGGGGCACGGACCGATGTGTCGCTCGTGGATGCCATCTACGCTTCGGCGGCGCTCCCGGTGCTGTTCCCCCCCGCACGCCTCGGGGGCGAGTACTTCGTGGACGGCGGCGTGGAGGACATGCTTCCGCTCGCCCGGGCGATCGAGCTGGGTGCGACTGGGATCATCGCCGTGGATCCCGGGTCGGGTCCTCTCGCCGACGCCGAGGAGGTGGTGGGGAAGGGCCTGATCGGGATTCATGAGAGGATTTTTGTGATCATGTCGGGGCAGCGGCGTCGTGAGATGGTGCGGGATTGGGACCAGAGCCCGCTGCTCTTTGTGCGACCGAGGTTGGACGGCATATCGGGCTTTGACTTCGATCACCTCGAATTCTTTGTCGAGGAGGGCTACGGGGCGACCAGGCGGGCGCTTGTCGGTACGGCGGACCCCCCGGTTCAGCGGCCGAGCCAAGATGGGTAACCGTCGTTGGGTGGGGTGCGTATGTTCAGGTGAAGCTGTTGTCACGCCTCCCATCATTGTTTGCCCTACTCATCGGAAGTCCGCCCCATGAAGCAAGGCTCCGCTCGACTGCTGCTGGTGCTGCTGGCGATGCCATGGTTTGTCTCATGTGGCGGGGATGGAACCTCGGAACCGCCTGGGGGAGGAGGGCCTGGAGTTCTGACGGCCCGACTGGTGTCTCCGAACGGAGCTGAGGGCGCTGCGCTCTTTACGATCGTCGGGACCGGCGTCGAGGTCTCACCGCTCGGTGGCGAGATACACTCCAGCCAGTCCGCAGACACCACACGTGTGCTGATCATCCGGACCCAGCCGGGTGGGATAGACTTCCTCATCTCGGTGCCAGACACGACTCGGCCGCTGAGTGTGCGGGTGATCGAGGTTGCGGACGGCGAGAATCAGGTGCGCGGTGGACTTCAGGGCTATTCCGTGACGGTGACGCGGTGACCCGCACACAGCTCCGTCGCGCGGCGTCGCTGCGCGCCCTGGTCGGTGGGTGCATGCTTGCCGGCGTGGCCGCACTCGGAGGTATCCCTGCTCCATCGTCGGCCCAGGAAATCCACGACATCGAGGTAGTGGCGGCAGCGCGTGGCATCCAGCTCCCCGCATCGTTCTACGATCGACTCCGGGACGACCCCAACGCCTTCGAGATTCCAGGCGGCTGGGGCGGGCGCCGCGCGGCGAGCATCCTGGGCGGGGCTCCCGGCGCGAGCGTCGCGCCTGTTTCCGGCCAGTTCAACCTGCTCGTGATTCCAGCGCTGTTTCGTGACTCCGACGAGCCGCTGTTCTCATCAGCAGAGATTCAGGGGGCACTGTTCGACGGGCCGTCGGGGACGCTTCGCGATTTCTACCTGGAGGCGTCGGGTAATCAGCTCGACGTCCGCGGCACGGTTGCACCATGGGTACGCACCACCCTCGATATCGGGGCAGTGGTCGGCGGCAGCTTTGGCCTCGGAGGCGATGCCCGCGTGGGAGAGTATCTGGTTGAGGCGCTGCGCCTTTCGGAGAGCAGCGTCGACTTCAGCGCCCTCGACAACGATGGACCCGATGGCGAGCCCAACTCAGGCGATGATGACGGCTTCGTGGACGCCCTGGTCTTCGAGTTTCAAGAGATCGCCGCGTCCTGCGGTGGCCCATCGATCTGGCCGCACCGGAGCAGCATCAGCGGCTGGCTTGGAGCGCCCTACGAGACCAATGACGTCTCCGCCTCGGGAGGCCCGATTATGGTGAATGGCTACATCATCCAGGGAACAACAGACTGCGCCGGGGTGGCGCTACAATCCGCAAACGTCATCACCCACGAATTCGGGCACGTACTGGGGCTCCCCGACCTCTACCACGCGATCGACGGCATCGAGCCGCAGAATCGGCGTTGGATCTTGGGATGCTGGGCTTTGATGGCAGGGGGTTCGTGGGGGTGTGGAGACGCATCAGCGGCGAGCGCAAATAATTTCGGACCGACCCAGATGAGTCCCTGGTCGCGCGACCAGCTCGGTTGGACGGATTGGATTGAGGTTGGGGATGTGGTCGATCAGGAGTTCGTCCTGCCTTCTGCGGCGCGGACCCGGACTGCGCTTCGTATCTCACTCGACACGCTCGCCCGGGAGTGGGTCGTCATCGAGTACCGGGATCAGGTCGGCTTTGACGACTTCCTCCCCGCCTCGGGAGTGCTCGTCTACCATTGGGATGATGTGGGCGGATTTCGACCTCCGGCTGGGTCACCGCTGCAGTACCGCATCACCCTGAAGGAGGCAGATGGGCGAACCGATATGCGCTCCACATTCACGCGCGGAGGAAATCGCGGTGAGGCAGGTGACGCGTGGGGCATCGGGGGTCGCTTCGGTCCGATCAACAACGGCACCGTGCCTTCGACCCGCCGGCACGTTCTGGACTCACCGTCGACCCTGGTCATCCACTCGATTCTGGTGGAGGGGGGCACGGCTCGGGTTCGACTTACCCATTCCCCGACGCCGTCGATACTCGCTGGGACGGAGATCCCTGAAGCCACGAGGCTCAACCCCTTTTCGGCAAGGATCCCCGTTCACGGGGGTGCACCACCGTACCAGGCGAGTGTCGTTACCGATGAACTGCCCGCGCGCGGACTCTCGGCCGCCGGGGACGGCGACCACGTCGTGCTCACTGGGGCACCCGATAATGAGGGCACCTTCGAGGTCGACGTCCGTATCGAGGATTTCTATGGAAGGCTGGGTACGGTGCGGCTCGCGATTACCGTTGGACCGTTCTTCGTTCCGCCCGAGAGGCTCGTGCAGCCGTTCATCCTGAATGGCGCGGTCCCGCTGACGGAGGCCGAGAAGGGCGCTCTGGATGAACTGGGAAACGGGGACGGCGTGTTCGACATCGGGGACGCGCGGGCGTTCTTGATGGGTGGGATCTAGCCCGGCACTTCTCCTGAAGGCAGAGTTTCCATCGACTCGACCCAAACCGCCGTGCCGTAGCAAAGCATCTCGGCGGCGCCGGACATCACGGTCGCGGTCTGAAAGCGCATGCTGGTGACCGCATTGGCTCCGAGAACCTCGGCCTCCTCGATCATCCGGTCGATGGCCTGCTCGCGGGATTCGGCGAGCATCTTGGTGTACTCGTAGACCTCACCCCCTACGAGATTCCGCAGGAGGGCCATCAGGTCTTTGCCGATGTGCCTCGACCGGATCGTGCTGCCGCGGACCAGGCCGAGGCTTCGCACGATTCGCTTGCCGGAGATCTGTTCTGAGGTGACGACGATCATCGCTGGACATCCCTGTATGGATCGGTGAGCCAGACGCGGTATCGTTCGTAGAGTACGCTGGCGAGCAGAAGGAGAATACCGATAAAGATTCCACCGGTGGCGAACTTCTCGATGGGTTCGACTGAGGAAATGACGTACAGGTAGGTGCCGTAGATCGACCAGAGGACGGCTCCGGTGACCAGCAGAATCCAGCCCACCGGTCGCCCGAGACGGCGGTGTACGGCGTACCAGATCGAGCGCCGCTTGCCTGGAGCAAAGCTCAGAGTCTGGAGATCATTCTTGATCGCATCGAAGATCGCGACCTCGCGTTGGAGCTCACTCGAGCCCGCGACCGCCTCCTCGAAGGCCAAGCGATCGTCAGGCGTGAGTTCGCCGTCCAGATACCGCATCAGGTTTTCTTGATTCATCTGTCCAGCCACCCTCGTTGCGGAGTCATGGGTACTCCGCGTCCATTTCTTCCAGCGCCGCCCGCAGGGCGTTCCGCGCGTGGTACAGACGACTCGCTACGGTGCCCTCGGGTATCTCCAATACGCTCGCAATCTCGGCGTATCTGAATCCCTCGAGTTCCTTGAGTACCAGGATCTCCCGGTGCTCATCTCCAATTTGGGCAAGGCCCGCCCACAAGAGCTTCTTTGCCTCACTCCGCTCCAGCGCACGACCCGGACCCGTCTCGATCTGGGCCGGCCGAAACTCCAGCCGCTCATCGCGGACCTCGAGCTTCGCACGTGACTGACGGCTGCGAAGCATGTCGCGGCACTGGTTCCTCAGGATCTGAAAGAACCAGGGCCCGAACGGGCGGTTGAGATCAAACCGGCTAATATTATTGAACGCCTTGATAAAGGCCCCCTGTAACGCGTCCCACGCGTCGTCCTGGTGTCCCATCATTCCCATGGCGAGACGCATTCCTGGGGCCTCGTACGCCCGAACCAGGGGCTCGTAGAACCGAGCACCCCCAGCTTTGCACTTGCGAACCAATTCGCGTTCTACCTCCGGTTGCAACACTTCTCCCGTTCGTTGAGGCAGGGCTACGACTTCGGTCTCGAGGTTCTTCACTCGGATCGCTGGAAGGTAAGGAAGGCCTCGATCAGGCGCACCAACTCTTCGACCTCTTCCGTTGTGTTGTAATAGTGCGGGGAGATTCGCAGAGCCCCGTCGATCTGCTTGTCGGTGAAGTCGAGTACGGCGTCTACGTTGGTGAGGACGGAGGTGTTCACATTGCGAGCTCGGAGGGCGAGAGCCAGCGCGTCCGGGGTCCAGCCCTCTACGGTGATCGTGACGATGGCGCAGAGCTGCTGGCCCCTGTCGAGCACGGTGACGCCCTCGATGGCGCCCAGGTGCTTCCGCAGATGGGCTGCGAGTCCCCACGCCCGGTCACGGATCGGCTCGATACCGATGTCCATGGCGTAACGGGCCGCCTCGCCCAGGCCGAGCACGAGAGCGTAGGCGAGCTCCCAGTGCTCAAACCGGCGCGCGTCCGGCGAGGGCTGGTAGACGCCGTCATCGATCCAATCAGCGCCTCGGAGGTCGAGGTACATCGGCTCCATGCCGGCGTCGAGGGCGCGGTCCGATACGTAGAGGAACCCCGCGCCCCGTGGGCCGCGCAGGAACTTGCGCGCTGTTGCCGAGAGGAAGTCGCAGTGAAGCTCATTCACGCTCACAGGCATCTGCCCTACCGATTGGCAGGCATCGACCAGGTAGGTGACGCCCTTGGCGCGGCATATTTCGCCCACTTCGGCGATGCGCTGCACGAGCCCCGAACTCGTGGGCACGTGGGTGACCGCTACCAGCTTCGGGCGAAGCTTGTGGATGATCTCCTCGGCCTGGCGGGGGTCGACGCCGCCCTCAGGGTGCTCCGGCGCACGCACGACCTGGATCCCGAGGCGATCTTGTAGCGAGAGGTACTGGATCTGGTTCGAGACGTAGTCGTTGCGGGTGGTGAGGAGGGCGTCCCCCGGGCGGAAGTGCACCGAGGAAAGCGCCTTCACGAAGGCACCGGTGGCGTTCTCGGCGAAGGCGAGGTTGTGTGCGGGGGACCCGATGAGCCGTGCCAGGTGAGCCCGGGCCTCTGCGATCTCGTCTTCGCGTTCGGCGGCGGCCTCGTACCCCCCGATGCGCGACTCGAGCTCGAGGTGGTCGGTGATCGTCTGCAGCACAGGGGCCGACATGAGGCCGGCCCCTGCGTTGTTCAGATGGATGCGTTCACCGCATCCAGGTGTGTCGGCGCGGATCCGATCGATGGCAGCGTCGAGCGCTGTGTCGAGGGCCGAGCCGCCCTCTGAGTCAGTCGCCCCCACTTGTGGTAATCCGCTCCTGCTGGGCCTTCGCCTCGCGCACCATCTCACGCACGTCTTCGAGTAGCTGCTTCGCGTCGTACACGATTCCGTCCTTGATCGTGTAGTTGATGCCTCCGACGCGCTCGGGCTCACCTGCCTCGTTGAGCCTGGGTGTCCCCGTTCCGTAGAGGACCTTCAGGTTCTGCAGCGGATTCTCGTCGATGATGACCATGTCGGCCTTGAGGCCGGGTCGCAGGATGCCAAACTGGAGGTTGTGCTCCTGACCCGAAGGCTTGTGAAGCTGAAGCGCCCCGTAGTACGTCGCCGAGCGAATCACCTCGAGCGGATTGAATCCGGCTTCACGTAGAAGCTCCAGCTCCTCGATGTAGGCGAAGCCGTAGAGCTTGTAGATGAACCCGGAATCGGATCCCGTCGTTACGATGCCTCCACGGTTCTTGTACTCGTTCAGGAACCGCATCCAGACGTGGTAGAAATTCCTCCAGGCGACCTCATCTTCGGTTCCCCAGTCGAACCAGTACGAGCCATGGGCGTTCCGGCTTGGCTGGAAGAAGTCCCACTGGCTCGGGAGCGTGTACTCGTCGTGCCACTCCGCTGTCCGCGCACGCATCACGTCACGGCTCGCCGCGTAGATGGTCATCGTCGGGTCGATGCCGAAGTCCAGCTCAAGGAACCGGTCCATGAGCGCGTACCATTCGTCCGAGCCCGGCTCGTAGATCTGGTTCCAGAGGCGGGCCACCTGCCCAAAGCGATGCTCTTCGTCGTTGTAGTTGTAGTCGAGGGGGAAGTTCTGGATGCTGTAGTCCTTGAGCATTGACTCGAAGAGCCCGTAGTAATGGGTCATCATGTCGAGCCCGGCCTCGGCGGCGTCGAGCGCCGTCATGCGGGCCACGCCGGTCTGGCCGAGGTGAGCGACGGTGCCGAGTCCGTGCTGGTGCGCCTCGTCGATTAACGCCTCCATGATCTCGGGATCGAAGGAGCCGAGCTTGAGCCCGTCGATCTTCTGTCCATCCACATCGACCTCGGCAGCCCAGCGCACCCACTCCCGTGCCTTCTCGGGCGAATCGATTTCACCCTCGTCCCAAGCCTCGCCGGGGCGGGCGTAGGTGTACATGCGAGGAGCAACGATCTCGTTGCGCGCGGATCGAGCTTTCTCATTGAGCGCCCACATCATCGGCCCGTGCCCCACGCCACGGGATGTCGTGACGCCGTGGCCCATCCATAGCTTGTAGACATACTCGGCCTGTGGTGCCTTTCCCGGACCGCCCGTGTGAGCGTGCATGTCGACGAAGCCGGGCATCACATACATGCCGGTCGCGTCGATCACACGGTCGCCGTCCTGTGGCCGGCGATCCTCGTTGATGTCGACGCCGGGGAAGCCCACGGATCGGATCTCCACGATCCGGTCATTCTCCACGACGATGTCCATCGGACCGCGTGGCGGTGCGCCGGTTCCATCGATCACAATCGCGCCGCGGATGATGAGCCGATTGAACGGACCGTCCCCCTCATCGTCTCTTCGCGGGTTCGTCGTTTCCATCTGGGCAGATGCCTGGGTCGCGAGGGCGATCGAGGCGAAGAGCATGAGCCCGATGCGGATGGGGAGTCGGCGTGTGAGCATGGATCCTCCTAAGCGATTTCTCGCGGGGCTACCGCAACGAGACAGATCTCCGGCCAAAGCCAGCGTCGGCCCAAGTTGGCCGGGAAGCTTGATATAGGTGGCGGCTGCCGGGGTGCGCAACGGTGTGGGTCGTGGGCGAGAGCCTCAACCCCCAGGCAGGACGATCATGAAGCCATGCGGACCCTGATACGCGATGAACGGAAGCCACGGAGCTTCTGGATCGTGCGTCGGGGGCGCACCGATGTCTGCGTTGGTGAGATTCGGCGCATAGAACATCATGTGGCTCGGGAAGGTCCCCACCTGGCCGGTGCCGGGGTTGTAGTTGCGGATCTCGTCCGTGAGCATGTAGGCGACGCCCGGCCTTTCGGGCGCGATGAGTCGACCCGAGGCGAACCCCTCCTGCACCTGTGCTCGCACATCCGCGACCGACGTTCCCTGCATGAGCAGGTTCCCCACAAACACGACCTTGGGCAGTATGGTCCGGGTCCCCTCGGCGTCGTAACAGGTGGGCTTGCGATTCAGGGGGTGATCTCGATTGATGATGCAGGTGAAGCCATTCTCGGTCTCGCGGGCCAGGACATACCCATCCTCTTCGAGTGCCCAGTATCCGGCCCCATCTCGGAGGTGGTCCGGGGCCGCACTGAGAGCGATGCGCATCTCTTCGGCAGCGGGAAGTACCTCCGGGCGGTCCGGTGTCTGAGCAGTCAGCTGTGTCGCGCCCGCTGCGCACGTCCCGAGCGCGATACCGAAAGCGATTCGATCAAGCCTCATCATCCCCTCCTCCAATTCTTCGTTCCAAACAGACGCCTACTCGTAGTCCATCTACTGGAGATCTCGCAAAGGATTACCGCTGCGGCCATATCGCTGCCCTGTACCGCTTCACCGCGATTCGCGACTTTAGAGGCCTCACTTTTGCGCCACTTCACGCGGGGTCTCCTGTTGACGGTTGATCTCTTCGACACCGATGGCCTCGACGCCCTCCCCTCCCGGGAAGATGCTGTACGCGAGATCGAGGGACTGCGCGAGGAGCTTCGGCGCCACGCCTACCTCTATTATGTGAAGGCGCGGCCCTCCGTCGATGACGCCGAGTACGACCGACTGTTCCGTCGGCTCCAGGAGCTGGAAGCAGCCTTCCCGGAGCTGGTTATCCCCGAGTCGCCCACCCAGCGGGTAGGCGCGGAGCCCCAGGAGTCGTTTGAGTCGGTGGAGCACGCCGTGCCGATGCTATCGCTCGACTCGAGTCAGGAAGAGGCCGACCTGCGCCGTTTCGACGAGCGGGTGCGCAAGGCGCTGGACGACGACGAGGTCGAGTACCTGCTCGAGCCCAAGCTGGACGGTGCCTCGATCGAGCTGGTGTACGAGGAGGGCCGCTTCGTGCGTGCGGTCACACGCGGGAACGGTCGTGTGGGCGAGGGGGTGACCGAGAACGTCCGTACGATTCCCTCGGTGCCGCTGCGCCTGAGGGAAGACGACCGCCCCGCGCCCGCCTTCCTGGCCGTACGGGGCGAGGTGCTGATGTACCTCTCGGACTTCGAGGCTCTGAATGCGCGCATGGTCGAGAAAGGCTCAGAGCCGTACGTGAACCCACGCAACTCGGCCGCCGGGTCACTCCGGCAGCTCGATTCGCGCCTTACGGCAGAGCGGCCTCTACACGCGCTGGTCTACGATGTCCTCACGGTGGACGGCGTGTCGTTCGAGAGCGATGCCGAGGCGGCTGTGGCGCTCGGCGAGTGGGGTTTCAAGCTGCCGGAGCGCATCGAGACGGCACGCACCGTCGAAGACGTGCTCGCGTACCATGCGCGGTACGCCGAAGACCGCGATGCGCTCGACTACGAGATCGACGGGGTGGTCATCAAGGTGAACGCCCTCGGGCAGCGCGCACGCCTCGGGTCGACCTCGCACCACCCACGGTGGGCGCTCGCCCTCAAGTTCGAGCCACGCAAAGAGGTCACGCGCCTCGAGAAGATCGCGATCTCGGTGGGGCGCACGGGCCGGCTGACACCCGTGGCGCTCATGAGGCCCGTGATGGTGGGGGGCGTGACCGTGTCGCGCGCGTCGCTGCACAACCGCGAGGAGGTCGCCCGCAAGGACGTGCGTGAGGGAGACCTTATTCGAGTGCAGCGCGCCGGAGACGTCATCCCCCAGGTGGTCGAGCGGGTACCCGAAGACGACCGAGCGCGCGGCCCCGAGTTCGTGATGCCCGACACCTGCCCTGCGTGCGGCACGGTCGTGGTGGTGAGTGGTCCCGAGACGCACTGCCCGAACCGCTTTGAGTGCCCAGCGCAGCTCAAGGGCCGGCTGGTGCACTTCGGCTCGCGCACCGGGCTCGACATCGAGGGGCTCGGCGAGGAGACCGCCGAGCTGCTCGTGGAGGGTGGTCTCGTGCACGAGCTGGCAGAGCTCTTTGCGCTGACGCCCGAGATGCTCGAGCCGCTCGAGGGTTTCGCCGAAAAGTCCGCGACCAACCTCGCCGCAGCGATTCAGGATCGGCGCCACACCGAGCTGGCTCGCTTTCTGTACGGCCTCGGGATTCCCGAGGTGGGCGCGACGGTGGCGTGGGACCTCGCCCGCAGCTTCCAGACCTTTGAGGCGGTCCTGAGTGCCACGCAGGAGGAACTCGAGGCAGTCGACGGCGTGGGGCCGATCATGTCCGAGAAGATCCGCGCATTCCTCGACGACGAGCGAAATCGGGCGCACATCCTGAGTGTGTTCGCCTATATGGAAGAGCTGACGCCCCCTGAGCGACGTGCAAGCGGCTCACTCGAGGGGAAGCGCTTCGTCTTCACCGGAGGGCTCGAGTCGCTCGCACGGCCCGTGGCCAAGGCTCGCGTCGAGGCGCTCGGGGGACGTGTGGTCGGCTCGGTGAGCAAGACGACGGACTATGTGGTTGCAGGGAGCGAGGCGGGATCCAAGCTCGACAAGGCCCGCGGGCTGGGGGTTGCCGTCCTGAGCGAGCCCGAGTTCATCGCGCTGCTCGACGGTGGCGAGGCCGGCGACGCAGCTCCATCCGGTGACGAGGCGCCGGAGCCGTCCGGGGACGGGTCCTAGAGTTGGAGAACCTCGAGATCTCATCAGTGCTCGGTGAGCTGGGTGACCTGCTCGAGATCCAGGGCTCGAACCCTTTCCGCATTCGCGCCTATCGGAACGCCGTGCGCACGATTTCGGGACTCACCCAGTCGCTCGCCTCGATGCTTGAGGCCGGAGACGATCTCACCGAGCTTCCCGGCATCGGCAGGGACATCGCGAAGTACATCGCCGAGTTGGTCGAAACCGGCGCTCTGAAACGCCTCGATGAGATCGGCACAGAGGTGCCGCGCACGCTCATCGAGCTCGTGAAGCTCGACGGCGTCGGCCCCAAGAAGGTACAGAAGCTCGGGTTCGGCGAGACGACGGTTGCCAAGATCAGCCGCGCCATCGAGGACTACCGCAAGCGTGCGGGCCGCTTCCGGCTCGATCAGGTCGAGGCGCTGGTGCGGCCGCTGGTGGCGTACATGGCCGAGGCCCCTGGGGTGGCCAGGGTCGAGGTGGCGGGGAGCTATCGACGGCGCAAGGAGACGGTCGGCGACATCGACCTGCTCATCCAGGCCGAGGAGGGGTGGCCGGCGATCATGGACCACTTCATCGGCTTCAACTCGGTGGAGCGTGTGGTCTCGGCGGGCGAGACTCGAGGCAGCGTCGTCCTGAGGTCGGGGCTCGAGGTCGATCTCAGGATCCTCCCCGAGCGCTCGATGGGTGCCGCGTTGCACTACTTCACCGGTTCCAAGGAACACAGCGTCGCAATTTGCCAGCTCGCCCAGCGTCAGGGAACGAGTGGGGCGTTTTCCGCGTGCCGAACGCGGGAGGCGGAGACTCCACCGAGGACCAGGGCGAGACCGGCACGGCCGCTGCCGAGGGCCCCGAGGCCGGCGAGCGCATCGCCGGGACCACAGAAGAGGACGTCTTCGAATCGCTCGGGTTAGAGTGGATTCCGCCCGTGCTCAGGGAGAACCGCGGTGAGGTAGCCGCGGCGGCCGAGGGTGGGATGCCGCGCCTGCTCGAGTTGAGCGACATCCGGGCCGACATCCATATGCATTCAACCTGGAGCGACGGAAAGCAGAGCATCCGCGAGATGGCGCTTGCATGCCAGGAGCGCGGATACGAGTACATGGCGATCACCGACCACAGTCCGGTGCTGGCTATGGTGCAGGGGCTCACCCCCGAGAAGGCGCTACGGCAGTGGGAAGAGATAGAGGAGGTGCGTGCGGAGTTCCCTGACTTCGGGATCTTCCGGGGGATGGAGGTAGACATTCTCAGGGATGGCTCCCTCGACATGACCGACGAGGTTCTCGCTGGGTTGGATCTTGTGCTGATCTCCGTGCATTCCCTTATGGACATGGACGGGCCCACGATGACGGATCGGGTGCTGCGTGCGATGCAACATCCGGCGGTGGACATCGTCGCCCACCCCACCGGGAGGGTGCTCGGCAGACGCGAGCCGTTCGCGTTGGATTTGGACGCGGTGCTGCACGCTGCGGTCGATCTCGATATCGCGGTCGAGTTGAACGCGAACCCGCACCGTCTGGACCTGAAGGACATTCATGTACATCGTGCTAGGGAGTTGGGCGTAAAGGTAGCCATCTCTACCGACGCTCATTCGACGATGCGCCTGGACCACATGGAGTACGGGGTGGACACGGCGCGCCGTGGGTGGTTAGAGAAGGAAAACGTACTGAATACGTTGCCAATAGATGATTTCAGGGCATGGCTGGGTCGCCGGGAGATTGGGATTTGACCGTTCAGATCCTCCTCTTCATTGGTGGCGTGGGCGTGCTCTATTTCGGAGCTGAATGGCTCGTCCGCGGTGCCGGGCGGCTGGCGTCGCGCTTCGGTGTAAGCCCGATGGTCGTGGGACTCACCGTCGTGTCTCTGGGTACCTCTGCGCCAGAGCTCTTCGTGTCGGTGCTTGCGGCCCTGCGTGGGCAGGGTGACCTCGCGATTGCCAACGTCATGGGGTCGAACCTCGCCAACATCGGACTGATCCTGGGAATCAGCGCGCTGATTCGCCCGCTGGCCGTCTCGAGAAGGGTCATCCGCCGCGAGGTGTGGGTCATGTTGGGTGTGACCGTCCTTCTCCTTCCGGTGATTCTCGACCTGCACCTGAGCCGCCTCGAAGGGATCGGGCTGCTGGGGCTCCTCGTCGCCTACCTCTTCTTCATTCTTCGAACCGTGAAGTGGGAAAAGCGAAAGGACCTGGGGGAGTTCGAGAAGTTTGCGAAGGACGCCGACCTGTTTGCTCGAGGGCCCGTGCGGGACTTCGCTCTCGTACTCCTGGGCGGCGCGGGACTGATGCTCGGCGCTCAGGCTATCGTGAGTGCGGCGCTCGAGATTGCGCACGTCTTCTCGATTCCTCCGTTGGTAATCGGCGTTACGGCGTTGGCGCTCGGCACCTCTCTGCCGGAACTCGCGACCTCGGCGGTGGCGGCATACCGGGGCGAGGCAGACATCGCGGTTGGCAACATCATCGGCTCGAATGTCTTCAACATCGCCGCGGTCCTCGGAACCACGGCGGTTATCGCGCCCATCGACATCAGTGGACGTGTGCTGGAAGTTGAATTTCCCGCAGTACTCTTGATGACGCTGCTGCTAATCCCGATTGTGCGAAGCCAGCAGGCGATCAGCCGGGCGGAGGGGGCGGTGCTGGTGTTGGCCTACCTGGGTATGGGGTACTGGGTGATTCACTAGAAGGCTGTTGAAGAAGTGGTGTGGCCGCGCGACCACCGCTTCGCGGCGGTGCCTAGGTCTTCGCGTGTTCAGGGTAGGAGAGACGACGAGTCGTAGCCAAGGCTACGGCGAGGAGGAAAGACGCCGTATGAACCGCGAAATACCCCTGCGCCCTTTGGGTTACGGGCAGCACAGCACGATCTCCGTCGTTGGACCGCCTCGAGGTAGCCACGGCTATCCCTTCGGCGGCCCGCCTGGGATCTCGCCCTGCGGTGCCCGTAACGCGGCTCG
>JAZDDA010000157.1:0-97744 GCA_036679625.1 Gemmatimonadota bacterium | reverse complement strand
GAGCTGCTTGCTGATGAGCCCTCTGAGTATGGGACTCCCGCGGAAGCGATCTCCGACGAAGACCCGGATGAGGACGACGGCACCGAGGAGATACTGGCCGTTGAGGCCGTTGAGGCGCTGGATTCCATCGAGGCCGTGGAGCCCATCGAGTCTGTGGAGTCCGGGGAAGACCTCGAGCTCATGGAGGAGGCCGCTGGTGAGTTTCGGATGGACCAGTTCCCCGAGCCTGAGCTCCAGGGTGAGCGAGGCGAAGGCGATGAGGCACATGCGGAGCTGAATATCGGTGGCATCGAGGGAGACCTGTCCGGCGGACAGGATTTGGATTTGGGAGGCGAGCCTGAGGAGACAGGCGAAGTTGTCTCCAGCCAGCCCGAGGATGTGCCCGAAGATCTGGAGGCGGAGAAGCCAGACGAAGGCGACGATGAGCCTCTTTCCGCGGTCTGGGACGACGAACCGCTCTCACCCGAGTGGGGCGAGGATGACGGCGTCGACGTCGAGGACGACAGCGCTGAGGAAGTTCTCGCTGCTCCGACCGGCGGCGATATGATGGAGGGCATCACCCACGGGGTTGATTTTGGCATGGAGGACGACGGACCCGCTTCGACCGAAGCGTCTGTCGAAGAGCAACAAGACGACCAGGGCTGGGATGCGGGAAGGGTGGTGCCTCCGGAGGCGGCGGAGGCCGGCGGTGAGGAAGACGTGGGAGTTCAAGATGAGGTTCCGGTGCCTGTTCACGTCGCGTTGCCGGGCGGAGAACTTGAGGTCCGAGAGGAGAAAAAACTTTCGGGGCTCGAAAAGCTTGCTCGAAAACGCAAATGGGAGGCTCTTCGCGGGGTTGCTCTCCGCGGTATCCTTATCGCGACGCTCATTGCGGGTGCCATCTACGGCGCCGGGTACACGGGCCTTGTCGAAATCCCCTATGTGACGCCTCCCGAGCGGAGGGGTACTACCCCGGTCTCGGAGATTGAGGGGCCAGTACCGGTGGGCCCGATACTGACTCACGCGCTCTTCGTACGCTCCTGGAGGACTCTGGAAACACCACAGGAACTGATTCCTGCGCTCCGTTCCCGCCTGCCGGGAATCCTGTTCTACGTGACTCCGTTGTTGATCGATGGCCGGACCCAATTTGCTCTGATGGCTGGGCCTGCCTCGTCGGCGGAGGTGGCGGAGAGTCTGAGAGCTCCGATCGCCGGGGTGCTTGATCGCGAAGACCCTGGGGATTTCCGGGTGGTGGAGACGTCACTGGTGTTCATGTTCGGCGATTACGGTGGGCGCAACCGGGCTGCGGCGAGGGTGCGCGATCTCGCCGAGATGGCCATACCTGCCTACGTCCTCGAGGTGGAATTCGAGGACGGAAGCCTTGCCTACAGGGTCTATGGTGGTGGGTACGCCGATGAGTTCGAGGCTCGGGGGCTCAAGCAATTCCTTACTGCGGAGGCCCTCCGGGAGGCACCGCTCGTTCAACGAAGAGGTCGCCAACCGGAATGAAGCTAAAGTCTCTTCGATTACACGGCTTCAAGTCGTTCGCCGACTCCACCACTGTTGAATTTCACGAGGGCATTACCGCCATTGTCGGCCCAAATGGATGCGGTAAGTCCAACATCAAGGACGCGGTACGGTGGGTGCTGGGTGAACAACGTCCCTCTGCGATCCGTGGGGCGAAGATGGAGGAAGCCATCTTCCAGGGCGCAGTGAATCGCCGACCGGTCAATCGCGGCTCCGTATCCATGGTGGTGAGCAACGAGGACGGAGCGCTGCCGGTCCCGCTCGAAGAAGTCGAGATCGGGCGAACGATCTATCGCAATGGAGGGAGTGACTACTCCATCAACCGGTCTACCTGCCGGCTGAAGGATGTTCACGAACTTTGCAGGGACACCGGGCTCGGGGCGAATGCCTACGCAGTGATCGAAAACCGCATGATCGATGCGATTCTCTCCGATCGTGCCGATGAGCGCCGGGGCCTTTTTGAGGAAGCCTCAGGAATCGGGAAGTACAAGGATCGCCGCAAGGAGGCCTCCCGGAGGATCGAACAGGCGGAGGCCGATCTACAGCGCCTGGATGACGTCATTGCCGAGGTCCAGACCAAGGTTCGCTCATTGTCCCGACAGAAGGGAAAGGCCGAGCGCTACAGGTCTCTCCGGGAGCGACGGCTCGCAGTAGAGGTCTCGGTGGTCCGGACTGATATCGAACGCTTTCAGGCACGCCTCGGTGAGTTGGATGAGGAGCTCCGTAAGGATCACCACGCGGGTGACGGGATGGTGGCGGAGTTGCGGACAGCGGAGACACACTTCGAGACACTCCGAATCAAGCAGGTCGAGGCAGAGAAGGCCCGAGGTGAAGCCGCTACGCAGCTCGACGCGGTGCGGTCGGAGCTGATCCGGTGGGAGCGGGATCTCGCGGTTGCTGAGCAGACGGTGACGTACTCCGAGCGACGGCTCGGGCAGATCCACCTGGATCGATCGCAGATCGCGGAACGCGTGAAGGTACTCGAGGAGGAGTCCCGGGAATTAGCTGACGCGCTTGAGGTGCTTGAGAGCGCTTCCGCAGAGATTCAGGAGGCCCTTTCCGCATCCCAGGAACGGACCGCTGAGGTTCGGGGCCGCCTCGAGGCGGCTCGGAGTTCACTGACCGAGGTCGAGGCGAGCGAGCTGGAGTTCGCTCGGAAGGGTGCTCAACTCGAGGGCGACGCCGACGCAGCCGAGGCGCAGGCGGCAGAGCTTGCCCGACGCCTCCAGAGACTCGAGGCGGAGTTGGAGGAGGCAGCGACTGAACTCACCGACCTTCAGTCGCAGGGCGATCTCTTTTCCGGCCAGGTCGACGGACTCAGACGTGGCGTGGAGGCCTCCCAGAAAGGCGTCACCGACGCCCAGATTGGGGTGGAGGATGCCCGCCAGGCCCACGCCCGCGCTCGCTCGGAGGAGTTGAGTGCTGCGGAGGCTTCTCAGGCAATCGTGAGTGAGTTGAAGGCGCTGGAGGCCCTGGAGCGTGCCCGGAGCGGGGTTGACCCCGCAGTCAAGGCAGCGCTTGCGAGCTCTGTTGGCGGCGTGCATGGAACATTGGCTGACTTCATCGACGCATCGGAGGATGTCGCCCGATCCGTTGAGTCGTTCCTCGGGCCGCTCACACGGGGTCTCGTCGTCGAGAACCGACAGGCGGCGCGGGAGCTCACGCGGTGGTTCGCAGACGAGTGGGCCGAGGGTGGGGGGCTCTTGCTCCTTCCGCTCGACGGCGTTCCGGCAGCAGCGAAGGGTGGGTCACTCCTGTCCCATGTTACGGCTTCGGGTAAGGGTGCTCCGTGGGTGACCGCTCTTCTCTCGGGAGTTGAGTTGGTCGAGGACGGGGACGTGCTTGAGGGTGAGGGCGTCCGCATCTCCATCTCAGGGGCTGCAGTTGATCTGCTCGGAATCGTGCGAATCGGAAACCCGACCGGAGCAACCGGGGTGCTTGAGCGTAGAGAACGCATCAAGGCGCTCACCGGGATGTCTGAGGCGGCGGCTTCTCGCGCCAAGGAGGCCCACCACGGTCTCGATACATCTCTCGAGGCGCTGCACGCGGCAGAGGCCTCCATTGAGACGGCCCGCGAGGCCCTCTTCGATGCGCATGAAGAAATGCGAAAGATCGGGGCAGAGGCGGCCGCCCAGGTGGACCGCCAGGCTCGGATGGATACTCACCGAGACGAGCTTGTTCGGCAGATCGAAGGGACCAAGGCTGTTCGGACGAAGGCGATCGAACGAGCGGAAGCGGCTCGGGAGGACAGAGCAGCGCTCGTGGGAGCGGCGGAAGAGACCTCCGCTCGCAGGGGAGCTGCCCGCGAGGTGTTGGATGCGGTGGAGACGGAGTGGGAAGCTGCCCGGCTAGCGGAGTCCGAGCTCCAGATTCGATGGGCTCGCCTTGAGGGGGAGACTCAGCGGTCCCAGGACAAGACCGCCGATCTTTTTCGCGAGCAGGGCACGGTTGCGGGACGCGCTGCGGCGCTTGAGAAGGAAGAGGGCGGCCTTCGGGAAGAGTTGGCGGCCGCACGCGAGGTGCGCGGGCGGGGTGCAGAGGCAACGGAACGTCTCTTCACTCAGCGGGACGAGGCGGAGGCTGCATTCCGGGATCGTTCTCAGGTGTGGACGGATGCTGGAGAGGCTGTGTTGACTGCAGAGCGGACGCTTCGCGAGGTGCGGTCGGCGGAACGCGCATCGGCAGATCGGAGACATCGTCTGGAGTTGGAACGCCAGGAGGTCGACACAGGAATCCGGTTGATCCAGGAGCGCCTGGAGGGAGAGTGGGGTCGGCCTCTCGAGGTTCTGCTTTCTGAGGCTGAGCCGGTTGAGGCCGACCCAGAGGACCTCCGGGATGAACTCAAGGACATCGTGCGGGAGCTTGATCGGATCGGCCTGGTCAACATGCTGGCGGTGGAGGAGCACGCAGAAGAGAGTGCCCGCCTGGAGTTTCTCACGGAGCAACAGGCCGACCTGAGTAGCGCGCGAAAGGACCTTCACAAGGCGATCCTGGAGATCAACGAGACCGCGATCGCGCTCTTCGACGAGACGTTTCAGAAGATCCGGAAGCACTTCCGGGAAACCTTCCTCAGGCTCTTCGAGGGAGGCGAGGCGGACCTCTGGCTCGCTGACCCTGAGGACCCGCTGGAGTCCCCAATCGAGATTCATGCCTCCCCTCGGGGGAAGAAGACGCAGCGGATCGATCTTCTTTCCGGTGGCGAGAGGGCGCTGACGGCACTCTCGTTGTTGTTCGGTATCTATCTCGTCAAGCCGAGCCCGTTTTGTGTCCTGGACGAGGTGGACGCGCCGCTCGACGAGAACAACATCGGACGCTTCCTGAAGTTGATCGAGGACTTCAAGTCCCAGACCCAGTTCGTGGTGATCACGCACAACCCCCGCACCATGGAGGCGGCGGATTGGATCTACGGTGTCACCATGGAGGAGCCAGGGGTCAGCAAGATCGTCGGAGTAAAGCTTCGGGAGGCGCTGACACATTCTGGGTCGGCCGCCTAGGGCGACCGGATCGGTGCCGATTTCGAATCCGGATTGTACATCTTTCCCTACCTGCTAGACTTACCAGGCCGCGGGAGTTCGCTGGGAATTCCCAAATCGAGAATGCATGAGGCCATTTGGCCTCTACGGGAGATGAGCGCATGCTCGTCGTGATGCACCACAGCGCTTCGCAGTCGGACATCGACGCGGTAGTGTCGGAAATCAAGAACATGGGGTACGACGCACGGCCTATTCCCGGGCATCAGCGTACCAGTGTTGGCCTCATCGGGAATGACGGCGGTGTGGATGCAGGTCGCCTTCAGGGGTTGGACGGCGTTCTCGAGATCATCCCCGTCACCAAGCCGTACAAGCAGGTTTCGCGGGAGTGGAAGGAAGAAGACACCATCGTAACGCTGTCCAACGGGACACGAATCGGTGGGAACGAGGTTGTGCTCATGGCCGGGCCGTGTGCGGTTGAGAGCGAGAGCCAGATTCTTGACGTTGCGGTCCGACTCCGTGAGATAGGAGCGACGGTGCTTCGCGGCGGAGCCTTCAAGCCAAGGACGTCACCCTACTCCTTTCAGGGGCACGGAGAAGACGGCCTGAAGATGTTGGCTCGGGCAGGGGAAGCCACCGGAATGGCGCTGGTCACCGAGGCCGTCGATCCCGATGGCGTCGACATCGTCGCCGACTACGCCGACGTGATCCAGATCGGTGCACGCAACATGCAGAACTACCCGCTACTTCGTCGTGCTGGTCGGACCGGCAAGCCCGTCCTCCTCAAGAGAGGAATGGCGGCCACGATAACGGAACTGCTCTTGGCTGCCGAATACCTGCTTGCCGAGGGAAACCCCAACGTCATCCTCTGCGAACGAGGTGTGAGGAGCTTCGACACCCAGACCAGAAACCTCCTCGACCTGACAGCGATTCCGGTTGTGAAGTCTCTTTCCCATCTCCCGATCATCGCGGATCCCAGCCACGGCACTGGAATTCGCTCGATGGTGATTCCCATGGCGCGGGCTGCGGTCGCAGCGGGCGCTGATGGGTTGCTGATCGAGGTGCATCCGGACCCCCCGCGTGCCCTTTCTGATGGCGCCCAGTCGCTCTATCCAGAGCAGTTCGAGGATCTCGTGAGGGAGATGGACGTTATCGCTCGTGCTATCGGGCGAGGTTTGACCCCAGCCCTTTCCGGGACGCCGCAACCTAGCTGACGATCGATGCTCAGGCCTCTGCAGCCATCGAGATGCCCGCGACTATCGGGTAGCGTTGAGTGTGGATACACATGCTCGAGGGAACCGCTACGAAGACGCGGCGGCTGACTTTCTGCTTCGTGCCGGATATCGAGTCCTCGCGCGGAACTTCCGGGTCGGTCGCAACGAGATCGATATCATCGTCGAGTTGGCGGGCACCGTTGCCTTTGTAGAGGTGAAGGGTCGGTGTGGGGAGGGCTTTGGACATCCCCTCGACGCGATTACCGCTCTCAAGCGAAGAGATATCGCCAGAGTCGCCAGGGGGTGGATAGGGGCGAATGGGGGAGGGTGGAGGGAGTTCCGATACGATGCTGTCGCTGTATTTGAGGATGCGCCGGGGGAGCTGCGTGTTGAACACGTTCAGGACGCATGGAGGTAGCCCCGAGTTAGAGTGCCTCCCGCGTTGACGCTCCATCCCCGTCATCCTAGCTTTGGCTGTGCCCCAGGTCCGCAGAACGAAAGCTCGCGAACTCCGTCAGGACCTTGCCGGTAGCAGCGGTAAGTGTAGTGATCGTTGCTGTGGGTAGCCTGGGGCATTTTTCCTTTTCCAGGCACTTCGTGTAGGGTCTTCTGTGTCCCACACCGCTCTAGCACGCAAACATCGACCACTTCGGTTCTCCGACGTGGCTACCCAGGAGCACGTGTCCGAGACGCTCAGGCGTGCGGTCATGGGCGACCGCGTGGGACATGCCTACCTGTTTTGCGGTCCCCGGGGAGTAGGAAAGACCACGCTTGCTCGCGTGCTCGCGATGGCCCTCAACTGCGCAGATCGGTCATCAGAGGGCGAACCCTGCGGTGAGTGCGACACCTGCCGCAGGATCTGGGGAGGTCAAACGGCGCTTGACGTTGTGGAGATCGACGCGGCCTCCAATAGGGGTGTTGATGACGCTCGGGATCTGCGCGAACGGGCGATGTATGCTCCTTCCGCCGAGGGGCGCTTCAAGGTCTATATCGTCGATGAGGCGCACATGCTCACTCGGGAGGCATGGAACGCCCTCCTGAAGATCCTCGAAGAACCGCCGCCGCGCGTCATCTTTATCTTTGCGACGACCGAACCACAGAAGATTCAGCAGTTCGCAGCGCCCATCCTCTCGCGGTGCCAGAGGTTCGACTTCCGGAGAATCGGTGTCAGCGACATCGTCGCACGACTGACGACGGTGCTGGAGCGTGAGGGTTTGGCGGCTCCCGAAGATGCCCTTCGAGTGCTAGCTCGACGTGCAGACGGTGGGATGAGGGACGCGCTCTCACTCCTGGACCAGGTTCTCGCACTGACCGGGGGGGAGCTGACGCTTGAATCAGCTCGGTTGGTGCTCGGACTCGTGCCCGAGGAGCGCTACGTCGAGCTATTCGACATCCTGCGAGAGAGCCGGCATGGAGAGGTGTTTCGGTTCGTGGAGGGCCTTCTGGACGAGGGGTACGACCTCGTCGAGTTCTATCACGGCCTCGTGAAGGCGATTCGAACGATGCTTCGGGGCGCGCTCGACGGAGATCTCACCGATCTCGAGGGAGACCTCAAGGAAGCATTCCTTGCCCGCGCTCGTGCATTCTCTCCCGCCGATCTGGTTCGAATGCTCGCCATGGCCTCGGATGTAGAGATCTCGGGTAGCCTCCGCCGGTCAACGAATCCGCAGATGGTTCTGGAGATGCTCTTGCTTCGCCTCAGCTTCCTGGACGGAACGGTCGAGCTCCAGGAGCTGATTCGCAGTCTGGGTGGCGCCCGGGCCCCAGAGTCAGCCCCAGAGCCGGTTTCGTCGGCCGTGCCCGCTGCTTCCGGGACTGGGACCCAAGACGATCAGCCCCCTCCGGCTGAGTTGGATTCCCCTCTGGTCGACCCGCAACCAGTCAGCGTCCCGGAGGCTTCTGAGCCACAACAAGCCCCACCTACCCTCGAAGATGCCTGGGCTCAACTCCTCAAGGGGGGAGGAGCCGTTCCGGCTGGTCTCACGCCGTTGCTGAGGGCTGCCCGGATCGAAGAAGAGTCCGATGGCCGTGTCGTTCTGCATGTTCCTGAGGGACCGGCCCGGGAGCGACTTTCCGGTGGCGGGGACCGTGCACGGATTCAGGATGAACTATCTCGACTCGTGGGACGAAGGATCGACCTGACCCTCGCCGAGGTGGATGGGGGGGAGGCTGACGGAGGTCGGATCACTCCGGAAAAGGTGTCTTCGGATCGAATGAAGGAGCTGGTCCAGAAGGAACCTCTCCTCGAGCGTGCGGTACTTGAACTGGATCTAGAATTACTTGAATAGACGTCACGTAAATGGCGACAAGGCAACAGATTAGACCATGGCTGACTTGAATCAACTGATGAAGATGGGGCAGCAACTCCAGGCCAAGATGGGGGAACTGCAGGGGGAACTTGACGGACGCAAGGTTTCTGCGTCCTCAGGGGGCGGAATGGTCACCGTAGTGGTGGATGGCAAAGGTGGGGTCCGATCGGTCCAGATCGATCCGGTGGTCGTCGATCCCCGAGATGTGGAAATGTTGGAGGATCTCGTTCTCGCAGCCCTCCACGAGGCCCAGAAGAAGGCACTCGAGCAGTACGAAGCGGACGTTCGCAAGGCGACTGGGGGGCTTCCGATACAGATCCCCGGTCTCGGATAGAACGTGGACTCGTAGCGGTGTCAGTGATAGAGGGGCTGGCAAAGGAATTTACGCGCCTTCCCGGCGTAGGCCCGAAGACCGCCACACGGCTTGTGTACCACCTCATGAAGAGGCCGAAGGAGGAGGCAACACACCTCGCTGAGGCCATTCTCGAGGTAGTGCGGCGCATTATACCCTGCGCTCGCTGCGGCAATTTCTCTGAATCCGAGATCTGCGATATATGCTCGGATCCGAGACGGGAAATGGGGGTGCTCTGCGTCGTCGAGGAGGCCTACGAGGTAGGATCGATCGAGCGTACGGGACGCTTCGCCGGTCGGTACCACGTGCTCGGGGGACGACTCTCGCCGCTCGATGGGGTAGGGCCGGATGAGTTGAGTATTGTGCCTTTGTTGCAAAGATTGGATACAGAGGGGTTCGACGAGGTCATTGTTGCGACCAACTCCTCCATGGAGGGGGAGGCGACAGCAGTGTATCTGGAGGGGCTGATCAGGCCTCTCGGACCGCGCGTGACGAGGCTTGCCCGCGGAATCCCCGTGGGAAGTGATCTTGAGTATGTCGATGGATCGACGATCGCCGAGGCTCTGGCCGGCCGGCGGGAGATGTAGATGAACAAAAACGTACGGAACACGGGAATTGCGGTTCTGGCGGTCGCGGTCGCCGGGGGCGTAGCTGCGTTTGTAGTTCGGGACCAGGTCATCAGGCACAGCCGGGATCTGTTCAGCCCGAGATTCATGCGCCGACTAGCCGCTCTTGGACATATGGCAAAGCAGGATGCCTCGGTCGACCATGTAAATCTTCTGAAGGACTTCGTAGCTTGGGAGCCCAGGAAATCCCTCCGAAAACGTGCTACGGGGATCATCGCCCGGATGTCGGACGAGTTACAGGGTGTGGTTGTCGGAGGGTGAAGCGATCCAGAGGCTTGCCCCGCCTTGAGGTAGGCCCGACCTTAGGGGATCTTCCGCCGATCAAGATTGGGGAACAGCACTTGTTCTTGCCGTTTCCTGGTGGCCATGGATGCCCGCGAATAGCGGGTTTTCTTACACAAAAGTGATAAGAGCCGTTGATGGACGGATTTAACCGCCGCGATCGCGCTTCGAGAATCTACGAAGGTGGAGGTGACCTCCTGTGTCGATGATCAACTACGCGAGTCGCGAGATCAACTGCAAGATCGTCTATTACGGCACGGGGCTCGGGGGCAAGACCACAAACCTTGAGCACGTGTACTCGAAGGTGAACCCCGCGACGAAGGGAAAGATGATTTCGCTCGCGACCGAGACCGAGCGTACGCTGTTCTTTGATTTCCTTCCGATCGACCTGGGCGAAGTTCGTGGCTTCAAGACCCGGTTCCACCTGTATACGGTGCCGGGCCAGGTGTACTACAACGCATCCCGCAAGCTCATCCTGAAAGGCGTCGATGGGATTATCTTCGTCGCTGATTCACAGGAAGAGCGCACCGAGGCCAACATCGAGGCGATGCACAACCTTTATGAGAACATGGACTCGTACGGGTATGACATTTCGGAGATTCCCTTTGCGGTCCAATACAACAAGCGTGACCTGCCGAGTGCTCTGCCGGTTGAGGAGCTTCGGGCGCAGCTGAATCCGACGGCCGTCTCAGACTTCGAGGCTGTTGCGACCGAGGGGAAGGGTGTTTTCGAGACTCTTTCCTCTGTCAGCAAGCTGGTCGTCAAGGCACTCAGCTAGCACCTGCGAATGCCAGACCGTCGAGTCCATCTTCCCAACATTGTCACGGGCCTCCGCATCCTGGTCTGCCCGGTAATCTTCTATCTCGCGGTTTCGGCTTCGATTTCGGCCCAGTTGTGGGCGTTTGCCCTCTTCATCGCTGCCGGCTTGAGTGACCTCTGGGACGGCTACCTGGCTCGCAAGCACGGGTGGATCACCGATATCGGAAAGCTCCTGGATCCGTTTGCCGACAAGCTCCTACTTCTCGCCACATTCATTCCGTTCTACATCATATCCCATCGCGCCGGCGGCGCCGGCCATCTGCCCCTCTGGGGTGCGCTACCGCTCTGGGTGATGATTGTGATCTTCGGGCGGGAACTCGCCGTCACTATCCTCCGCCACTGGGCGGTACGTCAGGAAGTGATTATCGCTGCGGGTCCGGCGGGGAAGTACAAGACCCTTCTCCAGAACCTCTTCGCGGGTGGGCTCCTGCTCTGGTATCCCCTGCAGCGGCTCTCGCAGGATGGGGGATGGGAGGGACTCCTCTGGGTGTCCTTTCATGCGGTCCATGCAGCCTGGGTTGCCATCTTGCTTGGCCTCGCGTTGATCCTGACGGTGTATTCTGCCGTGGATTATTTCTGGAGCTATCGGTCCCTGATCGGGGTCCGGGACTAGAAGGCCGTGGAGTCGGTCCGTGCTGCGATCATCACTGTGGGGGATGAGCTCCTCCTCGGGACCTCGGTGGATACGAATTCTGCGTGGTTGTCCTCCCAGCTAAGCGAGTTGGGTGCTGTCGTAACGCGACACTATACGGTGGGCGACTCGGAGGCCGACATCCAAACGTTGCTCGCTCAGGCTGTGATCCAGGCGGACGTGATCGTGTTTACGGGTGGCCTGGGACCGACCCGAGACGACCTGACGCGGGAGGCCGTGGCGGCGTTCACGAGCCGGGTGCTCGTGCGTGATCCCAAGCTGATTGCCCGGATGGAGAAGCGCTTTCTCTCCCACGGCTATGCCAGCATGCCCGACTCGAACCTGAAACAGGCGGATGTCCCATCGGGCGCGACGGTACTCCCCAACGAGCGTGGCACGGCTCCGGGGCTGGCCTTTGTCGAGGGCGAGACGCTCGTCGTCCTTCTTCCTGGAGTGCCCCGGGAGATGCGTGGAATCTTCGCGGATCACGTCTCGAGGGAGATTCGCCAACAATTCGGCGCCCGTCTTGCTCCGCTCTTTCATCGCAGCACGTACACGACCGGCACTTCAGAGTCGGCGCTGAGCGAGGCCGTCGAGGCGGCGCTTCCCGCAGAGCTGGGACCGGTGAGGGTCGCCTTCCTGCCAAGCCTGGCGGGAGTTGAGGTCCGCCTGACGGCACAGGGAAGTGCACAACAGGACCCGACGGTGTGGTTGGACCGAATCTCGAGTGCCATCCGACCCGCGCTCGAACCCTACAGCTTCGCTGCGGAGGGAGGGGATATCACAGAAACGGTATTCGACCTACTCACAGCGAGGGGCAGCACCTTGGCTGTGGCAGAGAGTTGCACTGGGGGTCTCCTGGCCAAACGCCTCACGGACCGTCCTGGGGCTTCACAGGTGTTTCGGGGTGGGGTGGTGGCCTATGAGAATGCCGTCAAGACGGAGCTGGTGGGGGTGGATCCCGAGGTTATTGAACGGGAGGGGGCGGTTTCTGAGGCCGTCGCGGTGCAGCTGGCGCTCGGAGCTGCATCCCGCCTGAATGCCGACTGTGGCATTGGGATCACAGGGGTGGCGGGTCCGGGGGGCGGAAGCGCTGAGAAGCCGGTTGGAACCGTGTGGATTGCTGCAGCGGTGGGGGAAGTGGTGTTGGCGGAGCACCATCGGTTCGGTGGCGACCGTGAGGCAGTCAGGGAGCGGTCGGCGCAGGCGGGGTTGGCAGTGCTGGTCAAGCTTCTGGAACGGAACCCATGATTCCGAGTGCGCAGGGAGATGTCACGGCGTCCGACGGCCTGAGGCTCCACTGGAGGCGCTGGGACCCGCCTGGAGCCGTGCGCGGGTTGGTGTGGGTCGTGCATGGGCTCGGCGAGCACGGGGGCCGATACGACCTCGTGGCGGAGGCGGCCACGCGCTGGGGATTCGTTGTCTTTGCACATGACCACAGGGGGCACGGCCTTTCGGAGGGAGCCCGCACCTACATCGCGAAGTTTCAGGACTTCCTCGACGATCTCGAATCCGTGCGCGCCACGGCTGAAGAGGGAATTCCCGAGAACGCCCGCCGCATCCTTTGGGGGCATTCGTTGGGAGGCCTCATCGCCCTTCGCGCGCTTCAGGAGAATCCCGGGCTGGTGGACGCGGCGATCTTCTCTGCACCCTGGCTGGCCGATGCGACGACCCCGCCCCGTTGGAGGGAAGCCCTCGCCTGGTTGCTTGACCACCTGTGGCCTCGCCTACGGCTTTCGGCGGGGTTGGGGCCCGAAGCCCTCACCGCTGACCCTGATCGGAGGAATGCGTGGAGGTCAGATCCGCTCGTACAGACCAGCATCACACCCCGCCTCTACTGCCAGGCGAAGGCGGCTCAGCGGGAGGTGTGGAGCGATCTGGACCGACTTACAATGCCGAGTCTGTTTCTGATCCCCACGAGTGATATTCTAGTGTCAGCGTCCGAAACCCTTAGGTTCGCCAGTTCGGTGGGGCCGGGACCGGTTCGTATCGAGCGCCTCCCCGGTGCGCGACACGAGCCACACAACGATGTTGGGCGGAGTGCCACCTTCGAGCTCGTTCGGGCCTGGATAGAGATTTCGGGCAGAGATATGGATTCAATGTGACGCAATTCGGGCATCGGGGATTCACCCGGCCGCTCAGTTAGCGATAAATTGTTTTCGAGGGTAGGAAATTCGGGGCCAAAGAGAAGATTCAATGAGCGATATGAACGAGAATGACATCGAGGCTGCGGAAGCCACGAATAAAGACGAAGCCGAGGATGCGCCCGAGCAGACCGACGGGCTGGCTGGAGCGGACGCTCAGTCTGCCGACGGTGCCGCCGAGGAGGCTGAACAGGATGCCGAGGATGGAGCGGGCAATCTGCAATCGGACCTCGACGGCCTGAACGACCGACATCTCCGACTCGTCGCCGAGTTCACCAACTATCGACGCCGAGTTGACTCTGAGATGGCGAGTACCTGGGTTCGTGCTCAGGCCGACCTGGTCCGGAATCTACTGGAGGCGTTCGACGACCTCCAACGCGTGGGTACGTGGGAGGCTGAAACCACCACGGTCGAAGCCCTCGTAGAGGGAGTTGATCTGGTTGAACGGAAGTTCCGCCAGGCGCTTGAGACTGCCGGGGTGAAGGCCGTTGACCCCACGGGGGAGGCTTTTGACCCGAACACCATGGAGGCGATGATGCGCCTCGCCACCGAATCCGAAGAGGATGACGACATTGTGGCAGAGGTCTTTCAGAAAGGATATCTCTTCAAGGATACTCTCGTTCGCCCGGCGCGTGTAAGCGTCTTCAAACGCGATTAGGGACGACGACTGTGGCAGCCTCCAAGAAAGATTTCTATAAGGTTCTCGGTGTGCCTGACAAGGCTTCGCAGGCTGAGATCAAGAAGGCCTATCGACGTCTGGCGAAGAAATACCATCCCGATGCCAATCAGGGGGACGAAAAGGCCTCGGACCGGTTCAAGGAGGTCGGTGAAGCGTATTCTGTGGTTTCCGATCCCGAAAAACGCAAGAAATACGACCAGGTTCGACGGTATGGAGGGTTGGGCTTTGGCGGCGGCGGCGGGAGGCCGGGTCCGTCAGGGTCAGGTGCTCACCCACCCGGCGGATTCTCCTTCGATGACATCGGGGGCCTCGGAGATATTTTCAGCTCCATCTTCGACCGGGGCCGAGGCGACCCGGCGAAACCTCCGCGGGGGGTGACAAGCCGCGGTGAGGATGTCGAATACGTCGTCGAGATCCCATTCAAGACGGCGGCCAGGGGTGGAAGAATCTCCATCTCTGTTCCGATTACCGAAGAGTGTGCGACGTGCACGGGTTCGGGGGCGGCTCCAGGTACCGGTACGAAGCGGTGCACGGAGTGTAAGGGCAGTGGAACGGTGACCTTCGGCCAGGGTGGATTCGCGGTGAGTCGCCCCTGCCCAGCGTGCCTCGGGCGAGGAAAACTGCCAGAGACTCCGTGTACCGCCTGCGGAGGCCAGGGTGAGATCCGGCAGACCCGAAAGGTTCAGGTTGCAGTCCCGACTGGCGTGGACACGGGATCGAAGATCCGTCTTCCCGGCAAGGGTGAGCGGGGAGCTCGAGGTGGCAAACCAGGCGACCTCATCATCACCTGCAAGGTCAAGCCTCACAGCTTCTTCCGGCGCGACGGCCTCGACATCCATGTCTCGGTGCCCATCAACGTCGCCCAGGCGATGCTCGGTTCGAAGATGTCGGTGAAGACGGTGGACGGGAAGAAGGTCTTGCTGAAGATCCCAGAGGGTACGCAGCCCGGCACTCGCTTCCGGATTCGGGGGCAGGGAGTCAAGAAGGGGACCCGCACGGGAGACCAACTGGTCGAGGTCACCGTCAGCGTGCCGGAGGAGCTTTCTGAGGAGGAACGCACGGCGCTCGAGGCGTTCGCTACGAAGGCCGAACTCCGGCACTGAGGATCCGTCCGCCCCCCAGCACCCTCGTCCCGTCGAACATGACAGCCGACTGTCCGGGTGTGACCGCCCGCTGCGGAGTTGAGAACTGCAGATCGAGTCGGTCGGCTTCGGCCCGAGTGATGGTTGCCTCCACGGCAGCTGCCCGATACCGGATCTGGACGAGCAGGCGATTCCCCACCTCAGGGGGGCTGTAGAGCCAGTTCAGGTCATCCACCACCATGTGGGTCGAAGAACATGCGTCAGCCCCGCCCACGACCACCTCACGGGTCTCGGCCCGAATCTCGACGACGAACATCGGGTCGGAGAATCCTCCCCCGAGCCCCTTGCGTTGTCCTACTGTGAATCCTGCATATCCGTTGTGCTGGCCGATCACCTCTCCGGACTGAAGTACGATCGTTCCGGCTTCGAGTGCTGGGTGGGAGCTGTCCAGCCGCTTGCGAAGGAGGTCGCGGTAGTCCCCGGTGGGCACGAAGCAGATCTCCTGGGATTCGGGTTTGTCGGCGGTGACAAGCTCCAACTCCCTTGCTCGGGCGCGCACCTCGGGCTTGGTGAGTTCGCCGAGTGGAAAGAGGAGGCGTGGCAGGACGCGGCGCGGAATCGCCCAGAGGAAGTACGACTGGTCCTTGCCGACGTCCCGGCCTCTGTGGAGGGCCGGCCCGCCCTCTGCGTTGTGGTCGATCCAGACGTAGTGCCCGGTCGCGATCGCGTCACATCCGAGGAGCTCTCCCCTCGCAAGCAGGTCGGGGAGTTTTGTGGTGGAGTTGCATCGTACGCACGGGTTGGGCGTCCTCCCCTGTGCGTATTCGGTAACGAAATCATCGATTACGTCGCGCGTGAAGTCTTCCTCCACATCGACGACGTAGTGGGGGATGTCGAGTGCGTCTGCTACGCGGCGAGCGTCGGCAATGCCCTCGAGGCCACAGCAGGTCTTCGATGAGCCGTGCGTCTCTGAGTAGCAGAATGTCTTCATCGTCATACCGATGACGTCGTGGCCGGCTTCCTTCAGTAACGCTGCCGCCACGGAGGAGTCGACGCCTCCGGACATGGCAACCAACACCCGTTGCGGTGCGCTCATGGAATCTTGGTTGCCTCGCGTTGCTCCAGAACCATACTCAGCGTGATTTCTGCGGCTCTGTCGATGTGAGCTTGAGTACTCCCGCGTCCCAGACTGAACCTCAGAGCGGCCACACCTTCACGGTCTCCGTAGAGGGCGTGGAGCACGTGGCTCCCCTTCGATGTGCCACTCGAACACGCAGACCCGGCGGAGACGGCAACTCCCTCCATGTCGAGTCTCAGGAGAAGGCTCAGTGGGTCCACCCCCGGGATGCCGACGTTGGTCACATGAGGCGCCCTCTCAGCCTCACCACCGTGAACGATGATGCCCGGAATCGTGGCCAGGAGGAGGCCCTCCAGGCGATCGCGAAGCGAAGAGAGGCGTACCGCCGACTGCTCCTGTTCGTCAACCGCGAGCGCAACGGCAATGGATAGGCCCATCGCCCCCGCAACGTCCTGGGTTCCGGGGCGGTACCCCCGCTCTTGTCCTCCCCCGTAGAGGTACGGCGCAAGTTCGGTTCCGCGACGCACGAAGAGGAGTCCAGAGCCCTTTGGGCCGTAGATCTTGTGCCCGGTCACCGAGGCGAGGTCCGCAGGCACGGCCCGCAGGTCAACCGGAAGTTTCCCGATGGCCTGGACCATGTCGGTGTGGAAAACGACGCCTGCTTTGGAGGATTCGGCAGCGATGGCCTCAACCGGAAGTCGAAGCCCCACCTCGTTGTTGACCCACATTACGGATAGCAGGTCCGCGCCGCCCTCGAAGACGCCATGGAGTGCCTCAGGATCTAGCGAGCCGTCCGGCGTGACTTCAAGCACGACGCACTCTCCGTCGGGTTCGGCGGCGTGTTTCGCGGCGAGGAGGACGGCCTCGTGCTCGATGGAGCTTACCGCAATGCGGGGTGCGCGGCCGTCTGCCCTTGCGAGCGCCGTCCTCCCGAAAATTGCAAGGTTGTCCGCTTCGGTGCCGCCGCGGACGAAGACAATTTCACTCGGCATCGCGCCGAGCGCGTCGGCGCAGCGGCTCCTCGCCTCCTCCAGCGCTGTCGCGGCCTTCCGACCGAAGGAGTGCACGCTGGACGGATTGCCAAAATGCGTGGTGAGGTAGGGCGCCATCGCCGCGGTCACCTCCGGTCGGACCGGGGTGGTCGCCGCATAGTCGAGGTAGATGGGCTCGGTAGTGTTGTTCATCAGGCCCCCAAGGTAACACGCTCATGCGCGTCACGATGAGGGGAGGGAAGCCGTCTAGAAGGTGGTGGGAGTCGCGGCAACACTCAGACCGGGTAGCTCGACCGTCTCCCGGCACCAGAAGGGTTCACCGAACGAGGTTCGGATGAGCGAGCCGTAGTGGGCTGCCTGAATCCGGATCTGCTCCTCGAGGGGTCGGGAGCCACCCGGGAACACCTCTCCTGCCTGCGTCTTTCCACTGAACTGTGAAGCGTAACAGGCGATTGCGCTGAGCTTCTGATCCATCTGTTCGGTGATGTCGATGACGAAGGTGGGCTTCGGCGCATCCTCACGGAAACTCGTCGCGTGCACCACCTTTGCGGGGCGGAATGCGTCGCCCGGGGCGTCGAAGTTCTTCAGGCCCGCGAGGAAGCACGCATCGTATACGAGTGCTGCGGCTGCTCGGTGGTCGGGATGACGCCCCTCCCGCGAATGTGTGACCACCACGCTAGGGCGAAATTCACGGATGATTCCGGCCACGATGGAGCGGGCTTCGAGGGTGTTCTGGAGCGCCGAATCAGGCAGCCCGGCATTCCTGCGCTTGGTGAGGCCCAACACAGCGGCGGCCGATGCGGCCTCCGTGGTACGGAGCTCTACCGAGCCAGCGCTCCCACCTTCGCCCCGCGTCAGATCCAGGACGCCCACCCGCTCGCCGCTGTCCGTCGCCCGGATCAGCGATCCGCCACAGCTGAGCTCCGCGTCGTCCGGGTGGGCAAAGACCGCGAGAATGTCCAGCGGTTCAGTCATCTTGGATCACTCATGTCCGAGGGCTCGTACGGGGTCCATGTGAGCGGCGTTGTACGCTGGGTAGAGACCGAAGACGATTCCGGTCACCGCCGCCATCAGGATCGATACAAGGATACTCCAGAGCGGAATCTCAGAGGGGATTGGAGTCAACGACGCGACGGTGCTCGAGGCCGCCGCCCCCAGAAGCAGCCCGGTAGCTCCGCCAATCATGGTGAGGACCGTCGCTTCGACGAGAAACTGCCAAAGAATATCGCGGCGTGTGGCGCCGACGGCCTTACGGATTCCGATCTCCCTTGTTCGCTCCTTGACCGAGATGAGCATGATTCCGATCACGCCGATGCCACCGACCATCAGTCCCACGGAGGAGAGGGCCATCATCACCAGGAAGAACACCCCGGTCAGTTGGTTGAGGGTGTCGAGAATCTGAGCCGATGGAAGCACGGTAAAGTCGTTCTCCTCGGCGGGCCGCAAGCCCCTCTGGGTGCGCATCGAGGCCGTGACCTGGTCAATCGCGTCGGCCTGCATCCCATCTCGCGGTACGACGAGGATCTGTGCCTCCGAGTTGGAGATCTTCAGCCGTTTCATCGCCGAGGTATAGGGGAAGACCGCCCAATTTCGGATCGCCGCAGTGAAGATGTTGGCCTCGGGCTCGAAGACCCCGATCACCTCGAAGGCCTCGGTCACCCCGCGCCTTCCTGCGCTTACGCGAATCTTGCGCCCAATAGGGTCCCGGTCCTCAAAGAATTCATCGGCGAGCGGCGCTGAAATCACCACGAGGGGGCGGGAAGCGCGCGCTTCCTGGGGTGTGAAGTCCCGGCCGGCGGTAAAGTCCCCTGGCTGATACTTGACCCACCCGGCACCATACCCGCTCGCCTGAATCCCCGACACGCGCCTGCTCTCGAAGGACATCGTCACCGACGTATTAAAATTGTACAGGGCCTCGTCCACCGCCTCGAGCTGATTCAGGCGCTGGGCCTCATCCGCCTCAATGACTGGCCTTCCCCACCAGGGGGGGCGCCCATTCGAGGTGACGATGCGCAGGTTCGAGAAATCGATCCTGCTCACGATGAAGTTGTCAGGCCCCGCGGATTCGAACCCCTTCACAATAGAAGACTGAATTCCGGAAATGAGCGCAGCCATCGTCACGACAACGGCGACCCCGATGGTGACTCCGAGGATCGTCAGCGAGGATCGCACCCAGTTCGCCCGGAGCGCATCCACCGCAATCGCGAACCCCTCCTCCAGGGCTGTACGCCGGCTCATCGTCATTCGAATCTCAACGCGTCTACCGGATCGAGCTTCGAGGCCCGGTGAGCCGGGTAGACTCCTGAGAAGACACCCACGATAAGACCTAGACTCACACCGACGGTGATCCACCCGGCGTCCACGGCGGCGGGCATCGGGGACACTGCGGCAATGAGAGAGCTGATCCCCACACCCGCGGCCACACCGAGCGCGGCTCCAAAGCCAGAGAGCGTAATGCTCTCCACGAGAAGCTGCACCATGATGTCGCGACGCCTGGCCCCAAGGGCCTTGCGGACGCCGATTTCCCGGGTGCGCTCCATCACGGAAACCAGCATGATGTTCATGATCACGATTCCGCCGACGACCAGGGAAATACCAACCAGGCCCGGGAGCGCGAGGAAGAGGATTCTGGAAATATTATCCCAGAATGAAAGTGCCTCGTCCGCCGTGACCAGGCCAAAATTATTGGGTTCTCCGGGACGTAGTCCGCGCCGCACCCGCATGATTCCCTCAACCTCCATCTTTGCCTCGCGGAGGCGTTCGGGAGCGAGGGTCTGGACCTGTATCTGCTCGACGACGCCGTGGGGTGCCGTCACCGCCTGGATGGCAGACCGTATCGGGGCAATCGCGAGGTTGTCCCGGGATTGTCCGAAGATCGTACCCATCTCCTCGAGCACGCCGATGATGCGGTACGGGAATGATCGGATGCGAACGTTTCGGCCGATGGGATCGAGGCCAGGGAATAGCGTCTCCGCGGCAGCGCTTCCCAAAATGACCACAGCCACACCGCGCTCGGCCTCCTGCCGTGTGAATGCCCTTCCGCGCTCGACCTTCCAGTTTCGAATCTCGAGAATCTCGAGTGTGAGACCGACGATCGTTATCTGTTCGACCAGGCGTCCGTTATCGGCCTCTACTCGGCCCCCGGTAGCGCTGAATCCGCCGACCTTCGCGGGCACCGAGAGCTCTCGCCTGACGGCATCGAGGTCCTCGTGATAAAGCCTGGGTCTGCGGGCGCGGCGGCGGGCGCCCGATCCGCCGAAGTCGGTTTCATTGCCGTTTCGTTGGAGGGTCACCGTGTTCACACCAAATACCACCGCGGAAAGGTCCTCCCGAATGTACCTGTCCATCCCCTCGACGACGCTCACGACGATGATGAGGAACATCACGCCCACGATCACGCCGAGTAGGCTGAAAAAACTCTTCAGTCGCTCGGTGCGGATTTGTACAAATGCGAGACGAACCCCTTCGAGGAATTGCACTGCGCGTTACCGGGAACCGGAATTCTGATCGCGCTTCCGGACCTCGTCGCCGTCACGGAGCTCACGGATCCGTTGGTAGGGGCCGGCGACCACGGTGTCTCCCTCCTCGAGGCCCGAGAGCACCTCGAAGTAATCCTGGCCTGTGATCCCTACCTCGACCGCGACGAAGGAGACCTTACCATCCCGAACGACGAACGCGCCCTCAACGTCTGAGTCTCCTGGACGTCGCGCAGATGGACCCAGCTCCCGCTGAGGCGCATCGTCGTCGTCGTCCTCCGGCGACTCTCCTTCGTCCTCTCCTCGCACGGTAAGGCCGATAATCGGAATCCCGAGAACCGCCTGTCGCACGTCGATTACAACATCGGCCGTCACCGACAGGTCGGGTCGAATTCCCCCCGGTGGAGAGTCCATGGCGATCACGACCTCGAAGTCTACCGCCGCGGTTTGTCCGGTTCCTGCAGACTGGGAGGGAGGCACGATCGCACTGTTGCCGATCTCCGTGACCCTGCCCGAGAAGAGTTGATTCGGGAATGCGTCCAACTCGAGAATGGCGCTGTCCCCGAGATTGAGGTACGGGATGTCGGTTTCATCGACCTGAATCACCGCTTCGACCTCTGACAACTCCGAAATAGTCAGAACCAGCGATCCCGGGTTGTTCATCGTCCCAACGATCACGGTTTCACCCATCTCCACATTGAGTCGGGTAATCTTTCCACCGATCGGAGCGACAAAAACCGTCTTGGAGAGCTGTTCCTCCGCCTCGGTCAGCGAGGCCTCCGCTCGCTCCACACCGAATCGGCTGGCGTCGAGCTGCTGCTCGGCTACCCGGAATGAGGTCTCTGCGGTTTCGAGATCCTGGCGCCTCACCAGGAGTGAGTCGCGGTCGGAGAGCCGTTGCAGCCTGAGGTAGTCTCGCTCCGCCTGCGCTGTGTTGGCGGTCTGTTGCGCCACAGTCGAGTGACTTTGGTTCAACTCTGCCCGGACGCGGGAGACCTGCGCGGCGAAGCGCGTTGGGTCGAGTCTCAGGAGGACCTGCCCCTCGACCACGTCGTCGCCTTCCTCCACCAGCAACTCGAAGACTCTTGCCGATACGTCAGAAGAAATATCGACTACGCGTCCGGCCCTGATATTCCCACTCGCAGTCACGGTTTCAACCAGGTCATGTCGCCGAATCGCTTCGAGGGTGACCTCAATTCCGCGGGTTTGGCCCTGCCGGACGCTCAATACCGCAGCCGTGCCGAGCACGGTGATGACCACGGTTGCGATTACGATTTTCTTAACGCTCATGAGCGCGATGCCTCACTCTCGACGGAGGGGGACGCCAACCACCGCTTCGAGCGTTGCGAGGGCGTCGTGGTATGTAAAAATGGCGGCGACAAGCGATCGGTCCGCCTCTACTTTAAGTGTTTCAGCCTCGACCAACTCCAGGAATTCCGCGAGCCCGAGGGAGAATCGCTCGCGAGCTAGTTCGAGTTGTCGATCGGCTACATCCAGATTGCGCTGCTCAAGCACAGCCGTCCGGTACCCGGTACGGAGGTCGGCCAGGCTTGCCGCGATGTCGGCACGTAACGCGAGTTCCTGTTCCCGAATGTTGTGGTCCATGTCATCCCGATCGACCTTGGCGGCCTCGACCTGGCGGCTGCGACTGAATCCCTGGAATAGCGGAAGCGATATCGTAAGTCCGGCGGTGGGTGGGGATTTCTGGAAATTGAAGGGGAACACATCGTTGGAGGAGCGAATCGCGTCCTCCTGCTGGTCGGTAAAGACGAAGCGGGTGCAGTCGAGTGATGGAAGTGGATTCGCAAGACGGCTGAACAGGTCGTTCTGGGCCAGACACCCCGCGATGTTCGACTGCGACTGAAATTCGGAGCGGGCGATCTGTCCCGTGACGTTCGACGACTGGCGGGTAAATCCGCTCAGGCTTGCCGAGAGGCTGACGGTGGGGAGGTATGAACTCCTCGCGATTTTCACAGCGTAGGCGCTGGCGTTTCGACTCGCCTCCAGCGACGCGAGGTCGGGGTTCTCAGCGAGCCCCAGGGCATACAGCTCGTTGGCCTCCCAGAGTGGTTCCGAGAGCGTGAACGGCGTAGTCAGCACAACCTCTTCCTCAAGGTCGACGCCCATAGCCTGAAGTAGACGGATACGCGCGTTGTCCAGCGCATTCTGTGTCTGCAGCACGGTAACCTCTGCCCGCCCGGCCGCCACGTCGGCCTGTGCAACATCCACCGCCGTGGCCGTTCCAAAATCGAATTGCCCCTGGGAGAGCCGAAGATTGAAGCGGGCGCGCTCGAGCTGCGAGTCGGAGACCTTGAGTTGCTCCTCCTGACGCAGGACCTCGATGTAGAGCTGCGTGATCTGCTGGACGAGCGCCGCGTCGGCGCTCGTGATTTGTGCCCGTGTTGCAGACCGACTTGCCTTCGCTTGTCCGGGAGCGAGCAGAGTCGCACCGTCGAATCGATAGTCGAGCCCCAGGCGATAGGACGAAAAATAGAACGAAGGCTCGTTCCCAAACCCCAACTGGTCTGCGGTCAGGCTTCCGAACGTCTGCTCGCCAGCGCCCTGCCAGTTCATGCCTCCGCTCGCGGTCACCGAGGGTAGATAGAGTGCGCCCTTCGCCGCCTTCACATCTACGTCAGCGAGCTGCAGGTCGTTCCGCGTGCGCTGGAACCCGGGATTAGAGCGCCGAGCTACCTCGATCGCGTCAGGGAGCGTAAGGGCGATGGACTCGATCTCCTGGGCCGAAGCCGGCCTGAAGATCAGCGCTGGGGCGAGGGCGAGGGCGAGGGTAAGCCCCCGGCGGCCGAATAAGGACATATCGAGTGTGACTCCGTGGCGTTCGGTTGATTGTCCTGGGTTCTGGAGATCCCTACGTAGGCAACTCAGAACTGTTTCCAATCCTTACGGGACCTCTCCTGCCCCATCCCGTTCACTCTCGATACGGGGGGAAGGGTCCCCATCTTCATCGGGGTGAGGACTGCCGGTCAGACCCTCGAAAATCTAACGAAATTGGGTGGGTCCGCGAACCGGAGCCGTCGTTGGCTAGGGGACCTCGCGACGGCGTGCCTCGTATCCCTGGGAGGGAACGACCACACGAAGAAGACGTCCGTCCTCATCCACCCAAAAATCGTGCGCCTCCCCCTCGAGGGTAAGTCGAAGGTGGCGGGCACGGAGAGACTCCCCTCCGACATCGACGCGGTCGAGCCCGACCTCTGCGATTGTGGCGGTCGACTGCGTCCCGGGCCGAGCCTGAATCACCAGAAACGACCCCTCTCCAGCGGCAGCTTTTCTCGCAACGAAGTAGTATAGGTGTGCGACGGTTCGGTCGAGGATGACTGTGTTCGCACCTCCTCGGAATTCCTGATCGAGCTGGCCCTGATCAGACCTGCTCGAGGCCACGAAGTGCTGCCCGTTCCAGACGATGCTCAGCTCCTGGGGAGCGTTGCCTGAGATTTTGGCCTCGTACGCGAACCAGTTGAGGTCGGCGCCATCTAGTCGGGCACGTAGCGCCTCCGTCCGACCGAGACGGTCGAGTTCAATATTCGCCTGGACGATGACGACCGTATTCTCACCAAAGCCGCTTCTGCGGATGGTAAAGGTTTCTGTCCCCACCAACTGTCCGTTCTGGAGGACATTGAAGGAGCCGTCGTCAAGAACCACCTGGCTCCTGGCGGAATGGGGCAGGATGGCGCCTAGTAGTGCGAAAAACAGGATATATTTTGTATTGATCATCATCTTGCGTCCTGAATCGGTGTATTCCGCTCGCCGGGCATAATCCGGTAAAATCGCAAGAGCCATGCCTCAAACCCCCTCCGAGGCGGGAGGTGCCCCGGGCGCGGTCCTCTGGAGGGCTGCGCTGAGGGCAGAGAGCCAATGGTCGTAGATGCGTCGGCCCTTTTCGGCGGTACCCAAAGAGGGGTGACCAACGACGCCCCTGAATTCCGGAAGGGGTGTCGAGACGGTGCCTTGCGCGTATCTTCGGGCCGATCCTTCGTCGGGCGCGAAGTCGCAGATCGCCTCTCTACGAACACACTCGGGGGCCAGGTGAAGCATCAGGGAGGTCTCCAACTCTCCACCTCGCTCGAGGTCGCTTTCCCTTTCGAGGAAATTCGACACGTCGATCGTCATCAGGTCTACTACGGTGATCGCTGCGAAAGGGGAGAGGGAGGTGAGGAGTGCTTCAAGATGGGGTTCGAACCGTTGGCAGGTGACGACGATTACCTCCCGCACGCCGTGGTCGTCCCATTTGGCCAGTATTTCGTTTACCGCCCGATGGAAGGTCTTGCGGCGTGGCGAGCTCGTTCCGGTGAATCGGTCGGCATCGGGTCGGGTGACACCGAAGTGGAATGTGGGTGCCAGGAGGAGGTGCAGTCTGGTCGACAGCTCCGTCGCCACGCGCTCTGCGATCAGCGTTCCTGCACCAAGGGGGAGGTGGGGCCCGAGGTGGTCGAGTGCCCCCACGGGCCAAATCAGCCGTGGGTCGCTGGCAAGGATCTCCCTGACGCCGTCCGTGGTAAGGTGACTAAGCGCATATGAATTCACCGAAACCTCCCTCCGTCTCGTCTCGTCTGATTCGGCTCGCCAACCGCGGAGCCGAGTTCGGCGCATGGACCTCCGTTGCCCTGCTTGCGGCGTGGACCCAGTGGCCGGCCCTTTTCCTCCTCGTGCTGTCTGCGTTCGCTGCTCTTGGTGCGCTTCGTGGCTTGCCAGCGCGCCCGGGCTGGCGGGCCGCCGCCTCTGTGATGCTTCTCGCAGCCGCGATCGCCGGTGCCGCCGGTGCCTGGGAGGTCGAGCAGATTCTCAGCGACTGGCCCGCCTACTGGAGTGAGCGTCGACTCGACGCCGAAGCGGCACTCGAAGACGAAATGGCTCAATTGCTCGAGACCGGTGAGAATCTCGTTGAAGAGATCGCGCGCCTTTCTCCAGGGGCCACGGATAGCACCCTCACCCGGGGACTGCAAGGTCTTCGGAGGCGAGCCAGGATGAGTGCGGTCGCGGTGTACGGTCCGGAAGGTCGGGTCGTTACATGGGCGGGGACGCATTGGGGAATTGTACCCGAGGCCGTAAAGCTCGGAGAGGCCACATATTGGTTCAGGGACAACCCCCTCTTCAGCTACCTCTATTTCACGGCGCCTACCCCCGAGGGTGGTACTGCGATTGCCGCGAAGCTCCTGATGACCGGCGTTCCTTCTTCCGTTTCAAAGGGCATCCGCACCTTATCGGCTGATTTTCAGGTGCGAACCGGAGAGACGCTCGAGGTCTTGAGGTCCGATCGTGCGAGCGGACCCGATGTGCTGGATCTCACCTGGCCAGGGGATCCATTGCTGAGCGTGCTGATCGTGCAGCCGACACAGGAAGAGCAACTCCGATTGGTGAGGGCGTTGTGGATCAGGGTGGTGGGTCTCCTGACGCTCGCTGCGTGGTTGGTGCTCGCGATTGTCGGGGCGGGAAATCGGGTGGACCGAAGCGCCGCAGGACTCACGCTCGCCTTGGTGGCGGGTGTGATTCCGCTCGATACGCTACTTGGGGTCCCCGGGGTGTTCTCGAGGGCAGACTTTCTTCTTCCAGGTCTCGAACGTCTCGCGCTTGATAGGGTCATCACGGTATCCCTCGCGGGGGTGCTGCTCGCCGGTGCATTCGTTCGGCGTGTCCGAAGGCGTGGGGCGCTCGCCGGAGTCATGGTGATTCTGGTCGGGTTTCCCCTACTGGTCTGGGCATTTGATACCGGTGGATCGGTTCCGTTCGCGGCGGGTCCCGAGCCCGGCTGGTTCGCCTATCAGATGACCCTGGCGCTTCTCCTTTCCCTGGTCGCGTACGTCGGGATCACCCTCTCGTCCCCGCGCAACCGTCTGGGGCTACGCTGGGGAGGTGCGTTCACCGTTACCGGTGTCATGATCATCGCGCTGGTGGCACTCGGAGGAACGAGGATTCTCCAGCTCGGACACCTCAACCCGATCTTCGCGGCTCTGTGGACCGTCCCCGCATTCACCGCCGCCCTCGGAGTGTCCCGCCTTTCGGGGCACAATCGGCGATGGACGATGTGGGCGCTGTCTGCGTTTCTCGGAGGCTCGTTGGCGGTGGTCGGCGCGTGGAGTGCCCGGCTAGAGGCGAGTCGGGTCATCGTCGAGGAACAACTCGGGCGCCTCGGCCCCGGAGCAGACCCGTACCTGGAATTCGTCCTACTTCGATTCGTCGATCGGGCGGCCGAACTTGATGCCGAGGGCGCTCGCTCGGTTGATATCCTCTACGACAGCTGGCGGAGTAGCGGCATGGCCGAAGAGGGCTCGGCGGTGTCGTTTACCATTCGGTCGGCTGGTGGAATTCCCGAGGCGGAGCTTGGGGTCGGGCCCAGAGAACCAGGCGTTCGTGCGTTGGAGGAGTTCCTCGCCCCCGAGAGCTTGCCCGGGACGGCTGCGGTTCTTCGCGTGGGGCGTGGCGATGCGAACTACCGGATCCGCCTACCACTGTCGAACGGCCGCCTTCTGGCGGGGGTCGTGCCCCCCCGTCGGGCGTTTCCAACCCAGGGAAGCCTCCAACCCCTGATCGGTGCCCCTGGGCGTGGGGGACTCCATTCGGCGGACGCCCTCACGCTCGTTCCGCTTCTGCCCGGGGATTCGCTGCATGCGGTGCACGTACATTCCGACGAGGGGGTGACGTGGTCTCTCCAGACCCGCGCATGGACTGCACGAAGCCTGATCCGCTACCCGGACGGAGATTACGACGCGGTGTATGAGATCGCCTTTCCGGCGACGGTTGTTCTTATCGCGAGGGCGACCCTCGTTATCGTGTTCGACGCTTCGTTCGTGGTGCTTCTTCTCCTGGTCGGCCATTTGCTCTTCCGTGGCCGAAGCGGCGGACCACGAAGCTGGCGTCTCCTTCCGCGCTCCTTCCGCGCGCGGGTCACGCTGGCGCTCTTTGGATTCTTTCTCCTGTCCAGCGCGATCCTGGGTGTGGTCACTCTTCGCACGATTTCGGCCGCTTCGGTGAGGACCTCGGCTGCACTCGCCGAGCGCGTGGTGGGGGGGGCTGCCGGTTTCTACCGCGATGAGGCGGGTCAGATGGAGCTCCTCTCTGCGCGCGTCGGAGCGGACCTCCTTGAATACCGGGACGGGGAGCTTCGCGGCGGATCCGTGGACGACCTGGTAGAGCTGGGTCTCTACGAGGGATGGATGCCCCACGACGTCTTCCTGAGGCTCGAGGCCCGCGAGGAGCTGGTGGTCGTCGAACCGACAGCTCTTGGCCAGTGGGAGTATCTGATGGCGTTCCAGCGCCTGCCTGATGGGGATGTGGTCGCCACCCCGGTCTCGCTCGAGGCTGGAGCGGTTGCGCTCGGTGGAAGGGAGGTCGCCGAAATCGTCGGTTTTGTTGCCGTCCTGGGGGCTCTCTTCTCTCTGGCCCTGGCTCTGCTCGTGGGACGTACGCTTACCCGACCGATCCGTGTTCTGCAAACGGCTTCCGAGAGGGTCGGATCCGGTGACCTCCGCGTGCAGCTTCCAGAGGACCGTTCCGACGAATTTGGATCGGTGTTCGCAGCATTCAACCGCATGGTGCTCCGGCTTCGACGGGCCCGCCAAGCGCTGGTGCGAACCACCCGCAGGACGGAGGCGATTGTCGAAGAAGCCGCGACGGGTGTGATTGCGCTGGACCCACTGGGCGCCGTCACCGTCGTGAACCCCAGAGCCCAGGCCCTCCTCGCGGGAGGGGTGGAGGTTGGGGGGCAGCTGCCACCAGCCGACGGGCCGACTGCCGATCTGGTACGCTGGATCGGAGAATACGTGCGCAAGGGGAAACAGGAGGAGACCGCCGAGTTCTCGCTCGGGGAGCGGAGACTTCGAGTCCGCGCTCGGCGCATTTCCCGGCAGGGCCCTGGCGGGGTCGTATTGAGCCTGGAGGACGTGACGGACGAGCTGCGCACGGAGCGCATCCTTGCATGGGGCGAAATGGCGCGCCAGGTGGCCCACGAGGTGAAGAATCCACTCACGCCGATGAAGTTGTCGGTGCAGCATGTTCAGCAGGCGTGGGGCGACGGCCGTGAGGATTTTTCTGAGATTCTAAAACGCAACGCCGAGGCGATCCTGAAGGAAATCGAACGCCTCGACTCAATTGCCCGGAGTTTTTCCCGCTTCGGCGCACCCCAGGAGTCGGGAACCGTCCCGCTGGAGGCCGTCGATCTCCGTCGGGTCTGCACGGACATCCTCGCGCTCTACCGAGGTGCGGATACAAGCTCGATCTCCTTCGACCTCATTCTCCCTGTGACCGTGCCCCTTGTTCGGGCGCGTGAGTCAGAGTTGAAGGAGGTGCTCTTCAACCTCATGGAGAATGCCCGTGCCGCGATCGAGGGGAAGGGGTCGGTAACTCTGGAGGGGGTGGCTGTTCCGGGTGCGGTCGAGCTGCGTGTGCGCGATGATGGCGTCGGCATCCCGGAGGATGTGGTGGGCCGGATCTTCGAGCCGCACTTCTCAACCCGTTCAGCAGGCACCGGTTTGGGTCTTGCAATCGTACGCCGTCTGGTGGAGAGCTGGAGTGGTCGGGTGACCGCCGAAAGTGGGCGGGGGGAGGGCACGGTGATTCGGATACACCTGCAGGAATGGGGGGGAGACACCCAGGTGGAGGCCGATGGGCTCCATGACCCGCTGACGGAGGCGGACGGGCCGTGAGCTCGTCGCCCCCTTCTGGGTGGGCCTCGTTGACGAGATCCCTCATTGGGTTTACAACTGCTCCCGTGCGAGGGGAACTGCACGGCCCCCAGTGGGGTTGAGGGCGCGAGAACGTTACCGATCCATTCGAATTTCCGGATTTGCAATTCATGACGGACCCCAAGCCGACAGCTGAGTTGAACCCTTTTGGCGACATGCCACCCGAGGATTTTCGTGCCCATGGGTATCATGTGGTCGATTGGATTGCCGACTATCTCGCTGGGATCGACGACTACCCTGTTTTGGCTCAGGTCGACCCCGGGGAGGTGCGGGCGAGTCTGTCCGCCGAGGTGCCCGAGGCCGGCGATCCGTTTTCGGATGTCCTGAGGGACTTCGAGGAACAGGTCGTTCCCGGCGTAACGCACTGGAATCATCCGTCATTCCATGCCTACTTCGCGAACACCGGATCCGGACCGGGCATCCTGGGAGAAATGCTCACCGCCGCCCTCAACATCAACGCGATGGTATGGCGAAGCTCGCCGGCAGGCACGGAGCTCGAGGAACACACGCTTGACTGGGTGCGTGCCATGGTTGGTCTCCCGGATGAGTTCGAGGGTGTGATCAACGACACGGCTTCGTCCAGCTCGCTCTACGCGCTCGCAGCGGCGCGCGAGGCCAGGATGCCAGGCGTGCGTGAAAAGGGCCTCGGTGGAGAGCCTGCGGGGTGCGTGTACGCCTCGGCCGAGGCGCATTCCTCAATCGACAAGGCCGGAATCACGCTCGGATTTGGGTTGGATGGCGTACGGCGTATCGAGACAGATGAAGTGTTTCGTATGAAGCCGGAGGCCCTGCGAGCTGCGATCGTCGCCGACATCGAAGCTGGACTTCGGCCCGTCGCGGTTGTGGCCACTGTGGGCACGACCTCCACCACGTCGATCGATCCCCTCCCCGAAATTGCCGATGTGGCTGAGGAGTTCGGACTCTGGCTTCATGTGGACGCCGCCTACGCGGGGTCAGCAGCGATCACGGAAGAGCTCAGGCCTCTCTTCGAGGGATGGGAGCGGGCTGATTCGGTGGTCATGAATCCCCACAAGTGGCTATTCACCCCGGTGGATTGCTCGATCCTATATTGCCGTCGCCCAGAGCTCCTGAGGCGTGCGTTCAGCCTCACTCCCGAGTACCTCAGGACCTCGGAGCAGGGGGTCGCAAGGAACCTGATGGACTACGGAATCCCCCTCGGCCGGCGCTTTCGGGCGCTCAAATTATGGTTTGTAATCCGCTATTTCGGGCGCGAGGGGATTGCCAGGCGAATCATGGAGCACTGCCGGCTTGCGACGTTGGTGGGGGGGTGGATCGAAGGCGAGGGTGGATTCGAGATCGTTGCGCCGATCTTGTTCAGTACGGTTGTCTTCCGATTTGCACCTGAGGGAGTGCCCCAGGACACTCAGGACGAGTGGAATATGGAGATCCTCGATCGAGTGAACGAGACCGGCGACGCGTTTCTCTCGCACACCCGCCTCAACGGAAAGACGTGGATCCGGCTCTCCATCGGCAACCTTCGCACTCAGGAAGACCACCTGGCCCGAACGTGGGCTCAGATCACTAGGGCCGCTTCAGCGTTGAATGCAGAAGGATAGAGGCTGTCGAAGAGTCGGCCGCACACCACGTCTGACTCAGGACACCAGGTTTGGGCTAGGCGTCTCGGACCTCCCGCACGAGATCGGTCATTGAATCCTTCGCGTCTCCGAAGAACATGTGCGTTCGGTCGAGATAGAAGAGTGGGTTGTCGATTCCAGCAAACCCCGGCGACAGGCTGCGCTTCATGACGATTACAGTCCGGGCGAGATCTACGTCCAGAATCGGCATCCCAGCGATCACGCTGTCCGGATTCCGTGCCTCAGGATTGACGACATCGTTCGCACCTACGATCAGCGCCACGTCCGTGCGCGGGAAGTCCTCATTGATCTCGTCCAGATCGAAGAGCTTGTCGTAGGAGACGTCCGCCTCGGCGAGAAGCACGTTCATATGGCCGGGCATCCGTCCCGCTACCGGATGGATGGCAAAACGGACGTCGACTCCGCGTTCCGTCAGCAGGTCGGCAACCTTGCGAAGCTCATGCTGGGCCTGAGCCACGGCCAAGCCGTATCCGGGCACGACGACGACGGACTGAGCGTATGCCAGAATCATCGCCGCGCCCTCGGCGTCGACGGATGTCGCGGACTTGTCCCCGGAGGTTACCTGGGCCTTTGCACCCCCCTCTGAACCAAATGCACCGAATGCGACGTTCGCGAGGGACCGGTTCATGGCCTTGCACATGATCATCGTGAGGATCAACCCAGAGGCACCCACCAGCGCGCCGCTGATGATCAAGATCATGTTATTGAGTACGAAGCCGGCGGCCGAGGCGGCCATCCCGGAGTAGGAGTTCAGAAGCGATATCACCACTGGCATGTCCGCACCCCCGATGGGGATGACAAGAAGAATGCCGAGTAGCAGGGATATTCCGGTCAACGCCAGAAACGTCGTCGACGGAGTGAGCCCAGGGATGTCGAACACCCCCATCAGCGACGCACCCAGAACGATCAGGCTAAGGAAGAGCAGGGAGTTGAAGGACTTCTGAAGTGGGAAGGTGACGGGATTCCCGCTGATGATCCCCTGCAGCTTTCCGAAGGCGATGAAGCTGCCGGAGAAGGTGACCGCGCCAATGAGCATGGAGAGGCCCACCGTAAGCCCGGCTGAGGCCTCCAGGGTGGCTCCGGTGGCGTCGACCTGAGCAAAGGCGGCTGCTGCGACAAGCGCAGAGGCGCCTCCCCCCAATCCATTGAAGATCCCCACCATCTGGGGCATGTCCGTCATCTTCACCGTTCTCGCGGCAAAGGCTCCGATCAGGGATCCCGAGGCGATTCCGATCAGGATTCCCGTCCAGCTCAGGACATCGTTTCCTACGAGTGTCGCGATGATAGCCACGAGCATGGCAAGGGCGGCGAGCGCATTCCCGCGCCGAGCTGTGGCGGGAGATTGAAGGCGCTTCAGCCCCACAACGAAGAGCGTGGCTGAGGCGAGATAGGCGAGGTCGACCCAAAGGGCTACATCCATGATCGGCTCCCCCTACCGCTTCTTGAACATTTGCAGCATGCGATCGGTGACCATGAAGCCGCCGACCACGTTGACTGTAGCCATGGCGATCCCGATGGTCCCGAGAACCTGAACGGTCAGGGTGTTGGCCTGAGCAGAGACCACCAGCGCGCCAATCACAGCGATACCCGAAATGGCGTTTGCCCCAGACATAAGGGGTGTGTGAAGCGTCGGGGGCACCTTTGTGATCACCTCGCGCCCTGCGAGCGTGGCCAGGACAAGGACGTAGAGCCCTACGACCATCTCTCCCATGCGATCTCCTCTTCTTGGGTTGGTTTGTTTGTTTGTGGTGTTGCCCGTGGTAATTGCAGCTAGCCGAGTCCTAGCTTCTCCCTGGTCGGTCCATGACGTACCTCGCCGTCGTGCGTCACACACGTCGCCGACACGACCTCATCCTCGAAGTCGAGAGCGAGGTCTCCATCCTCGACCACTTCCTTGAGTAGCGTGGCGACGTTCTTGGAGAACATCTGGCTTGCGTGGACGGGCAGCGCCGAGGGGAGGTTGATCGGCCCGATCACCTTCACTCCGCTGTGCACGACCGTCTCGCCCATACGCGTGACGGCACAGTTCCCTCCGGATTCGGAGGCGAGGTCTACGATCACCGAACCGTGCGGCATGGAATCGACCATTTCCTCTGTGATGAGGAGGGGGGCAGGTCGCCCTGGAATCTGCGCCGTGGTGACGACGATGTCAGCGCCGGTCACGTGTTTGGCGATCAACTCGAGCTCGCGCTTGTGCTGCTCATCACTGAGCTCTTTGGCGTACCCGCCCTCGCCTTCGCCCGAGACTTCCTGGTCGGCTTCGAGGAATGTTGCACCCAGGCTCTCTACCTGCTCGCGGACTGCGGGACGCACATCGAAGGCCTCGACTCGAGCCCCCAGACGTCGGGCGGTGGCGATCGCCTGAAGGCCGGCGACCCCCGCGCCCAGCACGAGGATCTTTCCGGGTCGGATCGTTCCTGCGGCAGTCATCAGCATCGGGAGGAGCTTACCGAGCTCATTGGCTCCCATCAAGACGGCCTTGTACCCCGCTACGGTCGCCTGCGAGGAGAGGACGTCCATGCTCTGCGCACGGGTGATCCTGGGAATGAGCTCGAGTGCGAATGCGGACACCCCCGCGCCTGCGAGCCGCCCGACACGCTCAGGGTCGGTGAGGGGGGAGAGCATCGAGAATAGAACGATCCCGCTCGGAAGAGAGGCGATCTCGTCGTCCGTGGGGGGCTGGACCTTGAGCGCGATCGTTGCTCCGTCGAGAGCTGCTGCCGGGCCTTCGACGATATCGGCTCCCGCCTCTTGATATGCGCCGTCGAGGAAGTGAGAGCTCGTTCCTGCGCCGCGCTCCACCGCTACGGTGAGCCCCCGCTTGTGGACGAGTTCGCGAACGGAGTCAGGTGTCAGCGCGACTCGGTTCTCGTGAGCATCGATCTCAGAAAGTACTGCAACCTTCATAGATCACTCCGGTTCAAGGTGTGCCTTCACCTCTGGCTGGATCGTACGGTCACCAAACATGGCCGAACGAGCGCCCGACGGCTGTGGGGAGCAATCGGTCCCACGTCGTCGGGACCTTCCCCACACAGATGCTTTCGCGCCTCGTCGGTCCAGGGAGAGAGCTTGCGCTCCCTACCACGGCACGCGCACCATAGGCCCCAACCTGGAGATCCTCAAGTCTTCTGCGAGAGCCCAATGACAGAAACCATTAAGTCTTCGCTCCCCACCGTCGGCCTCGATCGCCGCAGTTTCATGAGCTTCATGTCCGGCATTGGCCTGGCGGGAACGCTCTTTCCCGGCGTCCTGTGGGCCCAGGCCCGGGGGCAGGCGGAGGTGACCGCCGAGATGGTTGCCGACGCCGAGCAGGTGGCTGGCCTGGAGTTCTCTTCGGACGAGCGCGACATGATGTTGCGTGGCCTCAATCAGAATCTGAGTGCGTTTGAGGCCATGCGGGAGAATGCGATCCCCAACGAGGTTTCGCCTGCGATGATCTTTGAGCCCATGCTCCCAGGTCGAGTGCTACCGACCGAGGTGCGACCCTTCCGGCCCAGTCGGCATCCCGACGTCAAGCGGCCGGCGGTGCTGGAGGAAATTGCGTTCTGGCCGGTTACCCACCTCGCGGAGCTAATTCGAACCCGGCAGGTGACGTCGGTTGAATTGACGAGCATGTATCTGGATCGAATCCGCCGGTTGGGGCCCCAGCTCGAGGCGGTGATCACGCTGACTGACGAGCTCGCGCTTGAGCAGGCAGCCCGCGCGGACCACGAGATTCGTAATGGCCACTACCGCGGACCACTCCACGGTATACCCTGGGGTGCGAAGGACCTGCTCTCAGCCAGGGGATACCCGACCACATGGGGCGCAAAACCCTTTGAAGACCAGGTCATCGATGTCGATGCGGCTGTCGTCAAACGCCTCGAAGAGGCAGGGGCGGTCCTGGTCGCCAAGCTCACCCTGGGAGCTCTTGCTCAGGGTGACTACTGGTATGGGGGAAGGACCCGGAACCCGTGGAACCTCGAGCAGGGATCGAGCGGATCCTCGGCTGGACCGGCGGCAGCGACCGTTGCGGGGCTCGTCGCGTTCAGCATCGGAAGCGAGACGCTGGGTTCCATCGTGTCGCCATCGACCCGAAACGGCGCTACGGGCCTTCGCCCCAGCTTTGGGCGGGTAAGCCGAGCGGGGGCCATGGCGCTCTCGTGGAGCATGGACAAGCTCGGCCCGATCTGTCGATCCGTAGAGGACTGCGCGCTCGTCTTCAACGCCATCCATGGGGCAGACGGTGAGGATCCCACGGCTCGGACTCTCCCCTTCAACTGGGACGCCGATCGCCCGCTATCCGATCTCAGGATTGGATACTTCCGGAGGGGATTCGAGTGGGAGCGGGCCAGTGAGCACGATGCCTCGGCCCTCGAGACGCTGCGTGGGCTCGGGGTTGAACCCATCCCGATCGATCTCCCTCAGGATTTCCCTCTTGGTGCTCTGCGAATCATCCTCACTGCCGAGGCCGGGGCGGCCTTCGACGAACTCACGCGCAGCGGGCGGGACGACCTCCTGGTGCGTCAAACGCCAGGATCGTGGCCGAATTCATTCCGGACATCTCGCATGATTCCCGCGGTGGAGTACATCAAGGCAAACCGCGTTCGCACGATGATCATGGGAGCTCTGGATGCGGCACTCGAAGGCATCGATTGCTTTATCACGCCGTCGTTTGCGCCCGATGTTCTGCTGATGACGAATCTTACCGGCCACCCGGCCGTCGTTCTCCCATCCGGCTTCAATGACGAAGGCTCGCCGGTGAGCATCTCGTTCATCGGAAAGCTGTGGGGAGACGCCGAGGTGCTCACCGTTGCCAAGGCCTGGCAGGACGCAACGGATTTTCACCAGCAACACCCCCCGATCTTCACCTAGTGCACCGTTGCCGAAGTCTCTCGGCCAGTCGACGGCACGGGGCAGGCGAGATGCCCAGCGTTGGAACTCCTTGCCGTAGCTGTGCTACGCCGCGTCGTCCCGCCTTGATCTCTCGGCGCCCCGACCCTCTTGGTGGCTCGAGGACTTCGGCAACGGTACACTAGCGCACCCCTACTTGTGCAGGGGTCCCCAAGGTAGAGGGGGCCGATTCGGCCATAGCATCGTCCCGGTTCAACCGTGAGCTTGGGCGATGCTTGCCCATGTCCTCTCTCTAGCTCTCCGCGGTGTGGAGAGCTACGTGGTGCGTGTGGAGGTGAACCTCGCACCGGGGTTGCCGGGGTTCACCGTCGTGGGGCTCGCGCAGGGAGCTGTGAGGGAAAGCCGGGAGCGCGTGGCCGCTGCCCTGAGCAATTGTGGGTTCAAGATTCCGCCGCGAAAGATTACGGTGAACCTCGCGCCGGCGGATGTCCGGAAGGACGGGAGTACCTTCGACCTCCCGATCGCCGTCGCCCTGCTCGCCGGCGCTGGACGCCTCTCGGCCCAGGGCCTGGAGGGTGTCGCGCTAGCCGGTGAATTGGGTCTGGACGGAGAGCTGAGGCCCATTCGCGGCGCGTTGCCGCTCGCGGTCGGATGTAAGAGAGCAGGGGTGACCAGCATCGTCCTCCCTGCGGCGAATGCACAGGAAGCTGCGGCGGTTGAGGGAGTCGCGATCCTGGGGGCGAGAAACCTTTCAGAGGTGCTTGCGCATCTCGCAGGAGTGCAGCTGCTCACGCCTACCCGAGTAGACACGGAGTTTGCGCTCACCTCCGACCGCGGGCACCAGTTGGATCTTTCCGACGTCCGTGGACTTGAGTGCGCCAAGCGAGCGCTCGAGGTGGCGGCAGCGGGGGCACACCACCTCCTGATGATCGGGCCTCCGGGAAGCGGAAAAACCCTGCTCGCGCGGAGAATGCCCGGAATCCTGCCGCCGATGACGCTGCATGAGTCGGTCGAGACGACGATGGTCCATTCGGTCGCGGGAACGATACCTCCGGGCGCAACGCTTCTGACTGACCGCCCATTTCGGTCCCCCCACCACACTGTCAGCGATATTGGATTGGTTGGGGGTGGCTCGGCGATGCGACCCGGTGAGGCGAGCCTTGCTCACAACGGCATTCTGTTTCTCGATGAGCTTCCCGAATTTCGCCGCTCCGCGCTGGAGTCCTTGAGACAACCTATCGAAGACGGAATCGTGGCGATCTCCCGGGCGCATGGGGCCGTCAGCTACCCGTGTCGGTTCACGCTGGTGGCTGCGATGAATCCGTGTCCGTGTGGCCATTACGGAGCGGTGGAGCGCCGATGCACCTGCGACCCTGTGCTTGTGGCCCGGTATCGGCGCCGTATTTCCGGGCCGCTCCTCGACCGCTTCGACCTCCGCATTGAGGTGTACCCGGTCGCTCCCGGAAAACTACTCGCTGCGGGGGCTGAGCCGCTGTCCGGTCCGGTTCGTCAGCGCGTAACTGCGGCGAGACACCGGCAGCGTGAGCGGATGAAGGGGAGTGGCTTTATGGCGAACGCCCAGATGGGCCCCGCAGAGGTGCGACGGTGGTGTTCGGGCGAACGTGGCGTGACGGCGCTGATCCGAAACGGGGGGACGTCCCTCGGATTGTCGGCGCGAGGCATCCACCGCGTGTTGAAGGTGGCGCGCACCATCGCCGACATTGACGGAGAGGAAGTCATCTCCGAGGGGCATGCTGCTGAGGCGCTCCAGTACAGAACTGCCGCGTGAGCTGCGGCCAGCCGAGCGCGACGATGGGGGGGCGTTGACGTAGCTCCGGCACCGGATATCCTCCGGGATGAATTGGTTCGCCAACCCCCCAAAGAAGGCTGTGATCGCAGCCTTTGCAGCGATCTACACGATCTGGGGATCGACGTATCTGGCGATTCGCTTTGCCATCGAGACGATCCCTCCGTTCACCATGGGCGGGATACGATTCCTCGTTGCCGGGGGACTTCTGTACATGTGGGCACGCGCCAGGGGGGCCGCGGGGCCGAAGCTGAGGCATTGGCGTGGAACAGCCGTGGTTGGGGCGCTCCTCCTCCTCGGAGGAAACGGGGCGGTGGTGTGGGCAGAGCAGTGGGTGGCCTCGGGGCTTGTCGCGCTCCTGGTGGCCAGTGTTCCTCTCTGGATGGTCCTCATGGATTGGACTTGGGGTGGCGCTCGTCGTCCGAATGCCTGGTTGATTGGGGGGCTTCTCTGGGGGCTCCTTGGGGTGGTATTCCTTGTGGGATCCGACGAGATGGGGGGCGGAACTACCGAGACGCTGGTTGGGGCACTGGTCGTCCTCGCGGGTTCGTTCGCGTGGGCAGCGGGCTCGATCTATTCGCGAACTGCATCGCTTCCGACGTCACCGAGCCTCGCTACTGCCATGCAGATGCTCGTGGGGGGCGGACTGCTCCTACTCCTTGGGGGTGCCGTGGGGGAGTGGGGGAGTTTTTCGTTTGCCTCGATCTCGCTGAAATCGCTGTTGGCACTCGTCTATCTGATCGTCATGGGAGCGATTGTGGCATTCTCGGCGTACATATGGCTCCTCCGCGCCTCGACGCCCGCGCGGGTGGCTACCTACGCCTACGTCAACCCGGTGGTCGCGCTTCTTCTTGGATGGGGCTTGGCGTCGGAGCCGCTGGATTCCCAAGCGCTTATTGCTGGAGGGATCATTCTCTCGGCGGTCTGGGTGATTTCGGTCCATGGGTCGGGGGGAAGCCCTGCCAGCGCGGACGGTGACGCCAACGACTCCGTCCCTGAACTCGAGGTGTGATGTGTCGCTACCTTGCTACCCCCGGTATGTGTACAATTGAGGCTCCGAGTCCGCGTTGTGGCGGATAAAGGTCCCCGGGGAAACCCAGGAGGGATGAGTCTGCCCAGAATGTACGGCCGTAACTTGCCGGCCAGTCTTCAGCGAGCGAATCGCCCAGGTTGTACGCCATGAAGTGCTATCTCGACTACGGTGCTACCTCTGCCATCCGACCGGATTCCGTTGCCGAGGCCGTTGCCTCGTTTCTCCGGGACTGCGGGGCTACAGTCGGGCGTGGCGGATACGGCCCGTCCGTTGAGGCGGGCAGGATTGCCCACAGTTGCCGCCGCTCTTTGATGGGGCTTCTCGGGGTTTCTGGAGATCCCGGGCGGATCGCATTTCTCCCCAATGCGACGTACGCGATCAACACGGCCCTTTACGGTACGCTGGGTGAAGGAGACGCAGTGGTCATTAGCCAGTACGACCATAACGCGGTCCTCAGGCCGGCCCACCAACTTGCACGACAGCGCCGGGTTGAGGTAAGAATGCTTTCCGGCGTGCCGAGCGGTGAGGTCGATCTCGATGAACTGAAGCGGCTCGCCGACGGGGCGCACCTTGTGGTGGTGAATGCCGTGTCAAATGTGTTGGGTACGACGATGCCCGTTCCCGAGATGGCGCGGGTGGCTCACGAGGCCGGGGCACTCGTGCTGGTCGATGCGGCGCAGTCTGTGGGGCACTTGCCCCTCCAATACGAGCAGGACGGTGTGGATATCGTGGCGTTTACGGGGCACAAAGGGCTCCTGGGCCCGCAGGGCATCGGCGGAATATGGGTCCGCGAGGGGGTGGATGTAGCTCCCCTCGTCGCGGGTGGAACGGGGAGTGCGTCCGAGGAACGGGAGATGCCGCTCTGGATGCCGGATCGTCTGGAGGCTGGAACGACCAACGGCCCGGGAATTGCGGGCCTGCTCGCAGGCTGTCGGTACCTGGAAGAAACTGGAGTGTCCGAAATTCGTAGGCATGAACGGAACCTCAAACAACAGGTTTGGGAGGGCCTCGACGCGCTGAGCGGCGTAACGGTTGTTTCGCCACGAGCCCCCGACGGTGTCGGGATCGTTACGTTCACTGTTGATGGGCAGGACCAGGGTGACTTCGCATCCCGACTCGACGCCGAGTGGGGGGTGATGGTTCGGTCCGGCCTTCACTGTGCCCCTGAGGCACATCGGATCCTGGGGACGTTGGAGACCGGTGCGATCCGGATTTCGGTGGGATGGGCATCGACAGATGAGCACGTGGACCGGGCTGTGGAGGCAGTGTCACAGCTCATCGGATGAAGGGGCGCTGCGGGATGATCGCTGGTGACCGGAATCGAATCGAGAGTGGAGGTGGTGGAGAGTTAACATGCGATTATTTGTAGCCCTGACGTTCCCAAAGAAGGAACGCGAACGAATCTACCGGGCGGCGCGTCCGCTCCGCGAAGCTGATCTCCCGGTTCAATGGAGTGACCCCGTTAACTTCCATCTCTCTCTCAAGGTTCTGGGTGAGGTGAACGATGCAAAAATCGAGGCGGTGGAGCGGGGCCTTGAAAAGGTGGCTGGATCCACCAGGGTGATGGATATTGAATTCAGTGGTTTCGGGGCGTTCCCAACGATTCGAAGGCCGCGGGTTGTGTGGGTGGCAGCAGACCCGACCCCTGCACTGCGCTGTCTCAAGCAAGACATTGAGTGGGCGCTGGCCGACTGTGGTTTTGAGCGTGAAACCAGGGCGTTTCATCCCCACATCACACTTGGCAAAGCGGAGGAGACCAATGGTGCTGGTGCGTTCCGTGGGTTGGACGAACTCGCAGCGGGTCTTTCATACCAGGGTATGATGAAGGTTCGGAAGCTGCATCTCATGCGTAGCCAAACCTCGAGTGCAGGGACACAATATTCCATTCATCGCAGCTTCACGCTGGAGAAGTAGGCCGTGCCGGGATTTGGGTGCCTGAAGAGCTGCATTGGGAAGATCGTGCTCGCGATTCTCCTCGTAGCTGCAGCCTACGCGGGGTGGCAGTGGGGGCCACAGGTGTTCCCGCCCCTGCAAGATCTCCTCGATCGGATCCGTCCTCCGGAACAAGAGCAAGCGCTCTCTGAGGAACTCGCGGTAGAGACGCTCGACGAGTTCGAGGCGTTTCGTCTGGGAGAGCGGGGGGACCGGTTGGTGCTGAGCAACCGGCAGCTCGGAAGTGTGCTCCAATATCGATTGCCCGGCCTCCTCCCCGAGGGAGTGAACTCCCCGACGCTCGAGATGGCTGACGGAGTCTTACGGCTCCGGGTGAGGGTCGCACTGGCGTCGTTTCCTTCGATTCCGGCACTCGACAACCTCCTCGAATTCCTCCCGGACACCCTGACGCTCGAGATGGAGGGATCGCTTGTCCCCCTCGAGGACGAGCGTTGGGTGGCGCTGGTAATCCATCGGATGGAGGCGTCTCGAATTCCTTTCCCCGATAGAATCATTCCAGACATACTCAAGGCCCTGGGAAGGGAGAACGTGGGGGGGCTCTCCCCCGATGCCATCGCGGTTCCGATGCCGGATGGCCTGGAGAGGGTCTTCGTGTTGCGTGACAGTCTCGTTTTGATCGCCGACCGCTAACACTCCTGGGGTAAGCAATGGCCCGCATTCTCATCGTTGACGACGAAAGTTCAATCCGCGATGTGCTCGCGCAGGTGTTTGAGTACCGGGAACATGAAGTCGCCACTGCGGCGAATGGACCGGATGCGCTTGCCCTGCAGCAGAGTTTTCAGCCCGACGTAAGCCTCCTGGATGTGAAGATGCCTGGGGCAGATGGGTTGGAGGTGCTTGCTCAGATGCGCACGGTCGATCCCGCAGCGGTCGTAGTCATGATCAGCGGTCACGGGACCATCGACACGGCTCTGGAAGCGACGCGCCGTGGAGCCTTTGACTTTCTCGAGAAGCCCCTCGACACGGAGCGCCTCCTTGTAACCATCCGCAATGCCCTCGAGGTGCGCGGATTAACGGAAAGTGTTCTTCGCCTGAGGGGGGAAGTCGAGAGTCGGCACAAAATCATTGGTGCCTCCCCCGGTATTCAGGGTGTGCTGGAACGCATCGAACGAGTGGCCCCCACAGGTGCCCGCGTTCTGATCACCGGAGAGAATGGGACCGGGAAGGAGCTCGTGGCTCGGGCCATCCACAGACTTTCCGCCGCCAGCGAACGGGAACTCACCGAGGTCAACTGCGCGGCAATTCCTGCTGAACTCATCGAATCTGAGCTCTTCGGCCACAACAAGGGTTCCTTTACCGGTGCGGTCGCCGACAGAGCCGGAAAATTCGAACTGGCTGATGGTGGCACCCTCTTCCTCGACGAGATCGGGGACATGTCGATGGCCGCTCAGGCCAAGGTGCTGAGAGCCCTCGAAGAGGGGGTCATTACCCGGGTTGGTGGCACAAAGCCCATGACGGTGGATGTCCGGGTCATTGCAGCTACGAACAAGAATCTCGAGGAGGAGATCGCGGAGGGTCGATTCCGCGAGGACCTCTTCTACCGGCTCAACGTGGTGCCCATCGACGTTCCTCCGCTTCGGGATCGCCGGGGGGACATTCCCATGCTGGTGGGCCACTTCATCGAAGTCGCGGTGGAGAGTGATCGGGTGCCGATGCGAAAAATCGAGGACGATGCGTTGCGCCGGCTCGAAGTCATGGAATGGCCAGGAAACGTGAGGGAGCTACGGAACACAGTGGAGCGCCTCCTGATCCTTTCCACGGGTGATACGGTGGGGGCCCGGGACGTGGACCAGCTGGTCGGGAATCGTGAGAGTGTTGGAGGCATGAGTTCCCAACTCCTCGGTGTCGAGACGTACGGCTCGTTCAAGGAACAGGCAGAAGAGATTTTTATCCTCCACAAGTTGCGGGAAAATGAGTGGAATGTGAGTGAGACGGCTCGCAGTATCGACATGCCCCGCTCGAATTTGTACAAGAAAATCGAAAAATATGGACTGGCCCGCGAGGATTGACCGAAGGGAACGCCGCTCGGGTGGGTGTGTATTGGCGGAGGAGAACCGAGGGCACGAGGGGGTTGGAACGGGGGAAGAGCGAGGCGATGCGAAAACCCAACGGTGAGGAATCAGGGCTCGGTGGCGACGACACGCCACCCGATGCTCCCACTGGGACTGAGACCACTCGGGCTCTCCTTCGTGGCGCCTGGGAGTGGACCCGCATCATCGTCGTTGCGGGCGCCCTGTTCGTGGGTGTTCGAGTGTTCCTGGTGGAAGCATTCAAGATCCCGACCTCTTCCATGGAGGGAACGCTTCTCGTTGGGGATTTCGTTCTTGTCAACAAGGCGATCTACGGCGCACACGTGCCGGGTTCCGATCTCCAGCTTCCCGCCTTTGCTGAGCCGCAGCGTGGGGAGGTGATCGTGTTCAATCCGCCGCACGAGCCCGAGAAGAACTACGTCAAGCGGGTGGTGGGTGTCGGTGGTGACACCCTGTCCATGATTGCCAAGAGCCTCTTCGTCAACGGTGAGGCCGTCGTGGAATCGTACGCTCGGCACATCGATCGATCCGGTTCGGATGCCATCCATCCCCTGATGCGCTGGCAGGAGAATCACCTGATCGCGGGTCCCCTGACCCGCACGAGGCATCGGAGAGCATCGCGGGACAACTGGGGGCCCCTGGTCGTTCCAGAGGGGATGTTATTCGTACTTGGGGACAACCGGGATAACAGTGAGGACTCCCGGTATTGGGGGTTCGTGAATCGAGACGCGGTTCGGGGCCGACCCTGGTTCGTCTACTTCTCGTTCCGACGCGCGGATTCTTCGTCCTGGGAATGGTTCAGAAACGTCCGATGGGGACGAGTGGGCCAGCGAATCGATTGAGCCATCCATCACCCGAATGCGGGTGAGCGGTTGCGTTACCTCACGTGAATCCCGATCATGTCTCCGGTGAAATGTTCCGAAGGAAGCCCCCGATCCCTTTCGGTCTCCACCTCTCACCTTCGAACGGTCTGACCGGAGGATATCGAATGGAGTCTCGCGCACGGAGGAGGGCTTGAGTTTTACTTCCCGCAAAGGGGCTTTTCGAGAGGGGTCGCTCGATCAGTACCTGAAGGAAATCAGCGCCTACCCGCTCATCCAACGCGAGGATGAGGTTCGGTTGGCGAAGTTGATCCACAAGGGGGACCAGGAGGCTCTTGATACCCTGGTTCGGTCCAATCTTCGCTTCGTCGTTTCCGTCGCCAAGAAGTACCAAAACCAGGGTGTTCCGCTTTCGGACCTCATCAACGAAGGCAACCTTGGACTCATTCGCGCTGGCCATAAGTTCGACGAGACCAAGGGGATCAAGTTCATCAGCTACGCGGTCTGGTGGATTCGCCAGGCGATTCTACAGGCCCTCGCCGAGCAGAGCCGCATCGTTCGCGTACCGCTGAACCGTGCCGGGGCCCTCCACCGCATAGGACGGAGGAGTTCTGCCCTGTTGCAGGAGTTGGGCAGGGAACCGACGGTGGCGGAGCTGGCTCGGGATCTCGACATCTCCAAGGAGGAGGTGGAACGAACTCTCGCAATCTCCCAGTCGCACCTTTCCCTGGATGCGCCGATTACCCCCGGCGAGGACAACCGACTCCTCGACTACCTGCCAGACCAATATGCTCCCGGACCCGAGGACGAGACGTACGGACACGCCCTCAAGTCGTCCGTGGAGGAAGCTCTCTCGAAGCTCAAGGAGCGCGAAGCCAAGATTCTACGCCTCTATTTTGGGCTCGACGACCAGGTGCCGATGACGTTGGAGGAGATTGGCACCCTTCTCGGCATTACCCGAGAGCGGGTGAGGCAGATCAAGGAGAAGGCCCTTTTTCGGCTCAGGCACAGGTCGCGGGCGCGATTCCTGGAGACGTTTTTCCAGTAGCTGAGAGCGGCCTCGCCCATGCGGCTGGAACCCGTCCTTCTCCCGGTGGGCTCATGTCGGGAAACGCCATGCGGGACGGGCCTTTCACCAGTTGACACCCTGTGCGGTCTCGGATATCATTTAACGCTCTATATTCAACGCCGTAATAGCAGGTTGGGAATGAAGACGTACACACCGAAAGCACACGAGATCGAGCGGGCGTGGTGGATCGTAGACGCCGGGGGACAGACCCTCGGACGCCTCGCCACCGAGGTCGCCCGTATCCTCAGAGGCAAGCACAAGCCTAGTTTTACTCCACATCTGGATGTGGGCGACCACGTGATCGTGATCAACGCGTCCAAGGTGAGGTTGACCGGAAGGAAGGAAGAGCAGAAAACCTACTTCCGACATTCTGGGTACATGGGGCACGAACAGCACATTCCGTTCAAGCGGATGTTGGAGCGACACCCCGAGCGGGTCATTGAGCTCGCCGTCCGTGGAATGCTTCCCAAGAATACCCTGGGTCGGCACATCCGGATGAAGATGAAGGTCTATGCAGGCTCCGAACATCCCCACGTAGGGCAGCAGCCGCAGCCCTTGGTGATCAACTAGGCGTACGAGACGATGGCGTCCGAAATCAAACCGATTCAAACCGTTGGCCGGCGTAAGACGAGCGTTGCTCGGGTTCTCTTGAAGAGTGGCTCGGGGCAATGGTCGATCAATGGCCGTCAATTGGAAGAGTATTTCCCGCGCATGGCCCACCGGCTCCGCGTCGACGGCCCGCTCCGTGTTACGGAGATGGAAGGGCAGTTCGATATCCAGGTGCGGCTCAATGGCGGCGGCCCGACGGGTCAGGCAGACGCACTCCGGCACGGACTCGCGAGGGCGCTCCTCGCCTTTGACGAGGAACAGCGCCCGGTGCTTCGCAGCCACGGGATGTTGACGCGCGACGCGCGGAAGGTGGAGCGAAAGAAGCCCGGGCGGCCCAAGGCCCGCAAGCGGTTCCAGTTCAGCAAGCGTTAGAACCAGGTAGGACCAAATCTTGACTGGGACGTATATCGGTCCCGTGGAAATGAAGACATCTATGGAGCAGGTCGGACTTAATCAGCTGCTGGAAGCTGGCGTCCATTTCGGGCACCAGACACGCCGTTGGAATCCGAAGATGAAGAAGTACATCTTCACCGAGCGCAACGGCATCCACATTATCGATCTCCGGAAGACGCTTGACCGACTCAAGCTGGCTCAGCAGGCGGTGCGGGAGGTCGTTCTTCGAGGCGATCGGGTCCTGATGCTCTGCACGAAGCGACAGCTTCGTGGGGTTGTGGAGCAGGAAGCCGAAGCATGTGGGGCTTTCTACGTTACTGAGCGTTGGTTGGGCGGAATGCTTACCAACTTTCAGACCATCCGGAAGCAGATCCGACGCATGAAAGAGCTCGAGCGTGGGCAAGAAGAGAACGCCTTCGAGTTCTACACGAAGAAGGAGCGTCTCCTCCTGGAGCGCGAGCGCACGAAGCTGGCGAAGTACTTTTCTGGCGTGAAGGACATGACGCGTCTTCCGGGTGCGATCTTCGTAGTCGATGCACGGCGTGAGGCTATCGCGGTTCGCGAGGCCACAAGGCTCGGAATTCCAGTTATCGCGATTGCGGACACCAACGCGAATCCCGAACTCGTGGACTTCCCGATCCCCGGTAACGACGACGCCATTCGCTCGGTTGGGCTGATCACAAAGGCCATCGCAGACTGCATTGCAGCTTCGCGGACTGAGGTGCCTGACGAGCAGTTGAAGCGGGTGGAGGAACTCGAGGCCACCACCTACTCGACTGAGACTGGTGAGACCAAGGACGTCGAGAGCGCTGCTCAACCGCCGCGTCGGAAGAAGCGGCGGCTTCGCCCCGAGGCGATTGCCACGGCAGGTGCTGCGGCCGCTCCTAAAGTCACAGAGGACTCAGCCGAGACGGTGGACGCTTCGGTGGAGGCAGAGCCAACGGCCGAAGCAGCGCCAGAGGCAGAGCCGGTGGCCGAGGCTCCGGTTGAGGCTGAGGTTGCGGTTGAAGCTGAGGTTGCGGTTGAAGCTGAGGTTGCGGTTGAAGCTGAGGTTGCGGGTGAGGCTGCGGCCAAGAAGGATGAGGCGGTCGAGGAAGCCTGACCTTTCTTTGGGAAGGATTTCCCACAGGAACTGAAGAGGCGGCAGCCGGACGAGGACGTAGCCCCCAAGGACCCAGGGGCGTCGCCTCTGAACTGGCTTCCGCTTTTTTTGTTCGAGACGGATATAGCGACGTAGGTAACCTTTGAAATAGCGGGACTGAGTGATGTCGATTTCTGCAAAAGATGTGAAGGTGCTCCGCGACCGTACCGGCGCGGGGATGATGGATTGCAAGAGGGCCCTGACCGAGACCGATGGAGACCTGGAGGCTGCGGTCGATTTTCTGCGGGCGAAGGGTGCTGCGAGGGCAGCGAGACGGGCCGAGAAGAGCGCCAACGAGGGGACGATCGGGAGTTACGTCCACTTCGACAGTCGGACCGCAGTCATCGTCGAGGTCAATTGCGAGACGGACTTCGTAGCGAACACGGACGACTTCAAGCAACTCGCGAAGGACCTGGCGCTTCACATCGCCTCAACCTCTCCGCTCGCCGTGAGCAAGGATGATCTCCCCGAGGAGGTCATCGCTCGGGAACGCGCGGTGTACATGGAGCAGGTAAAGGAAGCGGGAAAGCCGCCGGAGATCGCAGAGAAGATCGTTGAGGGCAAGCTTGGAAAGTTCTTCAAGGAGATGACGCTTCTGTCGCAGCCCTTCGTGAAGGACTCCGACAAGTCGATCGAGGCGCTGATCACAGAGGTCTCCTCAAAGTGTGGAGAAAAAATCGAGGTTGCGCGGTTCTCCCGCTTCAAGGTGGGTGAGGGAGCCTGACGCACGGAGTCTAGCGAGGACGCGATGGACGAAGTTGTGGAGAAACAGGCATACCGCCGAGTACTGCTCAAACTCTCGGGTGAGGCTCTGGCCGGTGACAAGGGGTTCGGGATCGAACCCTCCGTTGTGGATCGAATCACCGATGAGGTGCGCTCCGTGCACGAGATGGGTGTCTCACTCGGGCTGGTGATCGGCGGCGGAAACATCGTGCGGGGGGCGATCGCATCCCAGAAGGGCATGGACCGGGTCCAGGCCGATTATATGGGTATGTTGGCTACCGTGATCAACGCCCTCGCGGTTCAGGATCTTCTCGAGCGGAAGGGTGTGGCGACCCGCGTAATGACCGCGATGCGGATGGAGGAGGTCGCGGAGCCGTACATTCGCCGGAGAGCGCTCCGACACATGGAAAAAGGACGTGTCGTTATCTTTGCCGGTGGGACGGGCAATCCTTATTTCTCAACCGACACGGCTGCCGCCTTGCGGGCGATCGAGATGAATTCGGATGTCGTGATCAAGGCCACGAAGGTGTCTGGCGTCTATACCGCAGACCCAATGAAGGACCCCACGGCAGAGTTCATTCCCCGCATTTCGTTCCAGGAAGTCGTGACCCGGGAGCTGGGAGTCATGGATGCGCCTGCGGTGTCCTTGTGCAAGGAAAACGACCTCCCCATCATCGTACTGAACCTTGAAGATCGCGGAGCCGTCGTGTCAGCGATTCGTGGCGATCGCATAGGAACTCTCGTTTCGTAACATCACTTCGGCCGAAGTGCCCGTTGGCCGTACTGGGGGAATCGTAGATTATGCCGCAAGCAGATGCTCGGAGCCGCATGGAGGACGCGTTTGAAGCGGTACGTCGCGAATTCGCGGCCGTGCGCACCGGGAAGGCGACGCCAGCCCTTCTGGATACCGTCCGGGTGGATGCCTATGGGTCGAAGATGCCGTTGAACCAGGTCGCATCGGTCTCGACTCCAGAGGCGTCCATGCTCGTTGTGCAACCCTTCGACAAGACGTTGATCGCCGAGATCGAGAAGGGCATCTTGACGGCGGACCTGGGACTCAACCCCGCCAACGACGGAAACCTCATTCGGATTCCTATCCCCCCACTGAACGAGGAGCGACGAAAGGAATACGTTCGTCTTCTGCACAGGATGGCGGAGGAAGGTCGAATCTCGATTCGGCACGCTCGTAAGGGTGGCAACGACCAGGTGAAGGACCTCCTGCGGGATCATGAGGTGAGTGAGGATGAGGGGCACCGTGCCATCGATGAAATTCAGAAGCTGACCGACACCTTCATCAAGAAGATCGACGACTTGATGGAGCAGAAGGAAAAGGAGGTGATGGCGATCTAACCCGATCTCCATCGCCAATGCCCCAATCCGAACGCCTTGAGCAGCTTCATCTCCACGGAGAGGTCCCACGGCACATTGCCATCATCATGGACGGCAATGGTCGATGGGCTGAACAGCGCGGTCTTCCTCGGCAGGTTGGCCACAAAGAGGGCATGAAGGCGGTCCGTGAAGCCATCGAGGGAGCTCTCGAGGCAGGTGTCGAGGTCCTCACGCTTTTCGCGTTCTCCACTCAAAACTGGCAACGCCCGCGTGCCGAGATCCTCGCACTCATGGCGCTTCTTCGGCTCTATGTTGCTAGGGAGAAGGAAGAGCTGAGGGGACAGGGCGTGGAGGTGCACGTCCTGGGCGATCTCGACGCCCTCGACGCGACGACCCGTGCCGCGGTGGGGGACATCATGGCCGGCACCGTGGGGGGCAGGAAGCTTCGTCTGAACCTCATGATCTCCTACTCGGGCCGTGAAGAAATCCTCCGAGCCTGCCGACTCCTCGCAGAGCGCGTCCGCGAAGGAGAACTCACCTCGGACGAGATCGACGAGGACCTCTTTCGCCAGCAGCTCTTCACACACGAGCTGCCCGATCCCGATCTGCTCATCAGAAGCTCAGGCGAGATGCGCATCAGCAATTTCCTCCTCTGGCAGCTTGCCTATACGGAGCTGTATATCAGCCCCGTCCTCTGGCCGGATTTCGACCGGGAGGAATTCTTCGGGGCCATTCTCGACTTCCAACAACGGGACCGACGCTTCGGACGGGTCTCGGTCTGAACACCCGATCTCCCGGGGGCGAGCAACGGATGGCACGAAGCGAGCTTGGCAGTCGGCTGGTGGTAGCCGGAATTGGGATTCCGTTGGCGATCTGGCTCATCTATCTCGGTGGGTGGTTCCTGGGCGGCCTCATGGGTCTCGCGGGTGCACTCTCCGCCGCGGAGTATTACGGACTAGCCCGACAAAAGGGGGGAGACCCCGTCGTTTGGCTGGGAGTTCCCGTAGCCGGGCTGATGTCGCTTCTTGCGACGCTCTACCCGACGTATGCCGAGTTTTCGCAGTGGGCACTTGCGATGGTCATCGCTGTGGGCCTGGGGTCGGTGGCGGTGGTGTTATGGATACGGTGGCCGCAGGGCCGTCCCCTGACCGATGCCGCTACGACGACGACAGGGGTCATCTACACTGGGGTTGCCCTGGCTTTTTCGGGGCTCCTCCATCATCTGCCGACGCTGGGCGGTTCCCTGGAGCCGTGGCACGGGGCGGCGTTCGTCATATTTCCGCTCTTTGTCAGCTGGATCGGCGATGCCTTTGCGTTCTTCGTCGGTTCGCGCTTCGGTAAGGCGAAGCTTCTCGAGGCCGTGAGCCCCAAGAAGACGCGGGTAGGGGGCATCGCAAGTTTGGTAGGGGCTACGGTCATGGCGGGCGTATACGGGCATTTCGCACTCTCGGCAGTGCCCGAGTACGGCGTGTCGTGGCAGGTCGCCGCCCTCATGGGTATCCCGATCAGCCTGGTGGGACAGATGGGCGACCTGGCCGAGTCCGTGCTGAAGCGGGAGGCAGACGTGAAGGATTCGTCACATCTCCTTCCGGGTCATGGTGGGGCGCTCGACCGGATGGATGGCCTATTCCTTACCATTCCGCTGACCTACGGCCTACTGGTTCTGGCGCGCTATCTCGGATGATTCGAATCGTCGTTCTAGGTTCGACTGGCTCCATCGGAGAGAGCACACTCCAGGTCGTTCGCCGGCATCCTGATCGGTTCGAGATCGTTGGACTTTCCGCGAATCGTTCAGCCGACCTTCTCTCGTCGCAGGTCGATGAGTTCAACCCCGAGTGGGCGGTGATCGCCGATCCGGAGCACCTCCCACCCGCTAGCTCGCAGACCAATGCGCGCTGGGAGGGAGGAGCAGGCGCAGTCGTCGCTCTCGCACGACACCCCGATGCCGATGTAGTCGTCAACGCCGTTGTCGGGGCCGCCGGGCTCGAGCCGACGCTCTCGGCCCTGCGAGCCGGGAAGCGCCTCGCACTTGCCAACAAGGAATCCCTCGTCGCCGGGGGAAACCTCGTGATGCAGGCTGCAAGGGAGGGCGGGGGAGAGATCATTCCGATCGACTCGGAGCACTCCGCAATTCTGCAGTGTATGGAGGGCACAGATCGGAGGAGTGTCCGCCGCATCGTGTTGACGGCTTCCGGGGGACCCTTCCGGGGGCGATCCCGATCTGAGCTCGCCAACGCTACTCGGGGGGATGCATTGCGTCACCCAACGTGGGCAATGGGTGAGAAGATCACCGTCGACTCCGCCAGCCTTGCCAACAAGGCTCTCGAGGTCATCGAAGCCCACGTCCTATACGGACTCCCCTATGATGCCATCGATGTGGTCGTTCACCCCCAGTCCATCATCCACTCGTTCGTGGAGTTCGTCGATGGATCGGTGTTGGCCCAACTCGGGTTTCCAACGATGGAGCTCCCCATCCTGTACGCCCTCACCTATCCGGAGCGGGTGGCGGACGAGGCCCTTCAGACCTTTGACCCCGTGGCCGCGTCCGCGCTGACATTCGAGGCAGTGGACCACGAGGCCTTCCCCATGTTCTCTTTAGGGGTGGAAGCTGGGCGAGCTGGCGGGACGCATCCGGCGGTGTTCAACGCCGCAAACGAGGTGGCAGTTGGGGCATTCGTCGGCGGTCAGATCGGATTCCTCGAGATGGCAGATGTCGTCGAAGGGGTGCTCGCCGAGGTTCCCAGAGGGAACGTCGACGTGGTGAACGACGTACTTGAGGCCGATGCGGCGGCACGTACCGCTGCTACTACGATTATCGAGCGGAGTGTGGCCGCCGGCCTCGCTTCGCAACGGGAGGGATACACAGGGGCATGACGGTACTAGCGACGATTGTAGTATTGGGCGTTCTGATTTTGGTCCATGAGCTGGGGCATTTCTGGGCGGCGAAGGCGGTGGGAATCGAAGTTCAGCGGTTCTCGATCGGGCTCGGACCGCGTGTCTTTGGCTTCACACGTGGAGAAACCGAGTACGTGATCGGTTGGATTCCGCTCGGTGGATATGTGAAGATGGGCGGTATGGAGGACGAGGTGATGGAGCGGGTGGAGGGTGGCGCTCCGGCCGAGCCTCGCGTCCCCGGCCCGAGGGACTTCGATAGCAAGTCGCTACCGGCCCGGGCGTTCGTGATCTCGGCGGGGGTGATCATGAACATGCTCTTCGCCTTCGTCGTGTACACAGGCATCGTCGCTGTTCTCGGGATCGGTGAGAACGTTGAGACACGAGTCGGGCGCGTCACGACGACGGCGCTCCCCGAGGGAGCTGAGAGCCTCGGCGGCCTCGTCGTGGGTCAGCGCATTACCGCGGTTGGGAGCACCGCGGTGGAGACCTGGTTCGATTTCATGGAGCAGGTTATCGAGGCGCCGGCGGGTCAGATCACGATCGAGGCGAGCGAGCCTCAGTCCAGCTTCCGCATCACCCTCACCGACGACGAAGAGGCGCGGCGCGAACTGCTGCGTTCCGTGGAGGTTTACCTCCCCGCGGTCATCGGACCGATGATTCCCGGCTCCCCAGCGGAGCGTGGGGGAATCGAAGAGGGAGATTCCATTCTCGCCGTCGCAGGGATCGCGGTCGAGACATGGTACGATTTTCGTGAGGCGATCGAGATGCGCGCGGAGCAGCGCACAGAGCTGACCCTCGACCGGGATGGGACGCGGCTGATCCGGGCGCTCGTCCCTGATGAGGTCACCGAGGCACATCGCCTTACCGGTGAGATGGTGACGCTCGGGAAGGCCGGAGTGTATCAACCGCTATCCGAACAGGTGTACACACGGGTGCCGTTCACCCAGGCGGTGGTCCTTGGCTATGACCAGACCGTCTTCGTCTCCGGGCTCATCTTCGGGTTCCTCGGCGACCTCGTCACCGGCGGTATCTCTCCGCGGTCCGTTGGGAGTATCGTGACGATCGGATCGGCGTCCGGGCAGGCTGCCCGGAGGGGCCTGGCCGATTTTCTGAGCTTCATGGCACTCTTCTCAGTGAACCTGGCCATCCTCAACCTCTTGCCGATTCCGATCCTGGACGGGGGCCACCTCGTATTCCTGGGTATCGAAGCCGTACGCGGCAAGGCGCTCTCCATCGAACAACGGCTACGGTGGAGTCATGTCGGATTTTTCGTCGTGATGGGGATCATGGTGTGGGCGTTGTCGAACGACATTCTACGCTTGTTCGGGATCTAGTGCACCGTTGCCGAAGTCTCTCGGCCAGTCGACGGCACGGTGCATCCGAGATGCCCGGCGTTGGAACTCCTTGCCGTAGCTGGGCTACGCCGCGTCGTACCGCCTTGATCCCTCGGCGCCCCGACCCTCTTGGTGGCTCGAGGACTTCGGCAACGGTACACTAGTGTCCTCCTCGACATAGTCCCGCTTGATGGCCCCTTAAAGCAGGGTGAATTGGGCTGGACCCGTACGTCTGCGGAGTTCTTCGATCTCGAAGAATGCGCTGGGCTCGGCCTGATGCGCCACGTCGAGGAACCCCTCGAAGCCGGCACCGCGCAGGGCGCCGCCGACCACCTCCATTGCCAGGGCCGGCCGGTTGCACTCCTCCGAGAGATGGGCCAGAAGTACGCCTGCCAGGCGTGGGTGGAGCAACTCGAGTGCGAACTGCGCTGCTGCGTGGTTCGACAGGTGCCCGTGGCTCGAGCTGATCCGCCGTCGCACCGACCAGGGATAGGCACTGGAGTGGAGGAGCTCCTCGTCGTGGTTGGCCTCCAGGATCAGAAAATCCGCCCTCTGAAGGGCCATCCTCACCTGCTCGGTGGGGCGTCCCAGGTCCGTGGCAACCCCAACCCGCGTGCCGGTGTTACGGTCCACTACCGCCACGGCGACGGGGTCGGCCGCATCGTGGACGGTGATGAAGGGCTCTACTCGGAGGGACCCTATCGTGAAGGAGAAGCTCGCTCTGTACGAGACGAGGGTTTCAGTGCCCCTGAAGAGCTTGGCGCAGGCGGCCCGTGTGGGCTCCGTGAGGTATACCGGAACGCCGTGACGCCGAGCGAAGACCCCGGCGCCACGCGTATGATCACCGTGGTCGTGGGTAATGACTACCGCTGCGATCGACTCCGGTGAGACACCGACGACTTCGAGTCTTCGAGCGAGGTCTCGGGCACTGAAACCGGCGTCCACGAGAATGCGGGTTTCTCCGGCCTCAATAAGAGTCGAGTTTCCCCGACTCCCACTCCCCAGCGCACAGACCTTCATCGCGTGGGCTCTTCGCCTCGCTCGTCTCGAGTGGTCTCCCAGGCCCGGGTCAGAACAGTCCGCACTCCGGGAGTGAGCTGGACATCACGGCGGGCCATAGCCGCCTCTGCGGTGGCAAGGAACTTGTCGAGCCGGTGCGTTGAAAGGTCATCACCAACCCCCCACGAAAACGCGGGAATATGCGCCGCCTGCCTGCCGCCTCCAAAGACGCTGCTCCCCGGCCCCACCACGGTGCCAGAATTCAGGAGAGTCCCAATTCCGGTCTTCACGTGGTCTCCGAGGAAGCATCCAACCTTCACAAGGCCGGTGTCCTCCGGACCAGCCGGAGTCCAGATCCGAACCGACCCATACGTGTTCTTGAGGTCGCTGTTCGTCGTGCCGGCGCCCAGGTTCACCCAACTCCCTACGTAGGCGTGTCCCAGGAAGCCGTCGTGGGCCTTGTTGGTGTATCCCAGGAGTACCGAGGTGTCCACCTCACCGCGGAGCTTGCAGACTGGGCCTATGGAGATGCCGGCGAAGGAGCCTCCCACGAGGGTGGATCCGTGTCCGATGTACGCGGGTCCCTGCAGCCTGGTGAAGGCCCTGAGCGTCACGCCATCCTCGAGCCGGATGGGGCCGTGGCGGGCATCCAGCAAGACGCCGGGCTCGATGTGGACGTCCTTGCCGATTGAGATCCGTTCTGCCCCCTCGGCATGGGCTCCCGGCGGGAGAACGAAGCGACTCTCAGGGAAATGCCCCGGGATGTCTTCACAGAGTTGCGCGGCATTCCCGTCCATGAAGTCCCAAACGTGCCCAAGGACCTTCCCGGAGAGCTCAACTGTCGTGTCTGGGCCGGCCCACACTGTGGGTGTGCTCAGCGCCTCTGCGGGGGGGAGCTCCCCCGCGGGGAGCACCCAGCCCACGACCTCACCGTCAATCGTGAGGGTCGCCGGGGAGGGAGGGGAGGGGAGGGCCGCCTCAAGCACCGCTCGGCTGGAGAGGACGACGGTAGTGTGTGCGCGATCAACCTTGTCGAGTGTAATTGCAGGTGGGGCGCCGACTTCATCCCAGCCATCGAGAAGATCGCCGCAGAGGTGGCCGAGGCACGGTACGTCGAACAGGTGTGCGGCTCGCTCGCGCTGCAACAGCGCTCCAAACCGAAGCTCTCCCACCGGCCTGGTGAGCGAGAATGGCCGGAATGCTCGGGCCTTGTCGTCATCGAAGAGGTAGAGGCCCACCGGCGTCACGTCACTCATCCTGGGGAGCCTTTCCGCCGAATTCCTCGGGGAGTTGAGCCAGAAGGATCTTGAGCTCCGGGGCCCGGTCTCGCGTGGTTACGAGGGTCACGTTCTCGGTACGAACCACCACGAGATCGTCCACCCCGAAGAGCACGATCGCCCCGTCCTCCGCGTAGGTGAGGTTTCCGGTCGCCTCCGTGGCAAATCCGCTTCCAACGAGCACGTTCTGCGCGGCGTCTCCCTCTCGGGTTCTGGCCAGCGCCTCCCAGCTACCCACATCATCCCAGGCGAAGGTGGCCGTGACGGCCCCGACTCGGTCGCTGCGTTCGAGAACGGCGACATCAACCGCGACGTTGGGAACCGCCTCGAAGAACTCGAGGTCACGTCCTTCTTCGAGAAGGGGGAGGTGCACCGCGATCTCAGGGGCGACCTCTCTGACCTCCTCGAGGAACCGCTTCGCCGTCCAGATAAAAATACCCGTGTTCCATAGATTCCCGGCGGCGATGAGCAGCTTGGCTGCATCCATGTCGGGCTTTTCAATAAACGACCTCACTCGAAACGCCTGCATGCCCGACGCCGACTCGAGAGATTCGCCGGGCTCGATGTACCCATACCCAGTCTCTGGGCGATCAGGGGGTGCCGCCACGGTGAGGAGGATGTCCTCGGTTCGAGCAACCCTCACCGCATTCCGAACGAGTTCTCGAAACCCCTCCTCAGGGCGGATCATGTGATCGGCGTGAAGGGAGACGATCACCGCATCGGGATCGGTCTGCTGCAGGTGCCAGGCCGACCATGCCAGTACGGGGGCCGTCCCCTTGGCCTGTGCCTCAACCATCAGGCACTCTTCCGCGAGATCGGGGAGGGCGCTCTGGAAGCGCTCCGCGAGATGCGCGCCGGTGAGGATGCGAATACGATCCTCAGAGGTCAGGCTGCGGGCCCTTCGCATGGTGTCTACGATCAGGGGCCGCTCACTGGCGAGGGGGAGGAGCTGTTTGGGCCGGTGGGCGGTGCTCACGGGCCAAAAGCGTGATCCGATACCTCCTGCGAGGATCGTTACCCACGGCTGCGGGTCAGGGCGCGAAGAATGTCTCGATTCGGGCAATTAGCTTCTTTGGGCTGAAGGGCTTCGTGATAAAATCTCTGGCACCGAGGTTGAATGCCAGCTCGCGATCGGCGTCTTGCCCCTTTGCTGTTAAGACCAGGGCCGGGATGTTCTTCCGGTGCTCCAGCTTTGCCAGATTTTCCAGGACTTCGATGCCCGTGGCGCCCGGCATCGTCAGGTCGAGGAGGATCACCGAATACTCCGTTTGTGACCTCAGTAACTCCAACGCCGCGAGTCCATCGCAGGCCGTGTCCACCTGGAACCCATGGGCTTCGAGAAGGGTGGTGAGAACCCGTCGAATGTGGGGTTCGTCGTCAGCCACAAGTACCCGGCGAACCGGAGTCTCCGACACCGGCGAAATCCCCATTTTGAATCGCTCGTGAGAGACACCTCCAAGGGGAGGAACCTACCCGGCCACGGGTGTAGAAGTCAAGCAAGTTAGCGGGTTTGCGGGCTTGACCCTCCTCTTTGGTTGGGGTAGTCTTCGACCCTCTCGACCACGCCTTACCTTTAGACGCCGGCTCCGATAATAGACATGCGCTTCGCCGTTTCCACAGCAGCCTCCGTTGTCATCCTCGTCCTGGGCGCAGGGTGTGGGGCGGACTCGTTCAGGCAGACGTGGACCGCCTTCCCTGAGCAGGCGGTCATCTTCTCGCTTACCCGTGAAGAGGGGAATCTCGCTTCCGGATTCGACATGATTCAGAGAGGCTCGAGACGTATCGAGGCACCTGGAAACGCGGAGGCGTGGGACTTTGCCCTCGATACCCAGGGCGGACTCCTCGTGTTTCTCCCACCGCCACTCCTCGGAATCAGGGACAGCAACGCCGCGATCGCTCCCTTCCCCGGAATGGAGTTCGACGAGCTTCTCAAGGCGCCGAGGGACGATGATCTGTACATCTCCGACCAGCCGATCCCGGTCGAGTTCGGAACCACGTATGTGGTGCGTACCCGCGAAGATCCGACCTTCAGCAACTGTTTCTTCTTCGGGAAGTTCGTGGTTATGGAGAGCTCGGTCCAAGATGGCACGGTGCGGATTCTCTTCGATACGAATCCTCTTTGCGAGGACCGCGATCTCGTGCCACCCCCGGTCGACAATTAGGGTTCAATGCTCGATTTGAGGCGGATCCGGGCCGAGCCCGCTCTGGTCAAGGAAGGGCTCCGAAGACGAGGTGCGTCCGGGGACGTGATCGCCGTAGTCGATGAGCTGATCGTTCTCGACGAGACCCGGCGCCAGGGCCTCGGTGAGGTCAACGACCTGAAGGCTCTCCGCAACGACGCCTCCAAGCGTATTGGAGAAATGAAACGGGCAGGGGAGGATGCAGCGTCCCAGATCGCAGAGATGAAGGCTGTGGGGGACCGCATCGCGGGTGTGGATACTGCAGTGGCCGAGGCTGAAGCTGGAATCCACGAGCGCCTCATGGCGCTTCCCAACCTCCCGCTCGATGAGGTCCCCGAAGGCGGCGTCGACGCGAATGAGATTGTCCGGAGCTGGGGCGAGCCGCAGAGCTACGACTTTGCGCTGAAGCCGCATTGGGAGTTGGGCGAGGATCTCGGACTTCTCGACTTCGCTCGAGGCACCCGCATCTCCGGCTCGGGCTTCCCGGTTCTCCGAGGGGGTGGGGCTCGGCTCCAGCGGGGATTGATCAATTGGATGCTCGATCTCCACACCGACGAGCATGGGTACCAGGAGCTTCGGGTTCCCTACCTGGTTACACGTGAGACGCTCACTGGAACGGGTCAACTTCCCAAGTTCGCCGACGAGTCCTATACGACGGAGCGCGACGACCTCTGGTTGATCCCGACGGCAGAGGTTCCGGTCACCAACCTCCATCGGGGCGAACTGCTCACAGCCGATCAGATTCCGATTCGTTACGTGGCGTACAGCCCCTGCTTCCGAAGAGAGGCTGGCGCTGCCGGTGCAGACACCCGTGGCCTCCTCCGAGTCCATCAATTCGACAAGGTTGAGCTTGTACGCTACGAGTCGCCTGAGCGATCCGCGGAGGCGCTCGAGGAGCTCACCGCAGAGGCCGAAACTGTACTCCAGAGGCTGGGGCTTCCGCATCGGGTCGTCCGGTTGGCGACGGGAGATCTTGGATTCTCTGCGGCGTTGACCTACGACATTGAGGTGTGGGCCCCGGGCGTCGAACAGTGGTTGGAGGTCTCGAGCTGCAGCACCTTCGGTGACTTCCAGGCGCGGCGGGCGAATCTTCGCTTTCGCCCTTCGGCGGGCGAAAAACCGATGTACGTGCATACCCTGAACGGGTCTGCGCTCGCTCTCCCCCGCCTGATGGTTGCCCTCCTGGAGACCTATCAGCGACCGGATGGATCCGTCGACATCCCCCCTGAGATTCAACCCTATGTGGGCGTGAACCGCCTCGAGGGCTGAGGAGAGAGCGGGCGTCTGGTGCAGAGAACTCCACTGTTCCGCATAAAGCTGCACGTTGCGTTGACGACGCTCTTTCTGTTCATCCTCGGATGGTACGTTATCTACACCCGCTCCATCGTGAACTCCCTCCACCGCGACTCGGAGTTGATGACGCGCATCTTCGGGATTGTGCAGGAGGGGATTCAGGGAACCGAGCCCGGAGTTGAAATTTTGGCTCTCTCGGATCTGCAGACCGAAATCATCCAGTCGGGGCTCCCGCTGGTGGTCACCGGACAGGCCGACACGGTCCTGATGGCAGAGAACCTTCCCTTCGATGTCAACCTGGGGACGCTTGAGGGACAGCGACGGGTTCAGGCGATGGTCCGAGACCTCGATCTGCGCCATGAGCCCATTCAGGGTGCCTCGGAGATGGTCGTGCACTTCGGCGATACCGCGCAGCTTCGGCGCCTGCGGTGGGTTCCCTGGCTTCAGGCCCTCGGGCTCCTGACGACCGCGATGATCGGGTTTCTGGTCGTTCGCTCGCAGCGGAGGGCAGAGCAGGAGCAGGCGTGGACTGCGATGGCACGTGAGCTCGCGCACCAACTCGGGACGCCTATCTCCTCATTGCAGGGGTGGCTCGAACTGATGACGCTTTCTGCGGACGAACGGCCATCCACGTTGAAGGACGAGGACGTTGCTCAGGGGATCAAGGAGGATCTCGAGCGGCTGGAGCACATCAGCCACCGGTTTGAACTGGTTGGGAGAACCCCCGAATTACATCGGCTCAACCTGAGGGATGTCGTGCGGGATCTGGAACGCTACCTGCAGGCGCGTCTTCCCAGGCTTGGGACGGGCGTCCTGTTGATCGTCGACATCCCCGGGAATCTCCCGGCGGTGAAGGGGAACGAAGTTCTGCTCAAGTGGGCGCTGGAGAACGTGGTCAAGAACGCACTCGACGCGCTCGCCGGGCGGAGTGGGGAAATTCGAATCAAGGCGAGGGCGGGCCTTCCCGGATGGGTGAGTCTGCGGATTCACGATACCGGGCCGGGGGTCCCCGCAGAGCTGAGAGATCGGATTTTCGACCCGGGGGTGAGTGGAAAATCAGGGGGTTGGGGAGTTGGGCTCACGCTGACACGCCGGATCATCAGGGGCGTACACAAGGGGCGGATCTCGCTATTGGACCCGCCCGAAAGCGGTACGACCTTCGAGGTGCTTCTCCCCGTTGCCACGGATTGAAGCATTCCCAGAACAACATCGACTTTTCGGCCCAACCGGCCGGCCCAATTCTTTGAGAGGCATCTAGAAGGCTGTTGAAGAAGTGGTGTGGCCGCGCGACCACCGCTTCGCGGCGGTGCCTAGGTCTTCGCGTGTTCAGGGTAGGAGAGACAACGAGTCGTAGCCAAAGCTACGGCGAGGAGAAAAGACGCCGTATGAACCGCGAAATACCCCTGCGCCCTTTGGGTTACGGGCAGCACAGCACGATCTCCGTCGTTGGACCGCCTCAAGGTAGCCACGGCTATCTCTTCGGCGGCCCGCCTGGGATCTCGCCCTGCGGTGCCCGTAACGCGGCTCGCCCCACTTTTTCAACAGCCTTCTAGTGTCCCGTTACGAAAGTATCTCGGCCAGTCAAGGGCACGGTGCATCCGTGGGTTCGCCGTTGGGACTCCTCGCCGTAGCTTTGGCTATGCCTCATCGTCCCGCCTTGAACCCTCGGCGCGCCGACCCTTTTTGTGGCTCGCGAACTTTCGCAACGGGACACTAGCGTGGAGCATCTGGATGCGCTGAACCCGGAACAGCGCGAGGCGGTAACACACGTACATGGGCCGATGCTTGTACTCGCGGGTGCGGGCTCGGGGAAGACCCGTGTTCTCACCACGCGAATCGCCCATCTGTTGACGGAGCACGGAGTCCCACCCGACCGAATTCTGGCCGTCACCTTCACGAACAAGGCGGCGGGCGAGATGAGGGACCGCATTCGCAAACTCCTGAATGTGGCCCCGAAGGGAATGTGGGTGGGCACCTTCCACGCCATCGGCGCCCGTCTGCTTCGTCGTCATGCACCGGTGCTGGGGTGGTCTCGCACCTTTTCGATTTTCGACGCCGACCAAAGTCTGCGCTTGATAAAGAGTACGCAGGTCGGGTTGGGGATCGACCCCCGCAAGTGGAGTCCCAAGGCGATGCGAAGTCACATCTCCGGGGCCAAGAACCGTTTGGTGTCCCCTGAGCGATTCGAAGAGGAGAATGCCGAAGGTTTTGATCCCTTCGCTCGGAAGATTGCCCAGGTCTACCCTGCCTATCAGGCAGCGCTCAAGGCTCAAAACGCGTTCGACTTCGACGATCTGCTCGTAAAGCCGGTCGAAATGCTGCAACAGAACCCCGACCTCATGGAGCGATATCGAAGGAGGTTCTCATTCCTGCTCGTCGACGAGTTCCAGGACACCAATCGTGCACAGTTCGTGTTTCTGGAGTCGCTCGCACGTGAGCACGGCAACCTGATGGTGGTGGGGGACGACGATCAGAGCATTTACGGATGGAGGGGAGCCGACATCCAGAACATCCTGAGCTTCGAGGAGAGCTTTGCCGGCGCGAAGACGGTGCGACTGGAGCAGAATTATCGATCGAGCCAGAAAATTCTCGCAGCAGCCAACGCGGTGATCGCCAACAATACCCAGCGAAAAGGAAAGACCCTCAGAACCCGCCGGGACCCTGGGGCTGCACTCACGCTCGTTTCCACGGCAGATGAGACCGACGAGGCACGATGGGTGGTCGACCGTATCGAGGCCATGGTCCAGGAGGATCCGTCGCTCTCCCTGGGGGACGTGTCCATTCTCTATCGAACGAATGCCCAATCGCGGGCAATGGAGGATGCCTTTCGTCGGCGAGGGGTGCCGTATCAGATCGTAGGCGGCGTACGGTTCTATGAACGTCGCGAAATCCTGGAGGTGCTGGCCTACCTTCGTCTGATCGCCAATCCGCTCGATGAGACTGCATTTGGACGGGTGGTCAACTACCCACGCCGCGGGGTGGGGAAGACCACGGTCGAGAGACTCAGCACCTGGGCTGCCGCAGAGGGCATCCCGATCCTCGAGGCCGCGTCCCGGGCGGAAGAGGCAGAGGGTATCCCGACGGGAGGGGTACGAGGCCTGAAGGCCTTCTCGGAATTGATTCGCGATTTTTCTCTACGGGCTGCCACCGAGGCGATCGGCGAGTTGCTCGAGCATCTCGTCGAGGATCTCTCGCTGATCGAGGAGTTGAGAAACGAGGGGCCCGAGGGGGAGGACCGGGCCGACAACGTGCGCGAGCTCATCGCCGGTGCGCTCGACTTCAACGTTGAACGTCTCGAGGAGTCGGAGGAAGACCTGGACACCTTCTCTGAACTTGACCTTTTCTTGCAGAGGGTCGCGCTAGTCGCGGACGTCGATCGGCTTGATCCGGATGCCGACGCAGTGACCATGATGACGCTTCACAACGCCAAGGGGCTGGAGTTCCCGGTCGTCTTCATCTCGGGGCTCGAGGATGGACTCTTTCCGCTCTCGCGGTCGTACGACGACCCCCACGCTCTTGAGGAGGAACGGCGGCTCTTCTATGTCGGCATCACTCGGGCCGAGCAAAAGCTCTTCATGACGCACGCTGCCCGTCGCCGCCGGGCAGGCGAGATGATGTATGGCCGACTCTCTCCCTTCGTCGACGAAGTTCCCGGAGAACTTATCGAGAAGACGATGTCTGAGGTGAAACGGGGGGCGACTTCCTTCACGAGGCGTCGGGTACCGCAGGCGACACAGGAGCAGGCGACCACTGACCAGAGTTGGATCGACATCGACTTCGACGACGCCTCGGTCGACCAGGATGCTCCACGCATGGTCAAGGGTGAGCGCGTGTTGCACGATTCCTTTGGTTCGGGGACGGTCGGAGAAATCTCCGGGTTTGGGCGCGATCTGAAGGTGACCGTCCACTTCGCTCAGGTTGGGACCAAAAAGCTCCTTGTCCGGTACGCCAATCTCCGCAAGGATTACGACTGAGCGGACGGCAGCGGGAAGAATTCGTCCGCCGCCTCCCGGAGGAGCTCGGGGGTGCCAGCCGCTCCGCGAGCCATGGAGAGGCGCCGTATCTTCTTCGCGAGCCTGAGGTTCAGGTCGCCGATCGGGTCCTGAGCGGCTGTGACCGAGGCCTCACGCTCGTTCAGATAGCGGATGACCTCCACCAGGGACCACTCCACATACCGGTCCACCAAAGACGCCTCAAGCGAAAACCTCGAGTTCTTCAACACCCGATCGAACACCGCTCGCCAACGATCGTTGTCTGTCACCCGGATCATCCCCCGGAAGATGTGCCGGTTGGTCTGAAAGCTGAAAATCGTTCTGGACAGCACCCGATCGAAGAGCGCGTCGGCTTCGGAATGGTCGTGCTCGATGACGATCTGCCGTGCCCGGCTCAGGTGGTGATCCCCCACCTGGATGTCCATACGGTGCTCCCAGTATGCGTGCCCCAGGGCTTGTGTTGTGCTGGTGAGGAGGAGCTGGCGTGGCACAAAGAGGTTGTGTGCGACGGTATCTGCGGCAAGGTGCGCGAGGTATCCGAAGGCCATAGATCTCAGTTGGTCGGTTTCCGCGGATGCCAGAATCTCTTCTCCGACCTTCCATTCGTGACAATGCCGTCCCTCCGGCACGTATTTCTTCGCGAAGGAGATGTCCGCTGCGATCGAGCCGTAGAGGAAGTCGATCGGGTATTGCCTGATGAGCAGGCGAACGGCTCCCGGGAGGAGTGACAGACTCCCGAGCACGGATTCCCCGAGGGCGATGTGGGTACCGGGACCCCATGCCAGGAGTGGCTGAGGGTCGAGTAGAATCCAGGCGAGCGCCACGAAGAGTGCGGCGACCACCTTCATGGCGTGCGTCCCTACTCCGACTCGTCGGCCAACTGAGGCTCGGTAACCGCCCCGTCGTCGCTGGGAGGCTCCGGGGGCGGCGAAGGCCCGGCCATGGTGGCCCTTTCGCCCAACGTCCGCGCCGATGCTCTCACGCCGTGGAGGGCAGCGGTCGTGTCGAGGAGGACGTCTTCAGCCTCCCCCTGAACCACCACCATGAGCGCGTTGAACTCCTCGATGCGGTCTTCCATGTGGTTCGAGGCGTCCTTCAGGCGGTCGGTAACGGCGGTAACGGACTCATTAACCTTCTCGATATCGCGCCGAACTGCAGCCGAGACGAATTCGACGTTCTCGGCCGCACCGCGGGCGCGGTCCATGATGGGAACGAGCTGGCGGTTGACCGCAGAGACGAGCTTCCGAAGCTGCAGCAGGACCAACGTTACCACGAGAAATACGAGGAGGGACGCGACCGCAAGGACCACTACGGAAATATCGGTGGCGAGCTCGAGGCCGGTGGCCTGTGCGTTCACTGCAATGGGCAGCGTCGCAAGCCCCACCCCGAATGGAAGCGTCCGATGGATTTGATCAAACATGAAGAAAGATAAGGATCTCTGCGGTGCAGGTCGACGCCTGCAGTCACCGGGGGGGTCGATCGGTCGCTGATGTGGGGGCAGCCGAGCCGTGTGGCGTCATGGTCATGGGGATTCAGAATCGCTCATCGGTTCGGGTATATGCCTCAGAGCCGCAGAGAGCGCCTGTTCAGCGTCTCCGTCGGCCAGGGCTTCCTCAACCTCTGGGGAAATCTCACCGGCGCTGCGGAGCACTGACGTCGTGAGGATAGGACCGATCAGATCTGATGCGATGACGCCCAGCACCACTGTGCTGAACACCATCGCCGCAACATCCAGCGAGTAGAGCTCGAGCCCCCAGAGCGTCAGCATGGCCGATGCGGCCATGGCGACCGACATGCCACCCTGGGGGACAAGCGCCAAGCCGAGGCGTCTCGGAAGCGGGAAATCTACGGGGTGCACTCTATCCATCGCCGCGGTGCTCGCAACCTTGGACGCCCCTCGTAGGAGAACGTAGGCACCGACGAAGGGGACCACCCAGAGTGACGGGAGGCGAACGAGCGCTCCGGCCAGGATCAGGAGCAACACGTAGATCGGCTTCTCCCATCGCGCCAGCCCTCGCGACACCCGACGTCGGTCCTTTGCCCCATTCGCCACGATGAGCCCCATCACCATGGAAACGAAGAGGGGAGACAGGCCCATGCGAAGGGCCGCCCCAGATGACAGCGCGGACATGCCCATGAGGAACAATACGAACTCGTCCCGATCCTCGGAGGTGCGCGTCAGCCAGAGAAAGAGAATTCCGCAGACGACACCCAGTCCGGTCGCGAGGAAGAGCCAGCCTCCCAGACCGAATCCCTCGATGCCGGGGAAGTGGTCGGGGGGTAGGCGCGCTATGTAGAGCACCTGTAACGCTACGATCCCCACAACGGCGTCGACTGACCCAATGAAGAACAGAAGCCGGGCCACATTGCCCCGTACATGAAAATTCGCCGAAACCATGGCGATACCCGCCGGTGTGCTGATACATGCCGCCGCCCCAACGATCGCAATCACGACGAAGGTGGTGGAGTCGAGGATGCCGAACATGAGAAACAGCATCGCTGACGCAGCTGTAAACAGCACGAAGGTTCCAATCGCCTGTCCGAACCCGAGTACGTGAAACGACAGCGGGAATTCCCGCAGCGTCTTGCGGTCGAGCTGGAGGCCGAAGAGGAATCCGATCCACCCCAGCCCCAGCGCCAGGAGGGGAAAGAGCCTCTCGAGCGCATCCACCGTGAGAAAGTCCAGAACTTCAGGCCCGAGCAGGACGCCCAACAAGAAGAAATGCGTCCCGGTACGAAATATCAGTCGGGGTCCGAGGGGGACCGCATCTGACGAGAACGAAAATCGTGCTCCGACCAGGGCAATTCCAATAAGAACAAGGGTCGTGAGGAGGGGATCCAATGCCACCCCCGGGCTTCAGCTATCCAACGCGGTTGAGTCACTGGGCCCGTCGGACGAGTCTGTCAGCGGAGGGGCGAGGCCCACGACCTGATCCAACTCAAGAATCGTCGCAATGCCCTTTCCGGGGCGCTCGAGGTCGCCACATACCTTCTGCAGGTGGTGGAGTACAGGCTCCACCTGCTCGTCTGTGAGGATACTCACTATGGTCCGGTTCTGAGGACGCGACTTCGACAGCAGGGTCTCGAGCCCCGCAAAGATGGGGATTTCGTGCGAGAGGACGCTACCCATTCCCTCGCTCTTGAGGATGGTGGCGCCACGGACTCCCAACTCTATGAAACCGGCTAAGATGTCATCGACGTGATTCGGGTCGTTGATGACCGCAAAGAGAAGTTTCATTAAAGCCCCGAAGTGCGCGATGATGGGCCGACCGACAGTCGGAAATGATCGGTCCGAAAACCTCATAACCATATGCCATGCAAGTAGTTCCATGCCCACTAGGAACCGAACCCAGACATACTAGGAGGAGGCGAGAAGCCGTGTCAAGCTGACGCGGAAAGGCCCGGCACGGGACGTGCACCTTCACAGTCTCACCCGGGGTCGTCGGAGACGTCGCCCGAATTGTGGAGAGGGATGGGAGGAGATCTGTGTCGAGTCGGTTGCTGGAAATCGTAACAAGAGAATATGTTGGGGGCCGAACCCCTACAGGTCCCAGGTCGTGCGAGTCGCTTCGGCTCGACGGTGTCGGTGCCCCAATCACTCGGGAAGAGATGCCCCACTTCATCGTTGAGGGAGGACATGAACTGTCTGGCCGCATACGCCCCGCCGGAAACAAGAACGCTGCGCTCCCCGCCCTGTGTGCGTGTCTTCTCGCCACCGAGCCGGTGACGCTGGAGAACGTACCCCGCATTCGCGACGTCCTCACCCTCGTGGAGATCATCGAGTCGCTTGGTGCGACCGTGAAATGGGAGGCGGAGAATACCGTTACCGTCGACGCTTCAGGCGTGGGGAGCGGGACGGTTGATCGGGACCAGGCCGAACGGATTCGCGCGTCGATTCTTCTAGCTGGCCCCCTCCTCGCCCGCTTCGGAGAGGTAACGCTCCCACCCCCGGGAGGTGACGTAATCGGTCGCCGCCGTCTGGATACTCATTTTCTTGCCTTCGAGGCCCTCGGGGCCACCGTGGAGCTCAACGGTGGTTTCCGGCTTCATTCAGAGGAATTGACGGGGGCGGACGTCTTCCTCGATGAGCCCTCGGTGACGGCCACCGAAAACGCGATCATGGCCGCAGTGCTCGCGGTTGGGCGGACTGTGCTACGCAATGCTGCTGCGGAGCCGCACGTCCAGGACCTATGCCGACTTCTCGTCGAGATGGGCGCAAGTGTGCAGGGTATCGGGACGGGACGGCTGGAGATCGAAGGCGTGACTGAGCTCCGGGGCTGCCGGTTCGCAATCGGCCTTGATCACATCGAGGCCGGGTCCTTCATCGGGCTTGCCGCAGTGACGCGAAGTACGATCGTGATCGAAGACGCTCCGCTCGAACACCTCGATTCTACGCTTCTCGCCTTTGGCCGTCTCGGTGTTGAGTGCAGCGTCGAGGGGAGCGATTTGCTGGTACGGGGGAATGAGAGACACATCATTCGGCAAGATGCATTCGGAGCCGTACCCAAGGTGGATGATGGACCCTGGCCTGCGTTTCCAGCAGACCTGACGTCCATTGCCCTGGTGGCCGCAACTCAGTGTGAGGGTACGGTCCTCGTTCACGAGAAGATGTTCGAGTCCCGGATGTTCTTCACTGACAAACTCGTGGCGATGGGAGCCAGCATCATCCTCTGCGACCCACACCGAGCGGTGGTGGTTGGTCCCACGCAGCTACGGGGTGCCGAACTCGAGAGTCCGGATATTCGGGCCGGGATGGCGATGTTGATCGCGGCGCTAGGGGCGAAGGGGACGAGCCGGATCCACAACATCCGCCAGATAGAGCGGGGCTACGAGAGGATCGACGAGCGAATGGTCGCCCTCGGCGCCCGGATCCAACGAACACAGGGACCCGGCTGAGAGAAACCGGATCACACGACGATTCGTACGGTCCAATGGAGCTATCCAGGGCCAATCACATGACCGAAGGGATGCATTCGATGTCCGAAGAGACAATGGACGCGGAGTCCAAGACCCAGTCCGAGGATCAGGACGCGCCGACAAAGAAGACGCGGAGAGAAGCGTTGGCCGGAGGGCTGAACAAGGGCCTGGGAATGCTCAACGCGATGAAGGACTCCATTGAGGAGTCGATCCGCGAGGCGAAGGAGAGTGGGAATCTCAGCCCGGAACGGGCCCGTGAGCTCATGAACCAGGGCATTCGCAAGGCTCAGGGTGCGGCAGAGGGGGCGCGGGGCGTATTCGATTTCGTCTCACAAAAGGAATTCGACGATCTCCGCCTCAGGGTGGTTGAGCTTCGAGACCGGGTCCGTCGGGTTGAGGAGGAAGTCGGTGTCCAGGGAGCGAGTGATTCGGCCGAGAGTGGACCTCAGCGCGAGGGTTGATCGCAGGATCGCAGCACAATGAGGGAACCTTGTTAGAAGGCACGGTGCGGGCTATATTCGCACTGTGATTGGCCGTCCCAACTATGGGGCGGCCGACTTTTTTTGTGAGTGGGGGAGCGGTTCGCCCCCGCTTTTTTATTCCCTTTTGGTTCTTAGGGACCGGGAGAGAAACAGGTGGGCATCAGGAGCTCCGGGATGAATGCGGAGCTGGCTGCGCGCGTCGAGGGGCTTGGGTTCGACCTCGTCGCCGCGGAGTGGGCTGGGAGTCGTTCGAGGCCGGTTTTGCGGATTCGAATCGATTTTCTGCACCCCGAGGAGGGGGTGACAGTGCAGCTCGACGACTGCACGACGGTGTCTCGTGGACTCGAGACGTGGCTCGACGCACACGCCGACGTGCCGGATCGATACGTGATTGAGGTTTCGTCACCGGGACTCGATCGCCCGCTGACACGGAAGAAGGACTGGGCCCGGTTCGCGGGGAAAATTGTCGCGATAACTGGCCGTGAAGTATTGAGTGGGGATACAAAACGGGTTGAGGGAGAGATCCTTCGCCTGGGAGATGATACCACAGGGGAACCCGAGGTTCGGGTTCGTCTGAGCGACGGTGAGGAACTTTCGGTCCCGCTTGGGGACATCGAACGAGCCCACCTCGTCCATAGATGGAAGTAGACCGGAACGGGTGAGGATGACATGGTAAACGCCGCCCAAATTGTTGCAGCTTTCCGCGATGTCGCGAGCACGAAGAGTCTGTCTACCGACGATGTGCACGACCTTCTGCGTGACGGCATCATGGCCGGACTGACAAAACTTTACGGTCCGAACGTTGAGGCCGAGATCCAGATCGATGACGAATCGGGTGAGTTCGACATCGTCGTGCTGCGCCGCGTCGTAGACGAGGTGGAGGACCCGTCCTGTGAAATCAGCCTCCAGGAGGCTCACTGGGATGACCCCTCGTTCGAAGTCGGCGATGTGATGGAGCTCCCCGTCACCTTCGAGCAGTTCGGGCGGAATGCCGTCCAGGCGGTCAAGCACCGGATCGTTCAGCGTGTTCGTGAGGGTGAGCGTCAGAAGATTCGGGATGAATACATGGACCGCGTCGGGGAGTTGCTTTCCGGGGAGGTGCAGCAGATCGAACGTGGCAAGATGGTCGTGATGATCAATCGAACCCGTGATGCAGACGCGATCATCCCATGGAAGGAACAGAATCCCCGTGAGCGATACCGCCAGGGGGATCCGATCCGTGCAGTGATGAAGAAGGTCGAAGAGACGCCCAAGGGCCCTCGGCTGATCCTATCCCGTGCAGACCGTGGCTTCGTAAAGTCGCTGTTTCGACTCGAGGTGCCCGAGATCGAGCAGGGAATCGTCGAAATCAAGGAGATTTCCCGAGAGGTCGGCGGGCGGACCAAGATCGCGGTGTACAGTCGGGATGAGGGGATCGACCCGGTCGGGGCCTGTGTGGGACTACGCGGGTCGCGGGTTCAGGCGGTCGTCTCTGAATTGGGTGGAGAGCGGATCGACATCGTTCCGTGGCATCCTGAGATTGAGGTCTTCGCGCGCCGCTCGTTGGCGCCGGCGAGGGTGACCAAGGTGCTCGTCGACCCCGAGCGCCAGGTGATTACCGCCATCGTTGATGAAGACCAACTTTCCCTTGCCATCGGGCGCAATGGCCAAAACGTGCGGCTAGCATCTCAGCTGATCGGCTGGCAGATCGATCTCTACGGATCGAGGGAATGGTCGGACAAGAACACTGACATGTCGTTGTTCACCGAGGATAAAGCCTCGACGATGGAGGTCTCAGACTTCCATCTGACCGAACTGGCCCTCCCCGAGGCGACTCTGGCGGCCCTAGAATCTGCTGGATATAGTTCTTTTCTGGAGATAATCGACCTCCAACGCGCCGATTTCCTCGGCATCGAGGGGCTCTCCGAGGCCGATGCGGACAAGCTGATCAGCCTTATCGATGAGCTGACGGTAATTGAGGAGCCAGCCGCAAGCGAAGGAGCTGCTGGTGAGGCGGTCGAAGAAGTGGCGGTCGAAGAAGTAGCCGTGGAAGCTGAAGCCGACGAAAAAGTGGCCGATGAAGAAGTAGCCGCCGAAGCCGAGGCTGCAGAGGCGGTTGAGGTAGGTGATACAGACGAGGCGGACTCCACGCTGGACGGCGGGGATGCGCCGAGCGAGCCGGTGACGGAAGACGGACCAGAGGATGAGGGCGAAACGCGCGACGAATAGTGCCCTGGGAACCCTGGGGCTGGCTCGCCGAGCGGGTGCCGTAGTGCACGGCACCGAGGCGGCGCGCAGGGTCCTGAGGGATGGCTCGGCGCGCCTTCTCTTGATCGCATGCGACGCCTCAGAGGTGCAGCGACAGAAATTGCTTCGACTTCTGAGCCATCGTGACGTGCCCTGGGTCGAGGCTGGGACGCGCCAGGAGTTGGGGCAGGCGATTGGAAGTGCGCCGGTGACGGCGATTGCGGTAGTGGCAGATTCGTTTGCCAAACAGATGTGCGGCCAGCTTGGGATAGAAACCCAGCCTGGTCAAAGTGACTCTGATGAGAGGTAGTCCTGAAGTATGCGGGTTGTCGACTTAGCTACAGATCTCGGGGTTTCCTCCGACGCGCTGCTCAGTCTCTTGCGGACGTTGCGGATCGCTCTTGCCGATGAAGGTGCGTCGTTGAGCGAAGCCGACGTGTCGCGGGTTCTAGCTCGAGTTGAGCGCGAGCGCCGCGCAGGTCACGAGGACACATCCGAGGCCATTCAGGCCGCCATCGAAGACGCCAAGCCCGCGAGTGGCCGGTCCCGCCGCCGCCGCCGTGTCGAGGTAGAAGAGAAGGCCGCTGCGGAGCAGGTTCCCGAGGATGAAGCCGATGTCGCTGCTGGGGAGTCGGAGCAGGTTGACGACGCGGCGGCGGTCGAGGTTTCTGACGCCGAAACAGAGGAACTCTCCGCGGTTGAGCCCCAGGTTGAAGTCGAGCCTGCGGCAGAGGTTGTGGAATGGATGGAGGCTGAGGTCCAGGTCGAAGTCGAGGTTGAGGCCGCGGAACAGGAGGCAGCTCAGCCGCAGGCCGAGTCCGAAGACGGCGCGGCTGCCTCCACGGAAGCCGAGGAAGCTCCGGCTGACGCCGTCGAGGCGGTTGAACCTGTCAAGCCGGGAGCACCCCGTAGTGTGCCGGCTCCGGCCCGCGCTGGAGCTCCGGTTACCCCCGCCCGCCCAGCCGGTGGCGAGGGTCGTCGCATTATCAAGCGGCCAGGTGGTGGAGCGCCGGTCGGTGGTACTCCCGGTCAGGTTCGCGTGCAGGCAGAGGGGTACACGCCCGACGGTCAGCGAAAGGCCCGGAAAGACAAGAAGAAGCGTGGCCGAGTGGACAACGCTGCTGTCAAAGAGAACATCCAGCGGGTCATGGCCGAGCTGAAGGGCGGCGGCAAGAAGCGCCGGCGTCGGCCTACCGGGCCAACGAAGGAAGAGCGGGAGGTGATCGAGGAGGAGCAGCGGCAGGAGGAAGAGAAGGAACGCCGCACGGTGCGGGTCAATGAGTTCCTGACCGTCGCGGAGTTGGCTGAGATCGCGGGCGTATCGCCCACCCTCATCGTTGGGTCCGCATTCAAGAACCTGGGCTTGATGATCACGATCAACCAGCGGCTCGACTTCGATCAAATCGAGCTCTTCCTCGATGAGCTGGGCTTTGAAGCGATCCGGGAGGAAGCGTACCAGGTGGCCGCCGATGTAGATGAGGTTGCCGACGCTGCGGCAGATCTCCTGCCAAGGCCTCCGGTCGTGACCGTGATGGGCCATGTCGACCACGGAAAAACACTCCTCCTCGACTCGATTCGCAAGACGAATGTTGTCGCCGGGGAGTCGGGTGGAATCACCCAGCACATCGGTGCGTACAACGTTGAGGTCGCTGGCGAACGGACGATCACCTTCCTCGACACACCGGGCCACTCTGCGTTTACCGCCATGCGGGCGCGGGGAGCCGACGTTACCGATCTGGTCGTCCTTCTCGTCGCCGCTGACGACTCGGTGATGCCGCAGACAAGAGAGGCGATCAGCCATGCCCGGAACGCTGATGCTCCGATCATCGTTGCGATCAACAAATGCGATCTCCCTGCTGCCGACGCGAATAAGGTGAAGCAGGAGTTGCTCCAGTACGATGTCCAGGTAGAGGACTTCGGGGGGTCGGTTCTGGCGGCGGAGGTTTCCGCGAAGACCGGTGAAGGCGTAGAGGATCTCCTCGACAAGATTCTGCTTCACTCAGAGATGATGGAGTTGTCCGCCAACCCGAATCGGCCTGCTCGGGGGACGGTGATTGAGGCACAGCTCGATGTCGGGAAGGGCGCGGTCGTGACCGTGCTCGTGCAGAAGGGAACGCTGCGAGTGGGTGACAGCTTCGTCGTCGGCAGCTTTGACGGTCGCGTTCGGGCTATGCTCGATGAGCGGGGAAGCGCGGTCACCGAGGCCGGCCCAAGCATTCCAGTTCAGGTCCTCGGCGCTGGGGGAGTACCTCAGGCGGGGGACGTCATGGAGGTCATGCCGCCGGCAAAGGCCGCAGAGATCGCCGGGACTCGCCAGCGCCTCGAGCGCGACAAGCAGCTCCGGATCAAGGACCGGGGCGTCAAGCTCGGAGACCTCTCTGCCATGGTCGAGGAGGGGCGCACCGAGACGCTACCGCTCGTGCTCAAGGCCGACGTGGACGGCTCAGCGCAGGCTCTTGCCGACGCCCTGGAACACCTGGGCACCAAGGAGGTCGCGGTCCACGTGGTCCACCGCGGCGTGGGTGCGATCAACGAATCCGATGTACTGCTTGCCGCGACTGCGGGAGCGGTGATCATCGGGTTCCGGGTGCGCCCGGATACGGGTGCGAGGCAGAGTGCGGAACGGCAGGATGTAGAGGTCCGCACGTACGAAGTGATCTACGACGCGGTAGACGAGGTGAAGTCGGCGCTAGAGGGAATGTTGGCCCCGGAACGCCGCGAGGAGGTCATCGGGAGTGCCGAGGTCCGCGAGGTGTTCAAGGTGAGCAAGGTTGGGACGATCGGTGGAAGCGTGGTTCAGGACGGCGTCATCGATCGGAAGGAAAAAGCGCGGCTCATTCGTGGCGGGATTGTCGTCTACGACGGAGAGTTCTCTTCGCTCAAACGCTTCAAGGATGACGTCAAGGAAGTAAGGGATGGATTCGAGTGCGGAATCGGCATCCTGAACTTCAACGACATCAAGGTCGGTGACGTCATCGAGTGTTATAGGGTCGAGGAGATCGCGCGGACGCTGGAACAGGCAGAGCAGATCGAGGCCTGACGGCCTTCGGTCGGGGATTGACGGGTGCACATCGCCACCGGGTCATGGCAACTTTCCCTCCCCGGATGTGCGTCCCTCAAAGAAAAGCGAAGCGTCGTACGGTCGTTAAAAGATCGACTACGTAGGAGCTTCAATGTTTCCGTGGCAGAAACCGCCTACCAGGATGTACGAACGAGGGCGGAGCTCACCGTTGCCCTGATTGCGTCGGACCGTAGCTTTGCCGATTCATGTCTCAGCAAGGTGGATCGGTTCATCTCCCGCGAGTCCCGGGCGGTTATCGTTGGGACAACCACTGAATTTCGTTAGGAGGCGATCGTAAGGTCCCCTCCACACAGGCAGGTGCATAATGGGTCGCCGTAAAGACCGCTTGAACGAACAGATGAAGCGGGAAATCACCGAGATTCTCCGCCGCGACGTCAGGGATCCCCGTGTCGCAGGTGTTACCGTAACCGCTGTTGATGTCACCTCTGACCTTTGGCTGGCCCGCGTCTATCTGCAGATCCTGGGAGATCCGGAGGAGCGGGCAGAGGCGCTGGAGGGCCTCGCCGCGGCCGCTCCCTTCGTCCGAAGACAGTTGGGTGTCCTGAGGTTGCGCCGAATTCCCGAGGTCCGATTCATGGAGGATGAGACCCTCGCGAGTGCCCAGCGAATCGAGGATCTTCTTCGAGAGGTCGATCTTCCGGATGACCCGGAAGACGTGGAAGACCCGGAGGAGGAGGGCGAATGATCCCCGAGGGCGGAGTCGTCCTGCCGGTGGATAAGCCCGAAGGACCCACCTCACACGACGTAGTCGTATGGGCTCGCCGCGGCCTCGGTGTGCGGCGAATTGGTCATACCGGAACGCTCGATCCCTTCGCATCGGGCCTTCTCCTTCTCTGCCTCGGGCCGGCTACCCGCCTTTCGGAGTACCTGAGCGGTCTCGACAAGGAGTACATCGCCGAGGTGCTCCTCGGGGTGACCACCCACACCCTCGATCGCGATGGCGAGATCCTTGAGCAGCGGGTTGTGCCGGAGTCCCTCAGCGAAGCTCTCTTGAATGAAGCACTCGAGCGCTTTGTGGGAGACATCGACCAGATCCCTCCGCAATTCTCGGCCAAGAAGGTGGACGGGGAGCGCATGTACCGGAAGGCTCGCCGTGGCGAGGTGACCGTGCTGCCCCCGGTGAGGGTCACGGTCCGGGAGCTGGAAGTTCTCACCTTCGATCCGCCTCGGATCCGACTCCGCATTGTGTGCTCTTCGGGAACCTACATAAGAGCGATTGCCCGGGACCTGGGGGACGAGCTCGGTGTGGGTGCTCACCTGTCAGGTCTTCGACGGACGGCCGTGGGGACGTTTCGCGCGGATGAAGGAGTGCCGGGCGAGGCACTCCGATGCGAAGAAGGGCCTCCTGCCGCTTCGGCGGCGTGGATCACCCCGGCTACCGCGCTGGCCCACCTTCCCCAGGTGAGCGCCTCCGACGAAGAGGTCGCCCGGCTGCGCATGGGGCAGAGGATCCCTGTTTCATCCGACGTTCCGGTTGGCGAGCCCCTCGCGATTCTCGGGCGTGGGGAGCTGGTGGGAGTGGGTGAATCGGATGGGACGTTACTCCGACCGCGGAAGGTGCTCCCCGGTGCTTGAGCACGCCCTGGACCCTCGCCTCGCTCCTGGCCTTCCTGACGACGGGCGGGGGGCGGTAGTGACCATCGGAACATTCGACGGCGTTCACCGTGGGCACTGGGAGGTACTTCAGGAGATCCGACGTCGGGCCAACGCCATGGGGCGTCGTAGCGTGCTCGTGACCTTCCACCCGCATCCGCTCGCGATCGTGCGGCCTGAGGTCGCGCCACCCCTTCTCACCACGCCTGAGGAGAAGAAGGAAATCCTCGCGGAGAGCGGCCTCGAGTACGCCGCTTTCCTCGCCTTCACCCCGGTCCTAGCTGCGTATACCCCCGAGCGTTTCGTGAGGGAAATCCTCGTTGACCGTCTGGGGGTTCAGGAGCTCGTCGTGGGATACGACCATCACTTCGGGAAGGGACGGATGGGTGATGCAGAGACCCTCAAGGCCCTGGGGGCGCAGATGGGGTTTACGGTGGATGTGGTCGCGCCCGTGAACGCACGCGAGGAGCCGGTCTCCTCCACCCGTATTCGCGCGGCGATCTCGCGCGGCGATGTCGAGGCGGCCAGAGCCGGACTCGGCCGGCCCTACTCGGTTAGAGGTGTGGTGGTACGAGGAGACGGCCGTGGCCGCTCGCTCGGGTTTCCCACCGCCAATCTCGAGATCAACACCGGGGGTACTCAGAAGTTGATTCCCCCCCCGGGAATCTACGCAGTGCTCGCGTCGCTACGATCCGGAGTCTATCCCGGCGCGCTACATGTGGGTCCTCGGCCCACCTTCGTGGGGTCCGCGCCAACGGTGGAGCTTCACCTGATGGGGTTCGACGAAGACATCTACGGTGAGCAGGTACGGGTGGATTTCGTGAAGCACCTCAGGGATGTACAGCCGTTCTCGTCGGTCAACGCGCTCGTAGAACAGATGCGTCGGGATGTCGCCGAGGCCGAAGAGGTCCTGGCGAACGAGCTCTGATATCCACCGGTACGCACCTGCCGGGGATTGGACGGTGTCGGGGTGGAAGCGGCAGACGAGGGGAGAATCCATGCTGCGTGGCGTTGTCCGAACTATGCAGCTCTAATACCTTAAAGGGCTTAACCTAAAATACATTCAGCTTCCCCCCGAAGCACAGACTCTCGAGGAGGCTTGTTCGACATGCCAATCGACAAGAACGAAATCATCAAGAAGTACCAACTTCACGAAGGCGACGTCGGCAGTACGCCGGTGCAGGTTGCCCTTCTGACCGGGCGGATCAACGATCTGCGAAGCCATTTCGACGCCCACAAGCACGATCACCACAGCCGGCGGGGTCTCCTGAAAATGGTGGGACGTCGCCGTCGTCTGCTGGAATACCTGAAGCGGACCGATATGGAGGGCTATCGCTCTCTCATCACCGATCTGGGGCTCCGGCACTAGACCTTACGCGGCGGTGGCCGAATGGCCGCGGCCGTTTTTTACGTCGAGCGAAGACCGGAAGGAACCGGCCTACCAGCTGTTTCGCCGCTGGATCGTCGGGTGGAGAAGGATCTCCCCCTGACATGCGGCGGTCGGGTTCTCTCTGCCAAGCGTCGGCGGATCCGGGCGGGGAAGGACCCTGACCCGAGATAACGCAACGCGGGCCCAACTGGCCCGCAAGAACAAAGAGAATCAATGATGCAGAGAATTGAACGCCAGTTCGCTGGCCGACCCCTTATTATCGAATTCGGCCGTATGGCCAAACTGGCGCACGGGTCTTGTCTCGTGCAGTACGGAGAGACTGTAATCCTCTGTACGGCCACGGTGCAGGACAAGCCGACCCATCTCCCATTTTTCCCGCTCACGATCGAGTACAGGGAAAAGAGCTACGCGGCAGGTAAGATCCCCGGAGGGTTCTTCAAGCGTGAGGGGCGCCCGGGCGAGAGTGAAATTCTCTCAGCTCGTCTGACGGACCGTCCGTTGCGTCCGCTGTTTCCCGAAGGATTCAAGCACGAGACGCAGGTCATCTGCAACATCTTGTCTGCCGATCAGCAGAACAACGCGGATGTGCTTGCCCTACTCGGCGCCTCAGTTGCGCTGAATCTCTCCAAGATCCCGTTCAACGTGCCCGTGGCTTCGGTGCGTGTTGGACGTATCCAGGGGAACTGGGTGCTCAACCCGACCTTCGAGCAGCTCGAGTACTCCGACCTCGATGTCATTGTGGCGGGGAGCAAGGACGCCATCATGATGGTCGAGGGTGGCGCTCTCGAGGCAAGCGAGGAAGACATCCTCGAGGGACTCACGGTCGCTCATGACGGAATTCGCGAGCTGATCGCGATTCAGGAGGAGCTCCTCGAGGGGCATCGCGTTCCGGACATGGAGTGGACCTCCCTGGAGCCCGACGCAGACCTCGAGGTCAAGGTCGAGGAGATGGCTGAGAGCCGGGTTGCCGAGGCGCTTGCGCTTAAGGACAAGGCCGAGCGGAGCCAGGCGATGGCCGCGGTCACCGAAGACATCATCGCGCGTCTCGTAGACGAAGACGAGGCCTGGGGAGAGCAGCAGGGTGCCGTCAAGGACATCCTTCGCTCCATCGAGAAACGGACCATGCGCCGCCGCATCCTGGACCACGGGGAGCGAGCCGATGGTCGGAAGATCGACGAAGTTCGCCCGATCACCTCTGAGGTGGGCGTACTCCCGAGGACGCACGGCAGCGGGCTCTTTACCCGCGGGCAGACCCAGGCGTTGGTCGTGACCACGCTCGGCACCTCTCGGGACGAACAGCGCATCGATTCGATCGACACGGTCGAGACGGTGAACAAGTCGTTCATGCTGCACTACAACTTCCCGCCGTTCTCGGTTGGTGAAGCGCGGCCCATGAGGGGCACGTCGCGGCGTGAGATTGGCCACGGGGCGCTCGCAGAGCGCGCCATTCGGCCGTTGCTCCCCGCCTACGATGACTTCCCGTATACGATTCGGATCGTCTCTGACATCCTGGAGTCGAACGGATCCTCGTCGATGGCCTCGGTGTGTGGTGCATCGCTCGCTCTGATGGATGCGGGGGTGCCGATCAAGTCCTCGTGTGCGGGTGTCGCCATGGGGCTTATCAAGGAGGGCGACGAGGTTGCGATCCTCACCGACATTCTCGGTCTCGAGGATGCCCTGGGTGACATGGACTTCAAGGTCGCCGGTACCCGGCAGGGTATCACCTCCATTCAGATGGACATCAAGGTGCAGGGACTTACACACGACATCCTGCAGACGGCGCTGACGCGGGCCCATACGGGCCGGATGCACATCCTGGACCTCATGGATCAGGTGATGCCGTCTCACCGCAGTGAGCTGTCGCAGTACGCACCCACGATTCAGACGATCCAGGTGAATCCGGAGCGGATCGGCGAGATCATTGGACCTAAGGGAAAGACGATTCGCGCGATCCAGGACGAGTCGGGTGCGACGATCGAAATCGACGACTCTGGTCTGGTGAAGATCGCAGCCGTCTCGGCCGAGGCCGGAGCAAGGGCCCGCGAGATGGTCGAAGCGATCTGCCAGGAGGCGGAGGTCGGAAAGATCTACGAAGGACCGGTCAAGACGGTGACGTCGTTCGGTGCCTTCATCCAGATCTTCCCGGGAACCGAGGGTCTGTGTCACATCAGCGAGCTGGAGGACCGGCGCGTTGAGAAGACGGAAGAGGTTCTGAACGTGGGCGACATCACCCGCGTCAAGCTTCTCTCGATCGACGAGAAGGGTCGGCTGCGGCTTTCCAGAAAGGCCGCTCTGGCGGAGGATGCTGCCAACGCCGATTCTGGAAACGACGCCGATTCTGGAGACGACGCCGATTCTGGAGACGACGCCGAAGCCGTCGCCCAACCGGCTGACTGATACGTGCCGGAACAGAGTCCACTTCGGGGGCATGGGCGTGAGTCCATGCCCCCGCGGTGTTTCGGTGGGGCAGCGATGAGTACCGGTGCCCCGGAGTTGGCACAGTCGCGTTCAGGCGAAGGAGGGCTTGAAGAGGGGCTTCTCGACAACGGGATTCGTGTCCTTACTGAGCATCTGCCAGGTATCCGCTCAGCTGCTGTAGGAATTTGGGTACGGCATGGCTCTGCGAACGAGCGGGACGCGTCGATGGGTGTGAGCCACCTCCTCGAGCACATGGTGTTCAAGGGCACCGAATCCAGAACTGCCAAGGACATTGCGCTCTCCCTGGAGTCCCTTGGTGGGAGCCTCGACGCATACACCAGTAGGGAGCACACCGGGTTTCAGGCCCGTGTGTTGGACGAGGACCTGCCCACCGCGATCGAGGTTCTGGCCGATCTCGTGCTTCACCCTCGGCTTCACGAGGGGGATCTGCGCCTGGAGCGGGAGGTGGTACTCGAGGAGATCGCGATGGTCGAGGACACCCCCGACGACCTCGTCTTCGAGCTGCACGGAGGGCGCTTCTGGCAGGGGCATCCCTACGGCTTTCCCATCCTGGGCACTGCGGAGACCGTGCGGGGGCTGGATACCACCGATCTCGCCGAGCTCCACCGCAATGCGTATGTGGGATGCAACCTCATCTTCGCGGCGGCGGGGAATGTCGACCATCAGCGGGTGATGGACCTTGCTCGCCGGTTCTTGGGAGACGTGCCGCGCGGAGAGGCCCTCCCGGCGGTGCCAGCGCCTGAGGCCAGGAGGGGTGGCGAGGCAAGGGTGGAGCGACCCTCCAAGCAGAGCCATGTAGTGTTTGGAGCGCGCACCGTGCCGCACGCTCACCCTCACCGGTTTACGTTGGCGGTGCTCTCGGCTGCATTCGGTGGGGGCATGAGTTCGAGACTTTTTCAGCGGGTGAGGGAAGAGCGCGGGCTCGCGTATTCAGTACACAGCTTTCAATCGTTCTATCGCCAGGCCGGTCAGTTTGGTGTCTATGTGGGCACGAGGCCCGAAGCGGCAGACGACGCGGTCGACCTCATACTCGGGGAGCTCGCTGAGTTGGCAGCAAACGGGCTCTCATCCGATGAGGTCGCCCAGGCCCGCCAGCAGGTGAAGGGCCAGATAATTCTCTCCATGGAGTCCACCGGGTCCCGCCTTCACCGGCTCGCCGGGTTTGCTCTCTCCGACGAGCCTTTTCGGTCGCTTAGTGAGGTTCTCGCGAGGTTGGATGGGGTGACCGAGGAGGGTGTGAGGGCGGTGGCCGGGGAATTCCTGGATCCGGGTAACCAGTTCATCCTCCGGCTCGGTCCATAAACTCCCCCAACGTCTCGACCCCGAGGGGGCTTTTGGGTAAAATCAGGGCCTCAACCGCCATGTTCACGACGACTTGTCAGGATCCGAAATGCTGATCGGAGTACCGAAGGAGATCAAGACTGAGGAGTACCGCGTTGCACTCACTCCGGGAGGAACGGAGGCGGCCGTGCAGGCGGGACATCAGGTCGTTATCGAGGCGGGTGCAGGGAACGGTGCGGGATTCACCGACGACTTCTACCTCGAGGCCGGAGCGGAGATTGTCGAGACCGCCGACGAGGTCTGGGGCCGAGCCGAAATGATCATGAAGGTCAAGGAGCCGATCGAGGTGGAGTGGCCGAGAATCCGCGAGGGGCAGGTTCTCTTCACGTACTTCCACTTCGCGGCATCCGAGCCCCTCACGAGGGCGTTGATGGACTCGAAGTCGGTTGCGATCGCCTACGAGACCGTAGAGCTCCCGACCCATGAACTTCCGTTGCTGACGCCGATGAGCGAGGTCGCGGGACGGATGGCGGTCCAGGAGGGCGCGAAGTACCTCGAGCGACACTCGGGGGGCGCTGGAGTTCTACTTGGAGGTGTTCCCGGAGTTCTCCCCGGGAAGGTCGTAATCCTCGGTGGCGGGGTTGTGGGCACCAATGCGGCCAAGATGGCCGCGGGCCTCGGTGCTCGCGTCAGCATCCTGGACGTGTCCCTTCCGCGCCTCCGACAGCTGGACGACGTGATGCCGGGCAACGTCAACCTTCTTTTTTCGACGCGGTACGCCATTCGGAAGCAGATTCAGGATGCGGACCTCGTAATCGGTGCGGTACTGCTGCCCGGGAAGAAGGCCCCCAACCTCGTCGTTGAGGATGACCTCAAGACGATGCGCCCGGGCTCGGTGATCGTCGACGTCGCGGTCGATCAGGGTGGGTGCATCGAAACGATCCACCCCACCACGCACGGTGACCCGATCTATACCGTTCACGGCGTGATCCACTACGGGGTCGCGAACATGCCAGGTGGCGTGCCACGCACCAGCACGCTCGCGCTGACCAACGCCACACTCCCCTACGCCCTCACGTTGGCGAGCAAGGGTTGGAAGAAGGCTTGCCGCGACGACGGTGCGCTGGCGCTCGGTGTGAACATCGTCGACGGTCACATCACCTATGGCGGCGTGGCGGAGGCATTCGACCTTCCGTGCCGTGAGGTCGGGGAATTCCTTGGTGTTCAGGGCCAGGCCTGAGGCGACCTCATGACCGATTCACAGGGTGGGGGAGGCAACGCGGAGGCAGGGAACGAAACGGTTCGTTTCCGGCGCATGAGCCACAATCCGGATTTACCGCTCCCATCGCGGGCGACGGAATATGCGGTGGGGTATGACATCCGGTCGGCCGAGGAGGCTTTTCTGCTGAGCCCTGGGGAAATCCGTCTGGTCTCCTCTGGACTCACAATCGAGTTGCCGCAAGGGATCGAGTGCCAGGTGCGCCCCAGGTCCGGGCTTGCGCTCAAGCATGGAATAACCTTGCCCAACAGCCCTGCCACGATCGATCCAGACTATAGGGGTGAGCTGCGTGTCATCATGCAGAACACCGGACCCGAGGCTGTGAACATCCTCCGTGGGGACCGTATTGCGCAGCTTGTTTTTGCCCGCTTTGCGTCACCTTCGGTGATCGAGGTTGACGAGTTATCGGCTACTCCGCGCGGCGATGGGGGATTCGGCAGCACCGGGACCCGGTAACCCCGCTCAAATTCGTGCGGGAGATGGACTTGACGGCGTTATTCTTGCAGCGTCGCTCAGGAAAAGGTATCCTACGTGGCCGTCGACCCCCGGGTCGGCTGGCCTCCCCCTACAACCGATCTGCTGGCCGATCTGCAAAGTCGGTGCGGCGGAGTGTGGATGAGCCGTGAGCCTAGCGCGTTGGCTAAATTCGGGACGCCTGATCCCCGTAAACGACATCGCAGTCGACCTCGGTACTGCGAACACACTCGTCTATGTAAAGGGCGAGGGAATTATCCTCAACGAGCCCTCGGTCGTGGCGATGGAGAAATCCAGCCGCAAGATCATGGGAATTGGTCTTGAGGCGAAGCGGATGCTCGGCCGCACCCCGGAGGGCATCGAGGCGGTGCGCCCGCTCAAGGACGGGGTGATCGCCGACGTCGACGTCACCGAAATGATGCTCCGGCACTTTCTGAAGCAGGTGACCGCGAAGCGCATCTTCCGCATCAAGCCGAGAGTGGTTGTGGGCGTCCCTTCGGGCATCACCGAGCTGGAGCGTCGGGCCGTGCGTTCGTCGGCGATGGCTGCAGGCGCGAAGGCCGTCTATATGGTCGACGAGCCGATGGCTGCCGCCGTCGGCGTGGGACTACCCGTTGAGACTCCCACCGGGAACATGGTGATCGATATCGGTGGAGGGACGACCGAAATCGCGGTCATCGCGCTTTCTGGTATCGTTTCCAATACTTCGATTCGAGTCGGGGGCGACGAGCTCGACTCCGCGATCGTCAGCTTCCTTCGTAAGAACTACAACCTCCTGATCGGGGAGCCCACCGCCGAGGCGATCAAAATTCAGATCGGGTCGGCGTTCGACTTTGGCGACGAGCGCCAGATGGACGTCAAGGGCCGTGACCTGGTAAGTGGGATTCCGAAAACTGTGGTCGTACACTCTCAGGAAATTCGGGAATGCATCCAGGAACCGATTCAGGCCGTCGTGGAGGCCGTTCGTCGCGCTCTGGAGATCACTCCGCCTGAGCTGTCGAGTGACATCGTTGACCGCGGAATCGTGATGACCGGTGGCGGTGCTCTTATTCGGGGGCTGGATCGATTGCTTTCACATGAGACCAATCTTCCGATTCATGTTGATGAAGAACCCCTCACCTGTGTCGTCAGGGGAGGTGGGCGTATCCTGGACGACCTCGAGAAATACCGCTCGGTGTTGACCGCCTGACGTGCGGTGTCGCGGGGTAGCCGGGTACCTGTGCAAGGATGACTGATGCCCCCTTTTTCCGGTGAGCTCGGCGAGGTCCGCGGTAGGGGACAGCTCTATGGGATGGTCACAATGGTCGGCCTTGCCCTCATCGTCTGGAGCTCCGGGCCCGCCACCAAACAACGGATCGCGGCGTTTCTCCGGCAGACGGTGCTGCGGCCCTTTGTTCTCACCCAACAGGGAATCGCACAGGCGCGGGTGAATGCCGCCACGGCCGACCTGCTGCAGACCGCGGTTGACTCGCTCGAGGCGGAGCTGATCAACCAGCGAACGCTGCGCGAAGAGAATGCCCAACTCAGGACGCTTCTCGCCCTCTCCGAGCGCCTCGGAGATAATTTTGTTGCGGCGAGTGTGCTTCGGGCCGGAACCGCAGGGTCGGAATCCATCCTTATTCTCGACGCAGGGGCTCCGCAGGGAATTCAGGTCAACGCACCGATCATAGCTTCGGGCGGGCTGCTTGGGGTGGTCCGGGAGGTCCGAGACCGCACGAGCATTGGAGTCGACTGGAGTAACCCCGACTTTCGCGCTGCGGCGATGACCGAGGACGCCTCCGTGTCGGGTTTCATCGAGGCTCGGCAGCGCGTCTTCGGCGACCTCGACCGGCTCCTTCTCAACGGCGTTCCATTCCATCAACAGCTTGAGCCGGGGACACAGATTGTGACGAGCGGCCTCGGCGGTGTGTTTCCACGCGGGATACCGATCGGCGTCGTCGATTCTGAAGCCGAGAGCAGGGCCGGCTGGCTGCGAGCCTACTGGCTGCGGCCGGTTGTGAATCCCGGTGAGGTGACGCATGCGCTCGTGAGCCTTGGGCCGACCGGGGGAGGGGGGCTCGAAACGGCCTTCGATTCCGGAGCCGACTCGCTGTCCGGGAACAACGGCGATCCGGACGATGGGTTGCCCCGGAACGGTGGCGTGCGATGAGGGGCGGCGGCCGCGTGTGGTGGGTCGTCGCTATGCTGGTCGTGGCGCACTTCTTTCTGCATGTGGGGCTTGGGCTGGGTGGGGGAGCGCCAGACCTGCTCACCGTGGCGCTCCTGGTGGGTGCACGCGAGACACGCATGGGGAATGCCGCTGCGCTTGGATTTGCCTTCGGTTTGCTCGAAGATGCCTTCTCAGTACTCGCATTCGGAGCGAACACGGTGGCGATGACGATCGTTGGCGCCTCAGGAGCCCGTACGCGGGATCTGTTCGTCGGCGACTCGCTCATCTTTCTGGTTTCATACATGTTCCTGGGGAAGTGGGTTCGCGACCTCCTCCACTGGATATCGATGGGTGAGGGCGCTCGCCACTCCTTCGTAGAGGCATTGCTCATTGGGGCCCCACTCGAAGCGGCTTATGTTGCCGTCGTGGGTGTGGTCGTCGTTGCCGTACTGGGTGGGTCCTGGGAGACCGTTTCATGAAAGTCACACATCCCCATCGCCGCAGCGAACAGTCCCACGGTGCGCATGTCGTGATCGCCGTGGTCATTGGACTCCTCGCCCTCCAGTTCTTTCGTGTGCAGGTCCTCCGCTCCGAGAACTACAAGCTCCAATCGGAGTCCAACCGGCTGAGGCCCGTTGCCGTGCCGGCCCCCCGCGGAACCGTTTTTGACCGGAATGGCCGCATCATAGCGGACAACGTCCCGGGCTATGCGGTATATGCACTCCCCGCGCCTCCCGACACCGTGCGTGCCACCCTCGATCGGCTCCAACCCCACCTCGGACTCTCGGACAGCCGCGTCGAATTTCTGATGACGCGGATTCAGCGGCACAAGCCACTTCTCGTAGAGGTGGATGCCGAAATGAGTGCCGTGGCCTACCTGCAGGAACATCGGACCGAGTTTCGGGGCGTCTACCTGGAGATGCGGCCCAAACGCCGATACCACGGTGCGGATGCCGTGTCTCACGCCATCGGTTACCTGAGTGAGATCACCGCAGAGGAGCTCAGCTCAGACCGGTTCGGTCTCGCGAAGCAGGAATACGAACAAGGAATGCTCGTTGGGAAGACGGGTATCGAACGTCAATACGAAGAGCGGCTGCAGGGTCACCAGGGGGTACGATATCTCGAGGTGGATGCCTCGGGACGGATCGTCGACTCTGACTTTGCGGGGCGGGTTACCGATGCTGGAACCCCCGGGGAGGATGTGCACCTGAACCTGGATCTGGATCTCCAGGAGTGGATCCACAGCATCTTCCCGGATTCGGCCCGCGGTGCGATCGTGGCGCTGGACCCGGCGGACGGAGGCATTCTGGCGTTGTACTCCGCCCCGACGTACGACCCCAACGACTTTGTCGGTGGGATCGACCAGGACACCTGGAGCGCCCTGACCGCCGATGTCCGCAAGCCGCTCCTCAACCGAACGGTGATGGGGCGGTACGCTCCCGCCTCGACGTGGAAGGTCGCCGCAGCCGGGATCGCCCTCGATCTCGGTGTCGTGGCCCCCGATGAGCACATGGATGAGCCGTGCACAGGCGGGTTGTTCTACAACGGCGTGTATCGCAAGTGCTGGAAGGCCGACGGCCATGGGTCACTCGACCTCTCAGATGCCATCGCCCAGTCCTGCAACGTGTACTTCTATCAGCTCGGGCTCAGGATCGGGCTGGACAACATGCTCCGGCGTGGCACGGAGATCGGCTTCAACTCGGAGTGCGGAGTCGACCTGCCGCAGGAACTGCCCGGGATCTTCCCGGCCTCACGGCAGTATTGGGTGGACCAATTCGGGTATCGCCCCCTCGAGGGAGAGGTGCTGAGTTTGGCTCTCGGTCAGGGGCCGAACGATCAAACTCCCCTGAAGATGGCCCAGTTCTACCTCGCGCTGGCCCGGGACGGGTCTGCCCCACCGCCGAGGCTGATCCGTGGCGAAACGACGGGTGAGGCATGGCGTCTCGACCTCTCGCAGGAGGCGATCGAGGCATTGCGTGAAGGGCTCAGGCGCGTGACCGCTCCCGGTGGTACGGCGCATTTCGGAACGGCGTTGGAGCACTTCGAGATCATTGGCAAGACGGGGACGGCCCAAAATTCCCAGGATCCGGATCGCCCGCACGCGTGGTTTGCTGGCATGGCGGGCCGGAGAGGAGAAGCACCCGAGATCGTCGTCGTTGCCATCGTCGAGTTCGGAGGGAGCGGGTCCCAGGTGGCGGCGCCGCTCGCCGCGAAGACGGCCGATTTCTACCTGAGGAAAAAATACGGAATCCCGATCGACTCCATTCAGACCTATGCCGAACATGTCCGGGCGGGCCGTCCGGCGCCGTGGGCGTTCCCGCGGTAGGCCGCCTCACGTGGTCGCTAGGGAACTCTGAGATGATGAGGAGAATCGAGAGGTGGGTGGGGGACATCCCCCTCGTGGTCGCGCTGAGCGTGATGACTGCCTTTGGTATCTCGATGATCTACTCCGCAGGCGTACTGGAGACTCCCAGCGTGATCACGCAGGGTGCGTGGATGCGGCAGCTGGTCTGGTTTGGAATCGCGCTGAGTGCATTTGCGGTCGTGTCCCGGATACCCATCCGGTGGTTCGAGTGGGCCGCGTTGCCGAGCTACGTCGTCAGCGTCCTGCTCTTGATGGCGACGCTGCTCGTGGGTACGGGGGCGGGGACGGCGGCGGGTGTGGAGAGCTTCCTCGACCTGGGCTTTATCAGCTTCCAGCCGGCTGAGGTGGCCAAGATCGCGACGATTCTGATGCTGGCGCGCTATCTGGGGGGGCACCCTAGTGAGCCGACCTCGCTACGCAGCCTGTTGGCCCCAGCGGTGATCGTTGGTGTGCCGATGGGGCTGGTGGTGCTCCAACCCGACCTGGGGAGCGCCCTCGCGTTCATGGGGATCCTTTTTGCCGTGCTATTCTGGGCCGGCGCACCCCCATGGCTGCTCCTCCTGTTGGCTACCCCCGGCCTCGGGCTGATTCTGTCCTTCAGTACGAAGATCTGGTCTGTCTACATACTCCTGCTCGTCGGCTATCTCTATGTAGCTCGCTACCGCCTATTCCTGGTCGAGTCCGCAACCATCGTACTGGCAAACCTGGCCGCCGGCACGATCGCGCAGCCGTTATGGAACTCCCTGGCGCCGTACCAACAGAATCGAATCCTCGTGTTTCTGGACCCCAACGTCGATCCGCGCGGCGCCGGTTACCAGATCATTCAGTCTCTGGTCGCGATCGGCAGTGGCGGGTTTTCGGGGAAGGGCTTCACGCGGGGGAGCCAGAAGCAGCTCGACTTCCTTCCCGAGCAGCACACCGACTTCATATTCTCTGTAATTGGTGAGGAACTGGGGTTCCTCGGCTCCATGCTTACACTCGCACTCTTCGCCTTCGTGCTGTCGCGCGTAGTGCGAATGGCTCAACGCCCAGAAGATCCGTTTGCCGGCCTCGTGATCTTCGGTATCTTTGGCCTTTGGTTGGTTCACATCTTCATCAACATCGGCATGACGGTCGGACTCGTCCCTGTCACCGGGATTCCTCTTCCGTTCGTGAGCTATGGTGGGACGTTTCTTCTGATGTCGTGGGTGGCCGCAGCGATTGCGGTCCGCCTCGCTCAGGACGATCTCTAGAAGGCTATTTCGAGGGACGCGCATGGCCTGGTTCAGAAAAGAAAAGAAGCCACTGAAGGCTGAGGACCGTCGGGATCTACCTGCCGACGTCTTCGCGAAGTGCGAGTCGTGTGGGGAGATTCTCTATCGCGAGAAGCTGCACGAGAACGTGCAGGTCTGTCCGACGTGTGGATTCCATTTTCGTGTCCCCGCCGAGGTCTACGTCGATATTCTGCTCGACGAGGGGTCCTTCGCGGAGATGGACGCGGGCCTCGAGAGCGGCGACCCCCTCGGCTTCGTGGATTCGAAGGCGTACCCAGATCGCATTACGGCTGCGGTCGCAAAGGTCGGGCGGAAGGATGCCCTCCTCTCGGGAACCGGCGAAATCGACGGGATGGCGGTGAGTCTCGCGGTAATGGATTTTCGGTTCATCGGTGGTTCCATGGGATCCGTGGTGGGCGAAAAAATCTCCCGCGCGGGTCGGGTCGCTCTGGAGAAGGGTATCCCCTTCATCGTGGTGACCGCCTCTGGGGGCGCGCGCATGCAGGAGGGGATCTTCTCACTCATGCAGATGTCCAAGACCTCAACCGTCCTGGCGCAGCTCCACGAAAAGGGAATCCCCTACATTGCCATCCTGACGGACCCGACGACGGGTGGGGTGACGGCGTCTTTTGCGATGCTCGGAGACGTGAACCTGGCTGAGCCTGGCGCACTGATCGGGTTTGCGGGGCCCCGTGTGATCGAAGAGACCATCCGGCAAGAACTACCCGAGGGATTCCAGCGGGCCGAGTTCCTCTTCGAGCACGGCATGGTCGATCGCGTGGTCGACCGGAGGGAGCTGCGCGGCACCGTATCGGGAATCCTGAAGCACATGGTGGGGTGAGGGACTCTCACGGGCGTACCGGTGGTGGCGGAGGGACGCTCGCGCCGGTCCGCCTCGACCCCAAGGGAATGGACCCGCTTCTGCAGCGGGCCTTTCCCCCTCTGGCTACGGAGGTCGAGTGGGGGCTCGATCGGGTCGAAGCGCTCCTCACCGCGACGGGGAGTCCGCACACGGCCTGCCCTTCGATCCTCATCGGGGGCACCAACGGTAAGGGATCGGCGGCTTCGAGTGTCGCCTCGGTGTTGTCGCACTCCGGTCTCCGCACAGGCCTGTACACCTCGCCGCACCTCTGCTCATTTCGCGAACGCTTCCAGATCGACGGTATCCCGGTCTCCGAGGAGGACCTCCTCGAATCCGCCGCCCAACTGCGGAGTGGGTTCTCCTCGTTCGGCCTGACCTTCTTCGAGGCTGCGACCGTGCTCGCCTTTCACCTCTTTCGTAAGCACGAGGTGGAGTTCATGGCGGTTGAGGTTGGGCTGGGGGGGCGCCTCGACGCCACAAACGTGCTGTCCCCGGTCGTCAGCGCAGTCACGAATGTCGCCATGGACCATGCGGAGTATCTCGGCGACTCGCTCGAGGCCATCGCGCGTGAGAAGGCGGGGATCATCAAGTGGCGTACGCCGTTCGTGACGGCAGAGTCGGATCCCGTACTCCTCAGAATCTTGGAGGCTCGGTGCGCCGAGTTGGAGGCTGCCTTTACGGTGATCCCCGAATTCGCGTCGGAGGACGGGCCTGAGATCGGCGAAGACCACACCTCGTTTTCGCTGGACACCGAGACCTGGGGTCCTCTGCCGGTGTGGACCCCGCTGGTCGGGAGGCATCAGGCCTCGAACGCCGCCGTGGCGCTGCGTATACTCGACCAGATCCCCGAATCGCTGCGCCCAGGCCGTGAGGCTCTGCTCAGCGGAATGCACGATGTCCGGTGGCCTGGACGGGTGCAGATTGAGCACCGCGACGGGGAGACCTGGGTCTTCGACGTGGCCCATAATGCGGCGGGGGTTGCGGCGCTCAGCTCCACGCTGGCTCGCCTCGCGCTGCCTCGGCCCCTGGTGATTCTTGTGGGAATTCTCGGGGACAAGGACTGGGGCGCCATGCTCCCCCCACTCCTCGATCTGGCAGACAACGCCATCCTGACCCAGGCGCCGTCGGCTCCACCGGCTCGCCGATGGGATCCCTACGCCGTATGTCGCGCCCTCGAGACGCCGTGTTCCGTCGAAATCGACGAAGACTTCACCCGTGCGTTGGATCGGGCGAGGGTCATGGCCTCCGGTGGAACCCTCGTGGTGACGGGGTCGAACCATACGGTTGGTGACGCCCTCGGGTCGTTGCAGCTCGCTCCGTTTGCATAGCGGGCGACGCCCGGCAGATGCCTACGGTGGAATTTCACTGACATTCAGCTAGATTCGCCCGCATGTCCAAGCCCCTCTTTGCCAGACTGCCCGGTTTTCGGGATTTCGTGCCCGAGGATCTCGCATATCGGTCACACATCTTCGACGCATGGCGCCGTGTATCTCAGCGGTACGGGTTCGAGGAGTACGATAGCCCGCCGTTGGAGGCGCTCAATCTGTATGTAGAGAAGAGTGGGCCGGAGATCGTCGGCCAGCTCTACCACTTTACCGACAAGGGTGACCGCCAGGTCACGTTGCGCCCCGAGATGACCCCCTCTCTGGCGCGCGTCCTCAGCGAACGGTCCCGAGCGCTTCCCAAACCGATCCGTTGGTTCTCGATTCCGCAGCTGTTCCGGTATGAGCGCCAGCAGAAGGGCCGGCTGAAGGAGCACTTTCAGTGGAACGTGGATATCGTAGGCGAGGCGGGGTACGGGGCTGACGCAGAGGTTCTCGCGATCGCCATTGACGGTGTCCGCGAACTTGGGTTGACTCATGACGACTTCCGCGCTCGGGTGTCCGACCGGCGGCTCCTGAGTGCCCTCTTGAGCGCCGTGGGGGTCGCCGACGCCGGGCTCCCCGCCGCATTCGCAGTGATCGACAAACTCGAGCGTGAATCTGCCGACCGTTCGCTCGAACGCCTCCAGGAGGAGGCCGGACTCGACCCCGCAGGTGCGCAGACCGTTCTGGGGCTGTTCTCCGACACGGGGCTCGACGGGGTGCGAGACCGTTTCGGCGACCGCGACGAGGTCGGCGAGGCGCTGGAGAGGCTCGACGGGTACGTCGCCAACCTCACGGCGATGGGGTTGGGGGAGTTTATCACCCTCGATCTCAAGATCGTACGGGGGCTCGCCTACTATACCGGAATCGTCTTCGAGCTCTTCGACACGCAGGGGGAGTTCCGAGCCATCTGCGGGGGCGGCCGTTACGACAGGTTGCTCGAGCTCGTGGGTGCGGAACCTCTGCCGGCGGTCGGGTTCGGGATGGGAGACGTCGTCCTCGGCGAGTTGGTGAAGGCGCGAGGGCTTGCGCCCGACCTGAAGCGCGAGATCGACCTCTTCATTATTTCGGTGGACGAGACGCAACGGCCACTTGCCCTCCAGATGGCCCACGCTCAGCGCGAGCGCGGGGTGCGCGTGCTTTACTCGTTCAGGGAGCAGGGGGTGGGCAAACAGTTCAAGGTCGCCGGCGCTGTAGGGGCCAAGGAGGTCGTGGTGCTGGGGCCGGATGAGGTGGAACGGGGTATCGTGTCGGTCCGAAATATGTCTTCGGGCGAGGAACGTGAAGTGGCTCTCGACGGCATGCTCTGATGACGAAGGATGGCGCGGCGGAGCTTGAAACTCGAAAGATGATGGCGACAGCGGTGCGGCGCCTGAACCTGTTCGAGTACCTGATCATGGGAGCGACGATGGTGCTCGCCCTGATCGGCGGGGCGATTGTGGCCTTCGTGCTCCAGGTCACGGTTGGATTCCCGTTCTGGATTTCATGGACGGTTGCCTCCCTGACCTTGTTCATTCTCCCGGGTGGAGCGGCATATCTGAAACAGCGGGCTCACCCGGGTGGGTTGGCCCCAAACACAACCACGACGGATGACGGGAACGATGGCTAAGGAAAAGTCGCTAACACGGCGCGATGACGACTTCGCCGCCTGGTACAACGAAGTCGTGATGCGGGCCGAACTCGCGGACCACTCCCCAGTGCGCGGGAGCATGGTCATCCGTCCCTGGGGCTACGGAATCTGGGAGAACATGCAGCGGGCCCTCGACGACATGTTCAAGGAGACCGGGCACGAGAATGCCTACTTTCCGCTGCTGATCCCGATGAGCTTCATCGAGCGGGAGCAGGACCATATCGAGGGCTTCAAGCCTGAGCTGGCGGTGGTTACGCATGCGGGTGGCAAGGAGCTTGAGGAGAGCCTGGTGATACGGCCGACCTCCGAGACCGTGATCATGGCGATGTTCGCCAAGTGGATTCAGAGTTACCGCGACCTCCCGCTGAAGATCAATCAGTGGGCGAACGTCGTGCGGTGGGAGCTCAGGACCCGGATGTTCCTTCGCACCTCCGAGTTTCTCTGGCAGGAGGGGCACACGGCCCACGCCACCTCGGAAGAAGCCGAGGAGCACGCGCTCAGGATGCTCGGGGTCTACCGGAGCTTCATGGAAGACTGGATGGCGATGCCACCGGTTACGGGGCTCAAGTCCGAGGCTGAGAAGTTCGCGGGCGCCGTGAGGAGTTACGCCTGCGAGGCGATGATGCAGGATCGTAAGGCGCTCCAGGCGGGCACCTCGCACTACCTGGGCCAGAACTTCTCCAGGCAGTTTGATGTGACGTATCAGACGGTGGATGGGGCCGAAGAATTCGCCTGGAATACGTCATGGGGCGTATCCACGCGTCTGGTCGGGGGTCTGGTGATGACGCATGGCGACGACCATGGGGTCGTGTGTCCACCGAAGCTCGCGCCGGTGCAAGTCGTGATCGTACCGATCTGGCGCGGAGACGAGGCTCGCTCGGCGGTGCTCGAGAAGGCCGAGGCCATCGCCGCAGACGTACGGGGCCGGGGCGTGAGGGTGCGCGTAGACGACCGCGATCACCTCAGCCCGGGGAACAAGTTCTACGAGTGGGAGCGCAAGGGAGTGCCGCTCCGGGTGGAGATTGGCCCTCGCGACATGGAACAGGGCCAGGTCGCCGTCGCCAAGCGGGTTCGGGCAGAGGGGGAAGACAGAAAGGCCTTCATACCAGAGGCCGAGTTCCTCGCGACCGTCACCGACCAGCTGCAGGACATCCAGGACGGGCTCCTCCAGGCGGCCATAGCACGTCGTGAGGAGCACTCGCACCGGGGCATCACCTCGATCGAAGAGATTGGGGAGATCATGGATGCGGGGGGCGGGTTTGTGTACACGGGGTGGTCGGGGGACCCCACCGTGGAGGAACGTGTCAAAGAGGCGACCAGGGCCACGCTTCGGTGCATTCCGCAGGAGGAGTTCCGATCGGACTCCGCGCCGGATCGGTGCGTCGGAGGAGATGCCGACTCCAAGATGGAGGTCGTCTGGGCTCGGGCGTACTAGCCGTGACTCAGTACACTGGAATCGAATGGGAAAGAGATTGAACCACGACACCATCGCCGTCATCGATTTTGGCGGACAGTACGCGCACCTGATCGCGACCAAGGTTCGCCTCGGGGGAGTACGCGCCGAGATTCGCCAGCCTGAGGATCCGATCGAGGCCTTTCAGGAGATGAAGGGCATCATCATCTCGGGGAGCCCTAGTCTGTCGTCACACGAAGAAGATTCTTCCTACACCAAAGAGATCTACGATCTCGACATCCCGATTCTCGGGTTTTGCTTCGGCCATCAGGAAATTGCGAAGCACTACGGTGGCCAGGTCGTGCACGGGGGGCGGGAGTGGGGCCACGCCAACCTCCACCTCACCGAAGATGCGCACCCCCTGTTCCGGGGGTTGGGTCCCGTCGAGCGGGTTTGGATGAGCCACTACGATTCGGTGGTCGGAATTGGCCCTGACTTCACTGAGCTCGGCTTTACCCGCTTCGAGAACGGTGAGGGTGAACATCGCTTCGCCGCCATCGGCTCGGACAAGCTTCGTCGGTATGGATTTCAATACCACGCGGAGGTCGATGACACGGCCAACGGTGATCGCATGATCGCCAACTTCGTGCTCGAGATCTGCGGGTGTACGCCGTCCTGGTCGATGGAGACCGTTCTGGAAGATCAGCTCTCGGCGATTCGAGATCAGTCCGGTGAGCGGTCCGTGTTTCTGCTCGCGTCCGGTGGGGTCGACTCAACGGTCGCCGCCGTACTCATCGGCCAATCCATCGGGTCCGACCGGCTCCACCTCCTGCACATCGACAACGGCATGATGCGCAAGGACGAGAGTCGCGGTGTGATCGAGCTCTTCGGGGAGCTGGGACTCGACGAGAACCTGCACTTTGTAGATGCCACTGACGTCTTCCTGAGTGCGCTGAGTGAGGCGACCGAACCCGAGGACAAGCGACGGATCATTGGGGACACCTTCCTTGAGGTGTTTCAGAGTGAGGCTCAGCGGTTGGGCGTGGAGAACCACCTGCTGGGGCAGGGGACGATCTACCCCGACACGGTCGAGACGGGGGGGACCAAGCGGGCGGATGTCATCAAAACCCACCACAACCGTGTGCCGGCTATCGAAGAGATGATCGCCAGGGGGAACGTCATCGAACCCCTCGCCGACCTGTACAAGGTAGAGGTTCGCGAACTCGGCGAACGCCTCGGGATTCCCGGCCACGCGTTGTGGAGACACCCGTTTCCCGGACCCGGACTCGGTGTGCGCCTGCTTTGCAATACGGGCGTGCAGGACACCCACGGCTTCGAGGAGATGACTGAGCCGCTCGAGGCCATCGGAAATCGATTCGGGGTGGAGCTACTGCCGCTGCCGATCCGATCCGTCGGGGTGAAGGCAGACCTCAGGGCCTACGAACACCCCGTGCTCATCAGCGGAGGTGCACCGTGGGCAGAGCTTCTGGAGGCCGTCTCACGCATCACCTCCGAGGTCCCCGGCATCAACCGCTGCATCTGGAATCTGAGCGACCGTGTTCCGTCGCGCGCCACCGCGCTCCAGGCAGGCATGACGAAGGCACGGCTCGACCTCCTCAGGGAGGCCGACGCAATCGTGATGGAGAGTCTGGAGCGCAACGGGCTCTATGACGACATCTGGCAGTGCCCCACCGTGCTGGTTCCAGTTTCGTTCGACGACGGAGCGGGTGAGTTGATCGTGGTACGGCCGATTCGCTCGATGAGGGCCATGACGGCTACACCGGTGGAACTTCCGCCGGTCGTGATAGAGGGGCTGCGAGAGGCGTTGCTTGCGTTGCCGGGGGTGGGTGGATTGGCGCTCGACCTGACGGCCAAGCCGCCGGGAACGATCGAGTGGGAGTAAGGCGAGCCGGGGCGTAGGGTCAGCCTTCGGAGGTTGTCGAGTCAGGGAGGGGGGCCAGAAGCTCCAGGAGCCGCGCGTCTACATCCTCCCAGAGATCCTTCATGAACATCACGTCCCGTCCGTGGAATTCCACGAACTCCTCGATATCCTCGGCGGTGAGGCCCCGAGCCGAGAGTATGCTGTCCCGCTCGGAAACCCTCATCTCCCAGGCGGCGTTGTCCAGGGCGCCCATGCGGAGCTCCAGAAGCGCCTCGATGAAGGCATCTCGATCGAGTAGGTCCGCTGGAATAGGGACCTCTGACGGGCCGGACGCACACGCCGAGGCGATAATCACCGCGCCCACGAGCCCGATTGCGTAGCATTTCATGTTGCGAAGCTCTCCCATCGCCGGAGGAACTGTCAAGTCGGGAGGCGGCTTCATCAACTGTCGTCTGGCGCAGAGGTAGGTGGTGGCGATGGCGTGGCTCCAGTACGTTTTGGGGGAGTTGGGTGAGGGCGCCCGCTCCACGATGTTCGTGATCTGACAAGGAGTATCCCTGCTGTGAATCCGTTTCGGTTCTTCCGGCGTGCGGCCCCCGTTCTGGTGCTTCCGCTCCTCGCCTGTGCGGTGAATCCGGCGACGGGACGCCGTCAGTTTTCCCTGATTTCCGAGGGTCAGGAAATCGCAATGGGGAGGGAGGCGGATCAGGCATTTACGGCGCAGCTGGGCGTCTACCCAGACGAGGAGTTGGGCACCTTCATTCGCCGGCTGGGTCAGAAGCTCTCCGCCACCTCAGAGCGGCCTGGCCTTCCGTGGTCCTTTCGAGTAGTCGATGATCCGACGGTGAACGCATTCGCCCTTCCCGGCGGGTATCTCTTCATCACCCGGGGAATCCTCGCGAGCCTCAACTCCGAGGCGGAGGTGGCCGGTGTCCTCGGCCATGAGGTTGGGCACGTCACGGCACGGCACTCGGTAAGCCAGATAAGCCGTCAGCAACTGCAGTCACTCGGGCTCGGGGTCGGGTCGGTGTTGTCGAGCGATCTCCGACAGGTGAGCGGGGTGCTGTCATCGGGGCTGCAGCTGCTCAACCTCAAATATGGGCGTGGCGACGAGCTCCAGGCCGATATGTTGGGCCTCCGGTACATGACACGGGCCGGGTATGATCCGGATCAGTTGATGGAGGTGTTTCGTACCCTCGCGCTTGCCTCAGGGGGGTCGAGCAGGGGGATCCCCGAGTGGCAATCCACCCATCCCAATCCAGAAAACCGGGAGAGTGCGATTCAGGAGGCCATCGCTGAGCAGGGGCTGGCTCGCGGAGGTGAGGTCGGTCGGGACTCGTACCTGCGCATGATCGACGGGATGGTGTTTGGGGAGAACCCCCGCGACGGATATTTCAAGGACGGGGTATTCAGGCACCCTGGCCTGCGGTTCGCCTTTCACATCCGGGACGGGTGGACAGGCGTAAACCAGCGAAACCAGGTCGCGGCGATCAGCGACGATCGCACAGCGGTGGTGATCCTTACGGTGGAGGAGGAGGCGAGCACTCCCCGCAGCGCCGTAAATACCTTTCTGGATCAGGACGGGATTCGCGCGGGGCGCATCGAAATCTCCAGCCAGAGTGGGCTGGAAAACGCAACCGCGACCTTCACTGCGACAAGCCAGGGAGGTCAGCTCGAGGGTGTGGTGCGGGGTATCGCCCACGGTGGGTCGGTGTTTCGCTTTCTCGCCTACTCCACCTCCCGGGGCTGGGATGAACACGGTCCTGCATCCAACTTCACCCTGGAGAGCTTTCGCCCCGAGCGGGACCCTGAGGTGCTCGCGATTCAGCCGTGGAAGATCGAGCTCGTCGAGGTAGAGGAGGGAATGTCGTTCACACGCTTCCTCCGGGACTTTCCCTCGGTGGTTCCGGACGATGTCATCGCCCGCATCAATCGCCTGAGTCCAACGGATCGGCTCGTTCCGGGCACTCTGGTCAAACGAGTCGTCGGGGTGCCGCTCCCGTAGTTGGTCACGGGCCGATGGGGCTCGCAGGGCGAGTCGGATGGCCCGGATCTTGAAGTTAAGAGGGTGAAAACCCGGGCGGTACAACGGATACCGGCCGAATTGGCTGGTTCTCCGCAGGATCGTCAGGAAAGACTGCCATAATGGCAGGGAACTCCGGATTCGAGGTCCTGAAGCCAGCGATCGGGTCCTGAGCGCCCATTGTTGCGTCCGCCGTGCCCCCGGAAGGCGGGTTGACGTTGAATGGGGCGCTCGATAATCTGCTGAGGTGGAATTACCCTACCCCGCGAGACAAGGACGTCGACCCTTGAGGCGAGCACTCCCAGTTCTGCTCTTTGCAGTGATGGCGGCGGCATGTTCTTCTTCGCGCGTGCAGAGCGGTGGGGCCGTCGCGGGGCTTTCTGCGACCCTCTCCGTCGAGCGCTTCATGGGAGCGGCGAATTCCCGTGATTTCGTGACGATGGCGAGTATATTCGGGACCCACGATGGACCTATTAGCGACACCGGAAGCACCTTTGGATGCTTCTGGAAGAAGCTGGGATCCATCTTCGGTGGGTCGTCGTGTCAGAGCTGGCAAGATGTTGAACTCAGGATGGAGCTGATCTCCCAGGTGCTGCTCCACGACGACTATCAGATTCGGAGCGAGCGGTCTGTGGCCGGGGTCCGGTACGCCACGATTCGCGTATCTGTCGATGTCGTGCAGGCTGAGATCAACACTCGCGATGTTGGCTTCACCCTCGTGCAGACGAACGATGGACGTTGGATGCTCCAGGAGATCGAACTCCAGAAGCTCACACGGAACTAGTGCAACGGTGCACTAGCCTTCCTGAACCAGCTCGATGAGCGTGCCGCCCGTGCTCGATGGGTGGATGAAGGCGATCAGATGACCGCCTGCTCCCACACGGGGAGTCGCGTCAATGAGGCGGATGCCCGCCTCCGAGAGGCGAGCCAGCTCGGTCTCCAGATTGGGCGTCGAGTAGGCGAGGTGGTGGAGTCCC
>JAZDDA010000156.1:0-24036 GCA_036679625.1 Gemmatimonadota bacterium | reverse complement strand
CCTTGGTCACGAAGCTCCCGGTGAGGACCCGTTGCGACTCCAGCGCCTGAAGCAGCTCGGCCATGTCCGCGTCGGCCTCCCTGCCTCCCAGGAACGGCTCGAGCTGCGGATAGGTGTACCCTGAGGGATTGTGTGCCGAGGGATGTGCGTATCGCCCCCCGGTGTGGTCACCCGGAGGCTGTTCGCACGTTGTCGCAGGCGCTCGAGGCTCGCCGTGATCCCAGGGGGCGGCTCGTCTTGTGTGTCGACGTTCCATACGGCGTCGGCGAGGGGGGTCAGCTCGTCGGGCGCGCCGGCCTCGTCCGCTAGAAGCACGACGGGCTTGAGGTAGACCGCCGGCAGCCGGTGACCCCTGATCTGTTGGAGCGCGGCGCGAGCGTCGCCCGAGCCCCGTTCGTGGACCAGGAAGACCGCCGCCGCCTCGGCTGCGGGAGTGTCGATCGCCTCTGTGCCGAGGAGCGCGAAGCGGCCCCTGAAGATGTCCTCAGCCGGGCCGTGGGTCAGGAGTAGGGAGTCTCTCATCGTCCACCTCGTCGGCCGGTCACCCGCACGCCAAGCCGGTCGAAGGTTCGCCACCGTTCCGCTTCGTTCGGGTTCGCCGGGACCACCTCGATCAGGATCTGGCTCTCGAGGAGCCGATAATCGTTGACATCGAGTTGGGCGAACGACTCGGATGCAGCGCGCACGGCCGAGATCGACCCTGTCGCCTCGGTGCCGTCCGGGAATTCGACCTTGACGGACTTGCCGGGAAAGAGGCTCGGCAGAATCCGCGGATCAGCGTAGGCCATCACCACGACCGGCGGGTGCAGGGCCTTGAGCGAAAGAACGGGCTCCCCTGCATTCACAACCGAGTAGACCTCGTGGTGAACGGCGTGGACCGTTGCGTCGAAGGGCGCGTGGACGAACTCCGGAAGGCAGCGAGTGTCCGAGGCCCGGGGTACGGTCTCTCTCAGGGTCTGCTCCTTGAGTTGGATCTCCAGTGCAAGGAGGCGGCGGTCGGTCTCCAGGTCGAACAGCTCCGTATCGAGCCCGGTGCGCTCTCGCCGGAGCTCCGTGTCGAGTTCGAGGGCTGCCCGGGAATCGATGTCGGTCGCACGTTCGCGGACCGCTTCGATCCGCTCGCCTAATACCTCCATTCGTGCACCATCGAGCCGGATGTCCATCGCGAGAGCATCCCTGCGGCTTGCGTCCGGAAGCTGGCAGGCCAGGCCCGGGGCGACCGTCAGGAGCAGGTCCCCCTCACGGACGGTGTCACCGGCCGCGAAGGGTGCCTCGGTGACGCGCCCCTCGAGGGTCGAGGCGACCGACGTGGTCAGCGTGGTGACCAGCCCATCTGCCCGAAAGTTAAGGAGCCGGTTGGCGGTGTAGAATGCCACGTAGATAAGGATCGACGCGAGAACACCGTAGAAGAGCAACGTCGTGACGCGGGGAGCCCACGAGGCGGGAGCGGTCCCCTCCTGGCCGAAACTGACCACCTGCTGGCGATTTCTTAGCTTCATCTCTGGGTCTCAATCAGGGTGAGGTAGCCCGTCACGTCGTGCACCGCTCCGCTCCGGATACCTGTGGCGTCCGAGATCGCCGTGTACACCGCGTCCATCTCCCATTCGCTCTGGAAGTCGGAGGGTCGGAGTACAAGCACCAGCTTTTTGCGGTCGATGGCTGTGAGGGGAGCGTCGAGGCGCTCCGCCAGGGCCACGGGATTCGTCTGTCCGTAGGCCATCAGGTAGAACCGATCGGCGACCTCGTCGAGTCGTCGGTAGATGTCAGCGGGCCACGAGATGGGAACGGAGATGGAGAGTGGGACGGCCGCACCGGCAGCGGCCCGCGCCCGGGTCACCACGTCGATGTACGCCTCGAGCAGGGCTTCGGGGTTGTCGTCGAATGCCTCGAGGGCCTGCGGTTCGATGTCCAGGTGGAGTCCCGCGCCGTGCAGCTCGAGTGTGGCTACCCTCTGGGTGATTCCGTCGCGGCGTTGTGGGTTGAGCCAGGCGTTCGTGCTGAGGGCCAGCTCAATGGCGAGTCCCGCCTCCTGAGCAGTGGCGATGAATTCGGTCATCTTGCCGGGGTCTGCGCTACGACTGGCCGACAGGACCACCCGCTCGAAGCCCTTGGCCCGCAGAAGCTCCATCAGATAGCCGTTGTCGAGCCGACTGAAGGCGCTGGACCACACGTACAGGGCCCGGGAACCCTCGCGGCCACGGTAGTCGGGACCAGGCAGCGCCATCGCCCTGAACAGTTCGGGGTCGTAGGGCTGCCGCGCGGCGACGAAGACCTCTGCTCCCGCTTTGTGCAGTTCGCGGAGGGAGGCTGCCCGGTCGAGCGCTGAGTTGTAGAGGTCGGTGAGTCGGCCCAGGGCGACTCGGAGATCCGAGGCGTTGGGGTCCACGCTCCAATCGGCGCTCGACCGCCGCACGCGCTCGAAACGCTCCAGGTACAGGTAGTGCTGTCGGACCGCCCGGATCACCTGATCGCTGAAGCGCCGATGTGCTTCGCGCGCGGCGGTGGCCCGATCCGCCTCGAGGGTGGTCGTGCGCCTTCGAGCTGCCTCCAGCTCGGCGGCGAGGCCCACGTTCTTCGGCTCGAAGAGCGGCATGCGAAAGATCAGCCCTGCGGAGACTCGGTCCTGAGCGGCGGCGTCCGGCCTGAACCCGTAGCGCACGAAGGCCCGTAGCCGCGTGGCATCATCGGTGTCGCGGCTCAGGCGGGCGCGCTGCTCTCCCAGAGCCAATAGCCGCTCGGTGTTCTCGTCTGCTTCAATGCGCCGCAGGATCTCGTCAAGGTCCAGCTGCACCACGGCGGGGAACCCGACGGGCGTTTCGCCGGCGGGTGCTGTGGCGCTCGCAGGGAGCGCTTCGAGCTCGGTGGTCGTCCGCGCAACCTCCTGCTCAGAGGCGAGCACCTCATCGAGGTAGACCGCGCCCGACAGGTAGGCTTGGCGGTAGGCGACGGCGAGGTTGGCCATCACATTGGACTTGGCTTCGAGCACCGTGCGCCGGAGTGACACCGTGCTCGCGTCGGTCGCGTCGACTCGGCACCGGTTCTCCTGATCGATCTCTCCGATCTCTGCGCGGACGCTCGCCTCTTCGGCCCGCAGTCGGAACATCTCTCCGATTTTTCGGTTCTCGAATAGCCCGGATTGAAACAGGTCCATTGATAGACCCAGATAGCTGCCTGGAAGCCCGTCTTCGATCTGCTGGTCGCCGATATCGGTCCGCACGCCGGCTTCCAGATCGAGTCCGGGCCTGCGCGCGAACGAGGCTGCCTGCGCGCTAAAGGACTCCTCGTCGGCCAGCGCGGCGGATGGGAGGCCACACGAACCCGACCCCAGCCGGAGCTCCACGACCGGCCCGTCGTGTTCATCAAGTGTGCGCAGAAGCTCGAGGGCTTCGGTGAGCTGGGCCCAGAGCTCGGTGGTCTCGTCCGCGGCGGGTGCGGGCGAACCTGCTAGACCCGAGGGCTCCGCGAGAGCGATCCACGTGTCGGTGCCCAGCAAGGCTTCCAACTGCGTACTTGCTTTCCGGGCTGATGCATAGCTCGCGTATTCGCCGACCCGAACCCGGTAGATCATCTCCTGGTCGGTGCCGGAAGTGCTGACGGCGGCGACCCACCCGTTCGCCTCGAGTCGGGCGACCAGCGCCACCGCCGGCCCCTGGCTCGGATAGGCTCTTACCTGGACCACAAAGCGAGTGGAATCAGGCCTCGTGGCCGTGGGCTGCGCGGCGACAGATGGTGCCGCAGCGCCATCCATTCGTGATGCCTGGATGCCGCCACCCACGGTGACGGCGAGGGCGAGAGCTAGGGGTCGAATCAATGTGAACGTCTCGCGTGTGCGAATTGCTCAGGGGGCGCGCAAATGTCTGAGTCCGTCATGTATCCCCAGCGAATCTATGTGGTTATCTGGCGTTGGAAAGTAGTGCGGAGAACCCAATGCAAGATTCTGCCCGGAGGTCGGGCCCAGGTGACGCACGCCCGTGCCGGCGAGTGCGCCCCGCGAGCGCCGGGGAGCGTACTCCAGGCCGCGCGAGCCCTATGGTCCGTCGAGGTCGGTGCCCTTCTTGTGCCATCGCCGAGCCGTTATTACCTCCAGATTGAGCGCCTCCTATGGGTGATCTTCGGCACCTGAGGTTTGAAGCCCTTTTTGTGGAGTGTGGACGGCATGCGTCGAGGTGTCACAACACCTTTTTGGGGAGCTTGAGGGAACGGCCTGATTGCATCATACCGTTGCGTTTAAAGGCGTTACGATGATTTATTGCTCGTTGGGGCTCCGTGGCACACTCAGGGGGTCTCGCGCACAGAACTTGCAACTTTCCTGGGTGTTTCCAGGGCTTTTGCCCCAATTCGCATCGGAGGAGTGAGAACATCAGCGATACCAGGGCCGCAGTTGAACGGCTTGCCCCCGCCGGGTACGTGCTGGCGTTTGTTCTCATGGTCACGCCGCTGCTCGAGGCCGCGACGCGTGTCTTGCCGATGCGGCCGAGCGATGTCGGTTGGCGCTTCGGCGCCATGGGGATTGTGTTCAACACGTTGGTGACGCCGCTGCTCGGTGTCTTCATCGCGATGGTGGTCGCTGCGGTTCGCGGGCACCGTCGGACGTTGCGTTGGTTGAGTGGCGCTGCGTACGCGGCGGCAGTCGTCGTGACGCTGGGCCTGGTGCTGTTCTTGTTTGACTACGTGCAGGCGCGGGCCGGTGTGGCCGCGGAGCAGCTGGCAGGACTGGACGTAGTCAGTAGGAAGGCGCTCTTTCTGGGCGTGGTCGCCGTGGTCGCCGCGGGCGTCCTCGGAAGAGCGGGTTGGAATGCAGGTAGGACTGTTGAAACGAAGCGCGGTTCGGCCGCGAATTTACTGGATATGCCTGGAGGGGCGCCTGAATGAAGTCCGTCATGTTGAATGAGACTCTGCGCTGGAAGCGCTCGCTACTCGCTGCGCTCCTGGGATCGATGATTCTGGCGACCGGTGTCGCCGCTCAGGAACCCGCGCTTCCGGGGACCACCATCCCAGGAAACCGCCTCTTCGCGACGGGTAACAATGTCTTTCTGCAGTTCCTGGGCGGGTACGCTGGGTTCGATATCGATCTCCTGCTTTTCGATGCAGATCTCAACCAGCTCACGCCAGTCGATGAATATGGCAACCCGTTTGGGCCGGTGATCTTCAACAACCATTACACCGCCCCTTATACACTGGCGAGCCTCGGCGGCTTCACGCCCGGTGATGAGGTGATCTTCGGGATCTTCGTTCACAATACCTACAAGACCTACTTTACGGGACCCGCCTCGCGGAACCCTGACACCACCGTCCACGTGCAGTTCTTCGATACGGGTGATGGCACGTACAGGATCGGCGTCGGGTTCGAGGACCTCTACGGTGGTGGGGATCTGGACTATCAGGACATCTTCTTCGAGGGGGATGGTTTAACGACGACCGTCACCCCGGAACCCGAGACCTGGTTCCTCATGATGTCTGGCCTGCTCGGCATCGGCGTGGTCGTAGTGCGTCGCCGGCGCGAAGAGGGCGACATCCGGGCGTAGCCAGAGCTAAGCTTGCCAGCCCCTCACGCTGGGATCTCGCAAAGAAAGGGCCCTCGACTCTCGTCGAGGGCCCTTTCGCTTGTCGGTGCGGTAGGCGTGAGCCTGCCGCGGGCCAGCTGGCGCGGTACGGTCTTCCGCTAGCCGACCTTCCGCATCGTGAAGGTTCGGGGGTTGTCGCCTCCGAAGGTCCAGGTGAGCGTCTCACCATCGACCGTGACGGTCGCCGTAGCGGCGTTCTCACCCCAGTCGTGCATGTAGTTGGGATACTTGGCCATGTAGGCCTCGTACGTGATCTGGTCGCCCTCCAGCGTATACCGACCGGAGTTCGCGGTGAACGAGTTGTACGCGGCGACAACGGCTTCGTCCGTCGGTCTGTCTTCGTCGTCGAGGTTTGCGCGGGGTTCGTCACTGTTGACGAACATCATGCTGTAATTCGCGCTCGTGAAGATGAAGAGGCCGCGTTGGTTGCTTCCGTCTTCGCTCGTGAAGATCCAGGCGCCTTCAATGCTGCCCTCCTGGGCGGCGACGTTCGTCGTCCAACCCGTGGTGACAATCGCGGCAATGACCGCAAAGGCGATGAGACTGGTTCGGTTGCGCATAACTCCTCCTGGGAACGGGGTGCGTCGTGTCGGGGAGCAAAACCTATGCGCACGCTCCAGCGAAATGCAAAGGTTTTTTCTCGCCGACGAGGTGGTCCCTCCTGGGCCGGGATTGCGAATACCAGACAAGTCCGTCCGCCCTCCGGAGATGTCAGCCGGGCACTGCGTCCCGCATCCATACCGAGGCGAATCTCTCCTCGACCAGGTCATTCAAGCCCCGCTCGGCTTCGGGGCACGACTCGTGAATGAACATGAAGTTCTCGATTCCGTCTCGCCGCTGGTCGGTGTGGTGGTCGAAGCGATCGATCGAGACGAGCTGGTGGTCCCGAAGGAAGAAGCCTCTGTAGCCGAGATCCTGGAGCCATGCCCTCACCTTTTCGACCGCCCCGGCGTGGTGGTCCTCGTGAGCCTCGACGAGGAGGTTCGGTCGCTCTCGGATCAGCGTGTCGCGGGCTCCCCGAAGCACACACATCTCATGTCCCTCGACATCGATCTTGATGAATCCCACTCCAGACAATGCGTAGTCGTCGAGGCGCCGGGTGTTCACCTGGACCTCCCGCACCCTCCCGCCATTCTGGCCGGAAAGGGGATTTCGGCTGTCGATGGTGGACAGGCCGTAGCGCGGCTTCCCACTCCGTTTGAAGGGCGTGCGTAGCACGGCAGAGCCCTCTTCGTCGGACAGCGCGACACGTTCGATCTGGGCCAAGTTGCGGAATACACACCTCAGCATGTGCGACAGGACGCGGATGGGCTCGAATGCCATCGTGGCGCCGGAGTGCGGGATGATCCGTCGCGTGTACATCCCCGTCTTCGCACCGACGTCGAGGCTCAGTCGGTCGGAATGGCACAGAGCTGGGAGTAGCTCCATATGCTCTTCGTAGTTGTCATTGCCACGGACCCGAACCGAGTGCACGGTCCTGGGAAAGCAATAATAGAGGATCTCTAGTAGCGTCACATATCTTCCTGGGATAGTGGATCGAACTGCTACACGCCGCCGTACGGCGTAGATGCGCGCCCCTGGGGGCTGGGTGGGGCTGAGCCCTACGGACCCGTTAGCCCCCTTCGCTCGAGCAGCGGTCCGATCTGTGGATCCGCCCCTCTGAAGTCGCGGAAGAGCGTCATGGCGTCGACGCTGCCTCCACGCGAGAGCAGAGTTTCGCGGAAGTGGTCCCCGTTCTCACGCAGGAGGCCACCGTGCTCCTTGAACCACTCCACGGTGTCGGCGTCGAGCACCTCACTCCAGATGTAGGAGTAGTAGCCCGCGGAGTAGCCGCCCATGATGTGCGAGAAGTAGGTGCTGCGGTAGCGCGGCGGAACGGCGTCCAGCGCGACTCCGGCAGAGGCTAACGCTGCAGCCTCGAAGGCGAGCAGACCGTCGGCATCTGGAACGTCTTCGGGCGCCAGCTGGTGCCAGGCCTGATCCAGCAGCGATGCTGCTAGATACTCGGTAGTGGCGAAGCCCTGATTGAACTTCTGGGTCGCGAGGACCTTGTCGAGCAGGGCAGTCGGCATGGCCTCACCCGTTTCGTAGTGCACCGCGTAGTTCTCCAGCACAGAGGGCCACACGGACCACATCTCGTTGACCTGCGAGGGGTACTCCACGAAGTCGCGCGGTACCGAGGTGCCCGAGAAGTACGGGTAGGTCACATCGGAGAACATTCCGTGCAGCGCGTGACCGAACTCGTGGAACATCGTGGTCACTTCGTCGAAGGTCAGGAGCGTGGGCTCGCCCTCGGGCGGCTTGGGCACGTTCAGGTGATTCGCAATCACGGGCCGCTCACCGCGGAGGTTGGACTGCGAGACGTACGCATTCATCCACGCACCGCCACGCTTGGATGACCGTGCGTAGTAGTCCGCAAGGAAGAGTGCCAGCACCTCGCCATCGGCGTCGTGGACCTCGAACACCCGTACGTCGGGATGGTAGACCGGCAGATCGAAGCGCTCTTCGAAGGTGAGGCCGTAGAGCTGGTTGGCCGCAAAGAAGACGCCTTTCTGCAGGACGTTGTCCATCTCGAGGTAGGGGCGCAGCTCCGAGGCATCAAAGTCGTACCGAGCCTTACGCACCTTCTCTGTGTAGTAGGCCCAATCCGAGGCGGCCAGCCGAAAGTCTCCCCCCTCGGCGTCGATCATCTCCTGCAGGTCGGCTGCCTCGCGCCTCGCGTTGGCCACGGCGGGCGGCGCCAGAGTCGCCAGACGCTCGTTGACCGCGTCGGCGGTGAGGGCGGTCTCGTTCTCAAGGACGTAGGCGGCGTGGGTCGGGTAGCCCAGAAGTTGGGCCCGTTCAACGCGCAGTGCAACGACGCGCGTAAGCGTTTCGCGGTTGTCGAACTCGCCACCGTGGCTTCCCCGCGCGAGGGAGACTTCGAGGATTCGCTGCCTCAATTCGCGGTCCTCCAGCGACGCGAGTACCGGCTGGCCGCTCGTGTTCAGCAGGGGAATCACGTACTTGCCCTCGAGTCCGCGGTCCGCCGCGGCAACCTCTGCGGCGGCGATTGCGTTGTCGGACAGCCCGGCAAGCTCCTCACGGGTGTCCACGACAATGGCGCCCGCGTTCACCTCGTTGAGCACGTTCTGACTGAACACGGTGCTGAGCTCAGCCATCTCCGCGTTGATCGCCTTCAGACGCTCTTTGTCTTCGTCGGACAGCATCGCTCCCGCACGCACGAAGTCTGTGTGATAGCGCTCCACAAGGCGCACCGACTCGGGATCGAGATCCAGCTCGTGGCGCGCTTCATAGATCGCCTCGATGCGCTCGAAGAGAGCTCCGTTGAGGAAGGTCTGGTCGGAATGCGCGGCGAGCTTGGGGGCCATCTCACTGCGCACGGCCTCGATCGCGTCGTTCGTGTTTGCGGAAACCAGGTTGAAGAACACTGCGGAGACGCGCCCCAGGGTCCGCCCTGAATGCTCCATGGCGACCAGAGTGTTGTCGAAGGTCGGCGCCTCGGTGCGGTTTGCGATCGCGTCGATCTCGGCACGCTGCTCGACCATGCCCTGCTCGAATGCCGGGGCGAAGTCCTCATTCTCGATCTGGTCGAACTGCGGCATGCCCAACGGCAACGGGCTCCTCGTGAAGAACGGGTTGTCGCCGTCGGATCCCGAGCCGGGACCGCCCTCTGCACATCCGGAAGAGATCATTGCAAGCGCGATTGTCAGGGTAAGAACGGTTGGCGTTTTCATCGTCAATGTCCTTCGACCGTTGCTCCGGTCAGCTGTGAGATGGCCGATAACGTGGTCTGGGCGGCGTTGAGCCCGAGCCTGAAGTCGTCATCGGTAAACGTCGTCCAAACGTCGAGAGGCGTGTGCCAGGTAGGATTCCAGCCGGCTCCGGTCATGGCGCCGCGCTCGTTCTCCCGCATGCTGATCGACGGCACGAGATTCATGAACGGGGTGGAATCTGTGTTGGTCATATGGGGTCCCACCGCAGCCGGGTAGTCGGTGTTGTAGGCGTCGGCCGCGGCCTTGAAGATGAAGGCGAGCTTCATCGATTCATCGGCGAGCTCGGAATTCGACTGGAACTCGATGTTGACGTCGGCCTCGGCGCGCTGGTTGCGACTTACCGTGCCGTCGGCACGCGGTGCGCCGTGATCCCAGAGCATCATGTCGTGCTGGATCATGCCGATCCACCTGGGTTCGGGATACTGCCCGGATCCCGCGGGGCTCTCGATGCCCTGCAGCTCCTGCCTCTGATCCACATAGGCTCGGGAGCCGTTCAAGCCGGTTTCCTCGTTGTTCCAGAGCGCGAAGCGGATCGACACCTCGGTCTCCACATCGGGAGCGTTGAAGATGCGCGCCAGCTCCATCACCAGCGCGGTCCCCGAGCCGTCGTCGTTGACCGCTTCGTTGACCCCGTGCCCGTCCATGTGGGCTCCGACGATGTACATCTCGTTGGGGCGCGTGGTGCCGACCTTGGTGCAGTAGACCAGGCTGCGCTCGCCGTTCTCCGGCTCCTCGACGTTGAGCGCACGGATGCGTGCGTCTGGCTGGGCGTCCAGGTCGCGGTTGACGCCGGTACGTGCCCGGTAGCCGTAGATTGAGCTGCCGCCGGGACCGTTGCCGTTGCGGCCGACGAGGCCTCCCGTCGAGGTCGTAAGGTCGGGGGCTTCCGTGGGGCCACGCCTCCGTGCCCCGCGGGTAGGCCGAGGCGCTGGATCGTACTGGTAGACGACTCGCTCGGTGTTGGTGCAACCGATTGCCTGAAGTTGCGTCTCGATCCAGTCGACCGCAGCGCTGTTCCGCTGAGTCCCCTGGCGGCGGTCACCGAACTGTGTCAGTCCCTTGAGCGTCGCCTTGTACTCGTCGAGCGTCAGGCGATCTACAAGAATCTGTGTGGCGTCATCCTCTGCGTCCTGCGTGCCCTGGGCAGCGTTCGCCACCGTCGGCGCAGCGATGACGCCGGTCATTGCGAGGGTCAGCAAAGCGGTAGCGGGTAAAACTCTGATGTGCATGGCGAAACCCTCGGTGGATGGTCAGACGACGGGCCAGTGTGAAACCGATCAGACGATACCCACCAGCGTCCGCCGGGACAACGCCCTACCTTGCCTATCCGCCCCGAAGGGCGTTTGAATTACCCGTCCGCTTCCCTGCATTCGTTCAGGAGTCATCCATGAGGTTCACGCGTGTGGTCTTTTCGGCGTTGGCGATAGGGTTGATCGGTACCGCTGCCAGGGTCGGGGCTCAGCAGACGCGACCCTTCACTCCCTCCGACGCGTTGTACGTCCGCTCCCCTCGGATTGCGGATGTGACCGAGGACGGGCGTTGGGTGGCCGTGTCCGTTCAGACGCGCCGGGACCGTCTCAACGTGGACCATGAGCGATTCGGCGATCCGACCTACGTCGCACCGTCGAAGACGAGCGTCATGGTGCTGGACGCGCGCACCGAGGATTCGTACTGGCTCTACGAAAACCCCGTGCAGATTCGGGCACTCCAGTGGTCGCCCGAGGGCACCCGGCTGGCGTACTTCCTGCTCGAGGATGGGGAGTTCGCGCTGTACGTTTACGAGGCGGCCTCCCAGGAGGCGAGACGCGTGCCCGTCGACTCTCCCAATTCGATCGCGTCCAATTCGATGCTCGAGTGGTCGCCGGATGGGGAGTCCATCCTGCTTGCTCTGCGACCTGACGGCTGGGCGGCGGAATCGCGCACGGCGTTTCTGGAGATGACGGAAGGCCCCGTGGTGATTCAGGACTCACGCAACGATTTCCTGGCCTGGGATCGCATACGAAATCTCGGCAGCCGATCCATCCCCACTCTCGTCGGTGTGGAGGACGGATCCACACGCGAGCTCCTCCCTGAGACATCAATCCAGGGTGCGAAGTTTTCTGAGGACGGAGACGCGCTCCTCTATACCCGGGCTACGCGCACTCGGACGGCGTATACGAGAAACCAGGGGACCGAATACGAGGTCTTCAGTCTCACTCTGAGTGGGGCCGACCCCGTATCGCTGATGGAGGCCTCGGAGCGCAGGGTCAACGCGAGCTGGAACAAAGCCGGGGACGCCTTTGCGTACGCCAGAAAGGGCGATGTCTTCGTGCGGGCCCTCGACGCGGACAGCGCGATCGATGTCACCGAGGCGTTTCGCGAGCCGGTTTCTGCGGACGATACCACCAAGCTCAGCTTCTCCATCATCGATTGGAGTCCGGATGGAAAGGACCTGCTCCTGAGTTCGCAGAGAGGGTGGCATGTACTGGACACGCAGGGTGGATCCATGGAGCTGGTATTCGAGGTCGAGTCCGATGAAGACGCACGCCCGCGGCGCAATGTGCAGCGTTGGAGTGACGACGGTCGAGCTCTCTACTTCAGCTTCTCGGCGCGGGACCACTGGGAGCGGGGCCTGAAGCGGCTCGATCTGCAGTCGGGTGACGTAGAGACCCTCCTTCTCGACCCGAGCCTCTACCGGGACTGGCAGATCTCTGACGATGGGTCGGCGGTCGTGTACCGCATGTCGGACGGTGATCGTCCAGATGAGGTCTGGGTCATGGGTGCGGGGCATGATCAGCCGACCAGGCTCACCGACCTCAATCCTCAGCTCGCCGATGTCGCACTCGCGAAGACCGAGTTGGTCGACTACCTCGACGCGGACGGAAATCGGCTCTACGGCATCCTCTATTATCCACAGGGATACGAGCCCGGAACGAAATATCCGCTCGTGTCCGAGATCTACGAGGATTTCTTCGACAATGGGTACAACGAAAGTCTGAATCTGATCGCGGCGAGGGGATGGTTCGGCTTTCGACCCTCCGTACAGTTCGAAGAGGGATACCCCGGAGAGGCGTGGTTGAAGGGTGTAACCTCGGGCCTCAACAGAGTCATCGATCGGGGCGACGTCGATGCGAAGAAACTCGGCGTGCACGGCACGAGCTACGGCGGTTATGCCACCAACCTTCTGATCACGCAGACCGATCGTTTCGCGGCGGCGATCAACATCTCCGGGAAGGTCAATATCATCTCATTCCTTGGAGACTCGCCCAAAATCAGCACGCGCAACTACAGCGCTGCGGAGGTCGGCCAGGACCGCATCGGCGCCACGCTCTGGGAGCAGCCGCAGAAATACATCCAGACCTCGGCGGTGATGTTTGCCGACCGCATCGACACCCCGCTCCTGATGCTCACGGGCGAGGGGGACTGGAACGTGCCCGCGACCAACGAGCGGGAGATGTACTACGCCCTACGGCGGCTCGGGAAGGAGGTCGTGTGGGTCAACTACATGAATGCCGGTCATGGGGCCGGCCGTGCGGGCACGGAGAGCGACTTCCACGACCACTGGGGGCGCGTGTTCGACTGGTACGGCGAGCACTTTGACGCGGTCGACAAGAAAAAGACACCGTCGATCTCGGACGAAGGAATCTAGAAGGTCCCGCGTACCCTGAGTCATGCATACTCCGGTCATCGCAGTATCCAACCTGGGAAAGAGCTACGGGTCCACCGTTGCAGTGGACGACATCTCACTCGAGGTCCAGGAGGGTGAGATCTTTGGGCTGATCGGCCCGAACGGCGCAGGCAAGACGACCACGATGGAGTGCGTCGAGGGTCTGCGGAAGGCCGATCGGGGGACCATCTCGGTGCTCGGGCTCGACCCACGGCGCGACGCTTCGGCGCTGCAGAAGCGCATCGGCGTGCAGCATCAGGACGCGCACCTCCAGAAGCGGATCAAGGTCTGGGAGGCCGTCGATCTGTGGTCGACGCTGTATCCTCGCGTGGTCGATACCGAGGCGCTCCTCGCTCAGTTGGGGCTCGTGGCCAAGCGCAACGCCTGGTTCATGACGCTCTCCGGGGGCCAGAAGCAGCGGCTGTTCGTTGCGCTGGCCATGATCCACGACCCCGAGGTCGTATTCCTCGACGAGCTGACCACCGGGTTGGATCCGCAGGCACGACGAGCCATCTGGGAGCTGGTCTTCGGAATTCGGGACCGCGGAAAAACGGTGCTCCTGACGACGCATCTGATGGAAGAAGCAGAGCGGCTCTGTGATCGCGTCGCCATCGTCGAGCGAGGACGGATCATCGAGCTCGGCACCCCGGCAGAGCTGGTCGCGCGACACTGCCCGGAACGGAGTGTGGTCTTCTCGACGGACGGTGACGGCGTCGCTGCCCGCTTCGAGGGGGTGCCCTCGGTGCGCCGGGTGAGTAGCGAGGGAGCAACGCATACGCTGCACGGCGAGGGCGAGGACTTCATCACAGACGTGATCAACGTCATTGCCCGAGAGAACATCCACGTGCGCGGGTTTCGCACCGAGATCCCCAACCTCGAGGACGTCTTCCTCAAGCTCACCGGCCACGGAGTAAGGGACTGACCATGCTACACGGATTCTGGAAGTTGAGCTGGATCGAGATGAAGGTATTCGTGCGGGAGCCGATGGGCGTGGTCGGTATGCTGCTCATGCCGGTGGTTATCTACGTCGTCATGGGACGGTTTGTAAATTTTGGCCCTGAGGCGGCGTCCGCAGCCGATGGCGGACCGTTCAATCTGGCGATTCTCGCCGCGCTGATCATCGCGATCGGGGCTGTGCTGTCGCTCGTCACGATCATCACGATCTACCGCGAAGGTGGAATCCTGAAGCGGCTTCGGGCGACTCCGCTTTCTCCGGTCACGATCCTCAGCGCTCACGTATTCGTGAAGTTGGTCTTCACGGTATTGAGTCTGGCTGCGTTGGTCGTGGCGGGTCGACGCTTCTTTCCCGGTGCGCTCGATGTGAATCTGCCCAGCTTCACGGCCGCACTGCTGCTCGGCACGTTGAGCATTCTTTCGCTCGGGTTCGTGATCGCCAGCATCGTGCCCACGGCTCGCTTCGCCCAGCCGATCAGCGCGGCCATCCTATATCCGATGATTGTGGTGTCGGGGCTGTTCTTTCCGCTCGAAAGGCTTCCGACCGCGCTTCGGGGCGTGGCCTACGCGCTCCCGACCACCCACGCCGTCTCTCTGATGCAAGGAGTCTGGGACGGATCCGGGTGGGTGGCGCATTGGGATAGCGTGGTTGGCCTGGTCGCGGTGTTCGTGGTCTGTATCGCGGTCTCCACCAAGGCGTTTCGCTGGGAGTGAGGGGTGCAGCGCAGCATCCCCGCTCGCTCAAAGGTTACGGTTGATAAGGCGGATAGTCCGTGTACCCTTCCCGGCCAGGTGTGTACCAGAGCGACATGTCCTCGGCAGGATTCAACGGCCAGTTATTTCTATACCTCTCGGGCAGGTCCGGGTTGGTTATGAATGGCCGACCTATGGCGATCAGGTCGGCAGTCCCTTCAGCAAGTCTCTCTTCGGCGGTCTCCTGGGTATACCCACAATTCCCAATAAGAACGCCGTCAAAAAGCGGCCGGAATTCTGCCAAGGTCATGGGCTCACCTTTCTCGTGAAAACCAAAGGCCAACCCGTCCATGATATGGAGATACCCCAGCTTAAGTTTGTTGAGCTCTTTGGTGACATACAGAAATAATTCTCGATAGTCCTCACAGCCCATATCATTGAAAACCCCGTTGGGGGAGATCCGCACGCCCACCCGATCGGCCGGCCACACCTCCAGAACCGCTTCCAGCACTTCTCTGAGAAAACGAAATCTGTTTTCAAGGTTGCCCCCATATTGATCCTCACGCTGATTCGTGGTGGCATCCAGGAATTGATTGATCAAATACCCATTCGCGGCATGAACCTCGATGCCCGAAAAGCCCGCGGCCTTGGCATGTTCGGCGGCCGTTCGATAATCATTCACGGTGGCCTTGATTTCATCCACGCTCAGTGCGCGCGGCGTTTCGTAGGGTTTACTCCCGAGCGGCGTATGGATGTGATCCCCGTTCAACTTCACTGCAGACGCCGAAACGGGAAGATTCCCATCATGGAAATCACTGTGCGAGGCCCGGCCGCAATGCCAAAGCTGCAAGAAGATGGGCGTGCCGGTCGGTTTGACCTTCTCCGTGACTCGTTGCCAACCGGCCACCATTGCGTCCGTATAGATCCCCGGTGAATCAATCCACCCAATCCCCTCTTTGGAGACCACCGTCGCTTCGGTGATCAACAGACCCGCGCCGGCTCGTTGGAAATAGAACTCCGCCATGGGATCCCCCGGCACACGATCCGTTCCCGCGCGTCCCCGTGTCATGGGCGCCAGAGCGATTCGGTTTTTAAGATCAAGTTCACCCATTGAGAGCGGTTCAAATATGTTGCTGCTTTTCATGCCCAATCCTCGTTGCGGTTTGTTAAATGGAAAGCGAACGCCGCGCGAGCGTGTCCTGAATTTAGTTGACGCGGATGGTGCCACAGCTGGCACAACGAGGCAAGAAGGGGGCCTAGTACCCGCGCGCCAGATTCACCACAGAGAGCATCGCTTCGCCGGCGACGTAACGACGCAGGTTCTCTGCGATCATGATTCCGAATCGCTCGTTGAATCGATCTGTGCTCGCGGCGATGTGGGGCGTCAGGATGACGTTGCGCATGCTCCATAGTGGGTGTCCGGGTGGCAGCGGCTCTGGGTCGGTCACGTCGAGGCCCGCGCCTGCGATTGCCCCCGACTCGAGGGCCGCCACGAGATCCGCCGTGACCGCGCTCGCACCGCGTCCCACATTGATGAAGACGGCGGATTCCTTCATGGTTGCGAAGAACTCCGCGTCGAACATGCCCCGGGTGTCCGGCGTCAGGGGCGCAGCGTTCACGACGACGTCGGCGTTGGCCGCCAACTCGAGTACCTCGTGGGCGAGACCTACATACTCGACGTAGTCAGGCCCCTCGCGGCGGCTGTTGCGGGTGGCGACCACGCGCATGCCGAGACCGTGTGCGCGCTGCGCGACCTCGGTACCGATCCCTCCCAGGCCGACGACGAGCATCGTCTTGCCGCTGATCTCCCAGAATCCGTCTTCATCGAACTCAGAGGGGACCGACTCCCATCCGCCGGCCACCTGCTCCCCTGCCCAGCGTGGAAGCTGGCGTGCGAGCCCGAACATCAGAGAGATCGCGTGTTCTGCGATCTGGGCTCCATAGATCCGCTGCATGTTTGTGACGAGAACGTCGCGCTCCGCGAGCTCCGGGATGCCTGCGCACGACTCCGCGCCCGCCGAGCCGATCTGAACCCACTTCAGGTTGTCGGCGGCCTCGATGATGGCGGACCTGCAGGGTCCCACAAAGACGTCGGCTCTCCCGCGATCACCCCAGGTACCGCGCCGAGGTCCGACACTGCGATCACCTCGGCATCTGGAGCGACCATACGAAGGAGGAATGCGACGGCGTTGGGGTAGGTGGTGACGATGCGCACCGGCGGAGTCCAGCCAGGCCGTTCCCGGACCGGAGTCGGGGCCTCCCGAAGTCCAAAGCGGGCGACCAGCTCGGCACCCGCCTCGCAGAGAGGGCAGACCTCGACATCCGCTTGGTCCCGGTCTCGGTCCTGGGCGCTTGCCGGAGCTGCAACGAGAGGGAGTGCGGCTGCACAGGCGAGGGTACCGAGGCGGAACCACGTCTTGTCGAGTGCCATTCAATCCTCCCAAGGGGGAAATCGCGTGCAGGGTCGGTCAGAGCTGCTTTGCGAGAGGGCTAAGGTAGGGTGCGATGTGGCGGAAGATCCAGCGATGCGTCACTCGAGATCCTCGACGAAGGATTTCAGACCCTGCGGATACGCGCGTAGAGACTGTCGGGGGCGATATCTGCACCGTTCGGCCAGACGATGGTGCCACTGCGGTCGTCCACCGTCACGCGTTCGAAGAACTTCGGGTCGGTCCACGCCGCGAACACTCCGTGCCCGGCGAGTGCCGAAACATCCACCACCCCGCCGACACCATCCTCAAACCGGAGCCGGAGCCGGTAGCCGTCGAGCGGCTCAACCTCGGTGACACGGTGCAGTAGGGGCATCTCAACGCAGGGGTTCGATTCTCGAAAGTGGCCCACTCGACAACCAATCCTAGGGCGCGAGGCGGTAATTTTCCATCTCGGATGGTCAAATCGGCGATCAGAACCACGATCTCGTCATCGCCATACAACGCGTGAAAGTGCGGTGCGCCGTGATCGTCATAATAGATGTAGATGGAGATTCCGAAGAACTGAGAAACAGTGGGCATCGATTGCGGGGTTCGAGGTGATCGAACGCTGAACCCAGAACCGGGGCACCCGAATGGCCGGTTGGGCGCCCATCCTGCCGAAGATTACGATCATTGCGTCAACACACACGCCACCACACAGGTTGGCGGATGACTGATCTGACTGCGCGGCTCACCGCCGCCCTCGCGGGTCGTTACGCGATCGAGAGCGAGCTTGGAAAGGGCGGTATGGCCACGGTGTTCCTGGCCTCCGACCTCAAACACGACCGTAGGGTCGCGATCAAGGTGCTCAAGCCCGAGCTGGCTGCGGTCATCGGGGGTGAACGCTTTCTCACTGAGATCCGCACGACCGCCAACCTGCAGCACCCGCACATCCTCGCGCTCTTCGACTCTGGGGAGGCCGACGGGTTCCTCTACTACGTGATGCCGTATGTGGAGGGCGAGACGCTCCGCGGCTGGATCGACCGGGAAAAGCAGCTCGCTGTGGACGATGCTGTGCGCGTCACCAAGGCGGTTGCAAACGCACTTCAGTACGCCCACGAGCACGATGTCATCCACCGTGACATCAAGCCAGAGAACATCTTGATCCACGCGGGCGAGCCTGTGGTGGCGGACTTTGGGATCGCGTTGGCGATCAGCGCTGCGGGTGGCGGACGGATGACCGAGACGGGCCTCTCGCTGGGGACGCCGCACTACATGAGTCCCGAGCAGGCGACCGCCGACCGCGACCTGAGTGCCCGCTCGGATGTGTACTCCCTCGCGTGTGTGCTCTACGAGATGCTCGCAGGTGCCCCGCCGCACGCGGCGCCTACGGCTCAGGCGAGCCTCATGAAGATCCTTACCGAAGACCCTCGCCCGGTCCTGGAGCTGCGCCGGTCGGTGCCTGAGCACATCTCGGCTGCGATCACCAAGGCGCTCGAGAAGCTCCCGGCCGATCGCTTCGAGAGCGCAGAGGCGTTCAAGAAGGCGCTCGACGACACGGAGTTCCGCTTCACGCCGACCGTACGCACCGCGGCGGCGACAGCACAAAGGGTGGAAGTCAGGGAGGTCCGGCGTGGCATTCCGGTCTGGGCCGCGGTGGGGGTCGGAGCGGTAATGCTCGCAGCTGGAGTCGCGCTCACGAGGGCTTTGCAGCCCGGCCCGGAATTCGTGCCGTCGGCCGAATTCAGCCTGATCCCGGACACCAGCCACACCGTAGCGGCCCCGTGCTGCGGGAGGAGCGTGGCGATTTCGGCATCCGGTGACAGGGTCGTGTACCAGGGCGTGCCTGTGGGTGGGGGTGGCGTTTACCTTTATCAGCGGCCACTCAACCAGCGGCGGGCGCGGCAGATCCCAGGCACCCAGGAGGCTCGCCATCCGTTCTTCTCGCCCGACGGCGAGTGGGTGGGATTCTTCTCGCGTGGGTCGCTCCTGAAGGTGCGCTTCGACGGGGGCACGCCCCTAAGCGTTCTGAGCGGCCTGGGGACCGTTGCGGGTGGCTCGTGGGCGCCGGACAACACGATCGTCTACGCGGAGCGCGGTGTCGGCGAGGGTCTCTTTCGGGTGTCGGCGGATGGTGGGGTTCCCGAGCCCTTAACGGTCGTGGACACCGCGGCCGGTGAATTCTTTCATCGCTGGCCCCACGTACTTCCCGACGGAAGATCCGTCGTGTTCGCGGTCCTGATCCGCCAGGAGGGTGGCGCCTTCATGGAGATGCTCGCGATCACCCCGCTCGAGGGCGGCGGCCACCGAACACTCGCTCCGGGCGCCGATCCACGCTACGTCGATTCCGGGCACCTGGTGTATTCCGACGCAGCCGGATCGATCATGGCTCAGCCCTTTGCTCCCACCAGCGGCGCGTTCACCGGACCTCGATTCAGGATAGCCGAGCGGGCTACGTACCGTGGAGCGGGGACGGGGCAGTCCGAGTATGACATTTCCCGGAACGGCACGCTGATCTACAGAGAGAACACGAGTGTTTCTATTGGCCAGGAGGATCTCGTCCTGGTCGGCATGGACGGGAACGCTGAGACGCTCTACACGACGGGCCCCATGCGGCAACCGAGGTTTTCACCCGACGGTCGCTACGTGGCGTTCGAGGAAGAGGGTGACGGCGACGCGCCGGACGACATCTGGGTGTGGGACCAGGTGAGAAGCAACCCGATTCGCGTGACCTTCGAGGACGACAACTCCCTGCCTGCGTGGTCGGCCGACGGAAGCCGGATCTTCTTCGATCGTGGGGGCAGCATTTACAGCCGCGCGGCGGACGGCTCGGGGGATAGCGAGCTGGTGCACGAGACGGGGACCGGTATCGCCTATTCCGGCGCGAGCCACGACGGAGGGTGGCTCGTCTGGAGCCAGCCGGGCGAGGTCGGGCGCGACATCTGGGGGAAGCCCCTAGATCCGGCCGGCGAGGCCCGACCGATCATCGCCTCTTCGTTCGAGAACTTCTCACCGGCCATCTCTCCGGACGGACGGTGGATCGCGTACACATCGTATACGTCGAGCCGTTCCCCGACCGGGGGCCCCGCTTCAAGGTCTCGACGGGGAGGGGTCGCGCTCCGGTGTGGGCGCCCGATGGCTCGAAGCTGTTCTACCGGGTCGAGGGCCAATCCGACCAACTCGTGTCGGTCGATGTGATCCCCGGCGAGAGCTTCGACGTGGGTGAGCGGACGGTGCTCTTCGAGATCGACGAGTACGCCAGCTTGAATAGGGGCACCAATTACGACATCCACCCCGACGGGGACCGTTTCGTCTTCATCACGACCAGGGTCGGGCCGGGGGGTGCTGGGGGCGCTCCGAGAGTGGTGATCACGAACGCGTTGAATGCGGGCGCGCGCTGAGTCGAGGGGCGAATAGGCTCCCTGTCCGGCCGGAAGGCGAACGAAGGGGGTCTAGGGAAAGGGAAGGTTAGGTGGTGCCGGGGGAGCCGGTTCGGCGCCATAGAGGGGCACTCCCTCGGCCTCCGCTGCCTTGTGTAGACCGGCATCCATCGTCGCCAACGGGATACCTTTTCGACGAGCCAGCTCCAGGTAGCAGGCATCATAGGTAGTCAGGTCGTGCTTCGCGGCGATTGACACGGTTTCGTCGAAGGCTCTGCTGCGGTCGAATGGGTCGACCGCGATAGGCAGCGCCTGAAGCAGTCGGCGGGTGGCAGCGGCTGCCGCTGAATCGAGCCGCCCTCGATGCACGGCCGTGAGGAGCACGTTGGTCACCTCGGTCGGCCACAGCGACGGGACCAGAGCCTCCCCACCGACGAGGCTCTCGAGGACTGCGTCGCTATACGCGGTGGCCTCGTCCTCGAAGCACCAGGCCAGCGCCACCGATGCGTCCAGCACGAAGTTCATCGGTGCCCCGCGCTCAAAAGGTCGTGAGCCGAAACGTCTCGGGAAGAGAGATCTCTGCCGAGCGTCTTTCCTCGGCGAAGGAGGCGAAGACACTCGACCGCCTCCGCCGGCGAAAGCCGGGGTGTCTCGACAACAGGGCTGAGCCGTGCTATCGGATGACCGTGTCGCGTGATGATGAGCGTCTCGCCGGCCTCCACCCGCTTGAGCAACGCGGGCAGGTGCGTCTTGGCCTCGTAGGATCCGACGGTATTGTTCATGGCATATCCTATTAGACTGGTCTACAACTAGTCTAATCAATTTTCAGGCAAAATGCGCCCCCCCTATCTCAGGACGCTAGCAAGTCCACATCATAGTCCGAAAATCGTGAATCCGAAGTCATGATCGGGACGCCCTCGAGTTGTGCTTGGGCGACGAGCAGTCTATCAAACGGATCGCGGTGATGAGCGGGAAGCTTGGCGACGCGGAGGGTGTGGCTGTGAAGAATGGGTAGGGGCGTCACCTGCGTGGCGCTCATCATGTCTGGAATCACCGTCTCCGCTGGGCCGGGGAGGTGGAGTTTCCCGAGTCCGCTCTTGATTGCGATCTCCCAGGTCGATGCGGCCGATAGGAGTAGCCCGTTTTCGGGGTTGAGGAGGGTTGTGCGGCCTTTCGTAGAAAGGCGATCCGGATCCATCAGCATCCATAGCCAGACCTGCGTGTCGAGCAGGATCTTCACTCGCCCGACCCATCAAATGAGTCCAACACTTCGCGGGGGAGAGGTGCATCGAAGTCCCCATCCCAATTGACCTTTCCGACGTAACCTCCCAGCTCCCGTTGGAGGGAAGCGTCACGCACCGGAACGAGCCGAGCGACGGGGCGCCCCGCGCGGGCGATCAGGATTTCCTCACCCGCAGCGACTCTGCGAAGGAGCTTCGAGAAATGGGTCTTCGCTTCGTGAATGTTCATGGTAGCCATTTATCATAATAGACTAACCAGTGGACTAAGTCGATGATTTCGCGTCCGGGTACCCCGAAGATCCCCCCGGAGGCGGGCGTGCGAATGGAGTTGTGGGACGCCCTCAGCGAAGCGCCCACCGAAGGCCAACCCCAACCCCGCCATTTGGCCCGGGCCCTACGGCGAGGGAGAACCCCTCTGGGTCGACGAGGCTCCTGAGCTTCTTCTCTTCGGAGCGTTGGAGCAGTGCGCCCAGGACGCCGCCGCCGACTGAGAACAAGAAGAGCATTCGCTCATCGTCGCCGGGTCCGTTGGAACTCGTTTGTTGTATGTAGAGGCCCGTCAGCGCAGCGCCTAGGGTCGCAACCCCGGCCACAGTTCCCACTCGCGCACCGAACAACTGCGGTTCCGAGGGCCACTCTCCCTGCTTCCCCGTCGTCTCTGCCGACTTGCCCACGCCGTAGCCAATCACCGATCCGACGACGGCGCTGGCTAGAATGGCGATTGCCCCCGTCCCGAGGCTACAGTTTCCGCAGGCGACGAACGCCACGCCCACACCGATACCGCCATATCCAACCGTCGAGAGTTCGGTCCAGTAACGCTGCCCGGCGACCGGCTGTGTGACGGTGCTCAGCAAGATTACGATCGCAATGGTGCATCCGAGTCGGTGTTTCATGGTCCATCCTTCCTCATTATTCTTGTGGCCCAATCCTTCTCGTTGACGATACCGGTAGCGAGACGCACCCCCGATACGTTATTCGACGTAGGCGCGGGCGGGGCGTGACGTAGAGATTCGCTTGGGACGATTGGCACATTCTGGTGCCGACAAATGACAGGGCGGTAAGTGTTTCAATGAGCCTTCCATTCGAGACGATCTCTGAGGTCGGTCGGCGGTTGCGTTCCGGTGAGGTCACCTCGGTAACGCTCACCGAGCTGATGCTCGAGCGGATCGCCGCCTACAACGACACCCTGAACGCCTACATCACCGTTACCGCGGACCTCGCCCGTGAACAGGCGCGTGAGGCGGACGAGGTGCTTGCGGGGGGTGACGACCGGGGTCCACTCCACGGTATCCCGGTCGCCGTCAAAGATCTGTTCGACACCGCAGGCGTTCCCACGACGTGTGGGTCGAAGCTCTTTGAGGACCGGATTCCGGACTCCGATGCGACCGTCGTGCGGCGCCTTCGCGAGGCCGGAGCCGTACTGCTGGGCAAGACGGGCATGCACGAGCTGGCGTACGGCACTACGAGCATCAACGAGTTCTTCGGCGCGATCGGGAACCCGTGGGCGCCTGACCACGACCCGGGTGGTTCGAGCGGCGGATCCGCCTCGGCGGTGGCTGCGGGGCTCGCCTATGCGGCGTTGGGCACCGACACCGGGTGCTCCATTCGGCAGCCGGCTCACTGCTGCGGCATCGTGGGGCACAAGCCGACCTTCGGCCTGGTCAGCAAGGCGGGCGTGTACCCGCTGGTGTGGACCATGGACCACGTGGGCCCGATGACCCGCAGCGTTCAGGATGCCGCGACGGTCCTGAAGGCGATCGCCGGCTATGACCCGGCGGATCCCTACTCGGTGGAGGTGCCGGCTTCGGTGGAGGTGCCAGCTTCGGCGGATGTGCCGGCGTCCGGTGGATTCGACGTTTCCGCGGGAACGTTCGAGGGCGCACGAATCGGTGTCGTGCGGCGGTTTTTCTTTGACGGGCATTCGGATGTCCTCGAGGTGGTGGATGCAGCGCTCAGGTCGCTCGCGGAGCACGGCGCCACACTCGTCGAGCTCGACATTCCCGACATCGGGGAGGCTTCGGCCGCGGCGCGCTCGACCTTTGCGGAGGCGTCGGCCGTCCACGAGCAGAAGCTGAGGGATCGACCACAAGCCTTCAGCGACCAGGTGCGAGAGAAGCTGACCGGCCCGCTGGCGATGAGCGCGACGGAGTACGCCGAGGCGCAGCACTTCCGCCGTGGGTTCATCGGGCGGATGGAGATGCTGATGCAGGAGTGTGACGTGCTTGCTGCACCGACCGCGACGATCGCCGCTGCGCCGATCGATGACCGCCCCGAGGACTACCACAAGCATGCCTGGAAGAACACCGGCATCTTCGACTTCACGGGTCAGCCATCCGTCTCGATTCCGTGTGGCTTCACCGAGCGAGGACTG
>JAZDDA010000155.1:0-3692 GCA_036679625.1 Gemmatimonadota bacterium | reverse complement strand
GGGCTGGATGACGCTCGCCGGGGTGCTCGCTCAGCTTCACCGGAGCGTCGCGGCCGAGGGGCTCACCTTCGGCGAGGTGGTGCGCACCCTGAGGGAGGACTTCCCCTACGACGACACCGCCCGCTGGGAGGTACTGAGCTCCATCGAAGAGGAATACCTGAAGCTGCTCAAGCGCTCGGATTTCGTCGATCCAGACCGCGCCCGTGGCGAGGCACTCGACCGCGGGCAGGTCGAGTCACCCGGCGACCTCTGGCTCATTGGCGTCGTGGAGCTTCCTGGCCTCGTGCGAAGCATGCTACTTCAGGCGGCGGCTCCCAGCAGTTCGCCCATCCACGCCCTCGTTCATGCGCCCGAGGAGAACGCGGATGCCTTCGACGAGCTGGGATGCGTGATCCCAGAGCAGTGGGAATCTGTGCACATCCCGCTGGACGACTCACAGATCCACGTCGTGCGACGTCCCCCCGATCAGGCCGACGCGCTGGTCGATGTTCTGCGTGGCCTGGAGGAACGGTTTTCGGCTGAGGAAATCGTGGTAGGCGTGCCCGATCCCGACGTCGTGCCCTACCTGGAGCGGGGTCTCGCGATTGCCGAGGTCCCCCACCGTTACGCGGCCGGCACGCCTCTCTCGGCCACGGGCCCATTCCGGCTCCTCGAGGCGGTCGGTGCGTTCCTTGATGGCCACAGGTTCGTGGACTTCGCGTCGCTGATCCGCCATCCGGATGTTGCTGAGGCACTCGCCACCCAGGGACTGCCCGAGGGCAGCCACGCGGTGGATGCGCTCGACGCCGCCGACCGGTACTACAACGAACACCTTCCAGCGCGGATGACGGCCTCGCTGGCGAAGGGCAGGCATTACGAAGACATGCACGCGGTGGTGCAGAGCCTCGAAGGCACACTCGAGTTGGAGAAACTCGAGGGCGACCGGTTTCTATCGGGATGGATGCCACTCGTACTCGAGGTACTGGGGCGCGCATACGGTCGGGAGCCGCTAAGCCTCGGCAATCAGCGTGAGCGCCGCATCGTAGAGGTGTGTGCGGCGATCAAGGACGCAGCCGGCGTGCTCGGTGCCCTGCCCAAGGCTCTCGACGCAAAGGTGAGCGGTGCCGAGGCGGTTCGGCTTCTGCTCTCTGAGCTTCGCTCCACGAACCTGCCGCCCGACCCCGAGCGCGACGCCGTCGAGCTGCTGGGGTGGCTCGAGCTGCCCTGGGACGACGCGCCCACAGTGATCGTGACCGGCGCGAACGACCGCCATCTACCCGACACCTTCGGAGCGGACGCCTACCTCCCAGGGGCTTTGCGGAGCAGGCTCGGGCTCCCGGATGATCGGGCGAGGTTCGCCCGTGACGCCTACCTGCTCACCACGCTCGTCCACTCGCGAGAGGAGCTTCACGTGGTGGCGGGACGCCTCAACGCGGCGGGCGATCCCCTGCGGCTCAGTCGGCTCCTCTTCGCCACCTCAGACGAGATCGCCGCGCAGCGCATCCTGAGGCATCTCGGCAATGACGAGGATGACGCTGCCAGCGCGCTCGGTGCGACGGCTGGAGTCGATGCGTCAGATGAGGAAGCAGCAGGGCGCTTTCAATCGCCCCCTGAGCCGACGCTCACGGTCCCCGACTCCGCTGCCTTTGCCGAGTCCCTCTCGGTGACCGAATTCTCTGGATTATTGACCGACCCCTACCGCTACGCGCTCGAGAAGCTCCTCAACCTTAGAACGGTGGAGGACACCGACCGGGAGATGAGCCCGACGGTATTCGGTTCGCTGGCCCACGCGGTACTCGAGCGCTTCGGCAAGTCAGAGGCGAACAATTCCGCCGATGAGCGCGTCATCAGGACCACCGTGGACACGCTGCTCAAACAGGAGGCAGACAACCAGTTCGGACGCGCCGCAGTGCCCGCCGTAAGAATCCAGATCGAGCAGTTGCGGGCGCGGCTGCATGCATTCGCCCGTTGGCAGGCCGGGTGGATAGCCGACGGATGGCGCATCGTGCGCGTCGAGGAATCGATCAGGCGAGAAGACGGAGTGCGCTTCGACGTCGACGGCGAGCCGGTACTGCTCCGGGGCAAGATCGACCGCATCGACCACAACGCCGAGACCGGCGCATGGGCGATCTGGGACTACAAGACGAGCGACAAGAAGGAGACCCCTGATTCTGCCCACCGAAAGGGGCGTGGAAACGACAAAGGGTGGGTTGTCCTTCAGCTTCCTCTCTACCGCCACCTGCTTGCCGGCGTGTTGGATGAGGAGGGAGCGCGACTCGTGCCGGCCTCCGATCAATCACGGGTCAAGCTGGGCTATATCCTGCTTCCCAAGAACCTCAACGACACGGGCGACTCCATAGCCGCCTGGGACGAGGCCGATCTCGAGACCGCGGATGAGGCCGCCCGCGAGGCCGTACGCACCCTGAGGGCAGGGGAATTCCAATTCGACGCAAACGCGAGGAGAGGCTACCCCAACGACCAATTCGACGCGCTGCTTGGGCGGAAGGAGCTCCCCGTGGCCGACGAGAGTGGCGAAGACGACCTCGGAGGTGCCTCATGAGCGCATCCGACCGGCAAGACGAGCTGCCGCCACTCCCTACGGAGATGGTGCTCGCCTCGGCAGGCTCGGGAAAGACCTACCGGCTCTCCAGCCGCCTCATCGGGCTACTCGCACGGCGGCACCCGCCCGAATCCATCCTGGCCTCGACCTTCACGCGAAAGGCTGCTGCGGAGATCCTCGATCGGGTGCTACTCCGGCTCGCCGAGGCATCCCTGGACGCCAAGAAAGCAGCGGAGCTGGCGAAGGCCGCATGGTTCGCACCCGATGGTGAGGAGCCCGATCCACCCCCAGAATTCCTCACCGGGGAGGAGTGCTGCGCCCTTCTCGGAGGGCTCCTCCGCTCGCTGCACAGGGCAAACATCGGCACCCTCGACGGCTTCTTCGCCCAAATCGCGAAGACCTTTGCAGAGGAGCTCGGCCTACCCCCGGGCTGGCGCATGGTCGAAGGCCCCGAAGAGGACCTCATGCGCTCGGAGGCTATCGGGGCGGTACTCGCCGAGGGAGGCCAGGCTGTGATGCGAGAGCTGGTCAGCGTCCTCGGCAAGGGAGACGGTGCCAAGGGTGTACACTCGCTCCTCACTCGTCAGGTAGACGACCTGCTCGAGCTGAAGCGCGCGATCGACCCCGCAGCAGACCGCCCGTGGAGCCCTGACTTTACGGATGTGGAGCCCGATGATCGTCTCTCTGACGAGGAAGTCCAGAGCCGGTGCGCGGCCCTCGCGGATGAACTGGCCACATGTGAGCTTCCCCTGAACAAGACGGGACGCCGGGACGGTCGCTGGATCAATGCGGTGGCCAGCGTCAGAGAAACTCTCGAAGCAGGCGATTGGGACGCGTTCTTTGGGAGCGGACTCGGCAAGAAGATGATCGCGGGCGGCATTCTGACGCCCGGAAGCGAAATCGAACATTACAGCACGAACCCCACCCCCGAACTGGCCGCCCTCCTCGACGAGGCGGTTGAACTCGCGCGCCCCCAGATGCATGCGAAGCTCCTTCGGCAAATCGGCGCACTCCAAAAGCTCGCCGACCTCTACGAGCTCGCATTCACGGCATTGCAGACCCGGACGGGCGCATACCGGTTTGGGGACATCACTCATCGGCTCGCCGAGTCGACGCTGATCGAGGGTGCCGAGGAACTCTACTTCAGGCTCGA
>JAZDDA010000154.1:0-3500 GCA_036679625.1 Gemmatimonadota bacterium | reverse complement strand
GAGCTCAGCCTGGCCCAGGTCGAGGCGACGCCGCCGGAAGAGGGCCGACAGCGCGTTGCCGATCTCCCAGGGCAGGGACGGCGCGGACAACAGTTCGGAGCCCCGCGTCATCTCGAGGAGGTTTGGCTTTGACGGCTCGTTGAGGATCACAGCCATGATGACGGATGCGTCGACGGTCAGGTCCATCTCGTCTCCCATAATATGTACAATTGTACATTATGCCGTGGAGGGACATATGGCAACTTTTCGTGGCGCCCGTCCGGTAGTAGTATTTATGTGCTACTAGGAGGTGGCCATGGTTCGACAGGTGAAGCTGCGCCGGATGGGAGGTTCCGTGGGAGCGACGCTCCCGAAGGATCTTGCGGACCGATTCCATCTGGAGGCGGGAGATGAGGTGATGGCGGTCGAAACCGCCCATGGGATTCTACTCACGCCCTATGACCGAGAGGTAGAGGAGGCCCTCGAGCTCGCCGCGAAGGCGCAGAAGGACTACCGCGGGGCGCTTCGAGAACTGGCCAAGTGACGCGTGCGGAGCCTCGCTGGATCCCCCGCCTCGTCATCGAGGCCGTCCACGTGGATCAGATCCGTGAGCACGGGGGCCTGCTGGGGCTTCGTGATGAGAACGCGCTCGAGTCGGCACTCGCGCGAACGCGGCAACGGTGGCACTACGAGCCCCGATCGGACCTGGCGGAGCGTGCCGCCGCCTACGCGTTCGGGATCAGCTCAAATCACCCGTTCCGCGATGGGAACAAGAGGGTCGCCTTTCTCGCAGCCGTCATCTTCCTGGGCCTGAACGGGACGGCCTTTCTTCCTGGGCCTGAACGGGACGGCCTTCATAGCGCCGGAGGAAGAGGTGGTGGAGAAGAGCCTGGCACTCGCCGCGGGCGATCTGGAGGAAGGAGCCCTCGCCGAGTGGATTCGGAGCCGCAGCCATGCTATGCCCTGAAGGCCGAAGCCGACGAGATCAGGGCGGCGTTCCTCCGACTGCTGGAGTCCGGCGTAGCCGTCGACGCCCACGCCTCGATGGAGGTGGCCGAGCGACGATCGAGGCGGTGGCGGGCCCGAAGCAGGCTGGCGAGGCACGCGGCTCGACGAGCGTCGAGTGCAGCTACCGATGCCTGTCGTCGGCGCACTCGGGAAGTAAACGTGCTAGATTGCGCCTGTGGAACCGCGACTTAGCGGGGACCCCTCGTCGACATTCGGCCAATCCTGACCGAAGACACGCGCGTCGCCTCCTCTGAGCTTTACCTGTAGGAAGTGCTATGCGTACGAACGTCACCGTTTCCCGGTTGCGGAAACGCCGTTCTGTCAGCAGCCCGGACGATTCCAGGGCCGCATCCGAATTCGAGCTGGCTGCAGCCCCTGGCGGTGCCGGCTCGAGTCGCCCAACGGCTGTCGTCTACTGCGAAGGCGAGTTCGGCGCCGTCGATGGGAAGACCGCTAACGGTCTCGTGCGCCATTCCGAGAAGTACGAGATCCTGTCCGTGATCGATAGCGAGCAGGCTGGACTCGACACGGGAAAGATCCTCGACGATACGCCGAACGGGATCCCCGTCTGCGCGAGCCTGGACGAGGCGCTCGCCTGCGCGGAGCGGGTGCCCGATGTGCTCATCTTCGGCATGGCCCCTTCGACGGGCATGCTGTCGCCCGCTGAGCGTCTGCTCATGCTCGAGGCGATGGGTCGCGGGATGGGCCTGGTCAACGGGCTGCATGAGTTTCTCAATGACGATCCCGAGTTTGCGGCGGCGAGCGCACTGCATGGCGTGACGATCCGGGATGTCCGGCGTCCGCGCGACAAGAAGGACCTGCGCATGTTCAGCGGTCGTATCTCGACCGTCACGTGCCCACGCATTGCCGTACTTGGAACGGATGGCGCGATCGGAAAACGGACCACCGCGACGGTCCTGACCGCTGCGCTCAGTGCCCGCGGAATCAACGCAGTGCCGCCATCCCATCCCAGTTTTGCTCGGGCGAGTTAGAGGCAACCGTAGTCGAGGCGTTCGAGCGCGAGTGCCCTGACGTGATCGTCATCGAGGGTCAGGGTGCGCTAAGCCACCCGGCTTATCTGACGTCGACATTCATTCTGCGCGGCGCCCAGCCCGATGCTGTCATCTTACAGCACGCGCCATTTCGGCGGACCTTGTGTGACTTTGATGATCTGCCGATGCCCTCCCCGGCCAGTGAGATCCACCTCATTCAGACGTTCGCCAGGACCACCGTCATCGGCCTCACCATTAACCACGAGGGAATGACGGACGCCGAGGTCACTGAGGCGATGGTGCGCTACGAACGGGACCTGGGCATTCTCGTGACCGACGCGCTGACCCGGCCGGCCGACTTGCTAGTGGAGATGGTGCTCCGGGCGTTCCCTGAGGTCGAAAGGAAGCTGACCGCGGCCGTCGGGTGACTGCACCGAGGGTGGAGATCCGCCTCGACAGGATCCGTCATAACGCCAGGACACTCGTGGACCGGCTCGCTTCACGGGGAATCCGTGTGACTGGCGTGACGAAAGCCGCTCTCGGCCTGCCCGAGATCGCGCGAGCACTGCTCGGCGCGGGTGTGACCTCGATCGGCGACTCCCGTATCGAAAACATCGAGGCGATGAGACAGGCGGGGCTCGAGTGCGAGTTCACGCTGATCCGGTCACCCATGATCAGCCAGGCGGATCGCGTGGTTGCGTCGGCGGACATCAGCCACAACACCGAGATCGAAGTGATCGAGCGGCTCTCCACCTGTGCGCGAGAGCAGGGACGCGTCCACGGGGTCCTGTTGATGGTCGAGCTTGGGGATTTGCGGGAGGGAATTTTGCCCGCCCAGCTGCCCTCGTTCGTCGAACAGATGCTTCGCCTGCCGAACATCGCCCTCCGCGGTATCGGGACCAATTTGGGCTGCCAAAACGGGGTCTCACCCGATGCGGAAAACATGGGTCTCCTGTCGTCACTCGCAGACTCGCTGGAAGCGACCTTGGGAGTGGTGCTCGAAACGGTGTCTGGCGGTAACTCAGCCAACCTGGGCTGGGCTCTCGGCGTCACCGACGTCGGAAGGGTGACCACGCTGCGACTCGGCGAGGCGATCTTGCTCGGTCGTGATCCGCTGCGGCGCACAGCCATCGAGGGTCTGCATACAGATGCGTTCACGCTCGTAGCGGAAGTCATCGAACGTAAGCGCAAGCCATCCAAGCCATGGGGAGAAATCGGCCAAGGTGCCTTTGGCCCCGTGAAGGCGCGGGTGGATCGGGGCGTCATCTCGCAAGCCATCCTGGCGGTAGGGCGGCAAGATGTTGATCCCGATGGGCTGAAGGCCCCCGATGGGATGGAGATTCTGGGCAGCAGCAGTGACCACCTCGTCATCGACACGGGTGTTAGCAGCCCCGCGATAGGAGCTGAAGTGAGGTTACAGATGAACTACAGCGCGCTGCTGCGAGCGATGACATCGCCATCCGTCGCGCGCGTCTTGATCCAGGACTCCGACGTCATGCCTGCCGCGGCCTCGATCATACC
>JAZDDA010000153.1:0-2439 GCA_036679625.1 Gemmatimonadota bacterium | reverse complement strand
ACCAACGTACTCACGGGCGCGCTGGCGCTCGCCACCTTCCTCAGCTACGCCTTCCTCTACACGCCCTTCAAACGGGTACACTCCTCGGCAACGGTGATCGGCGGGGTGCCGGGTGCATTACCAATTCTTGGGGGCTGGACGGCGGCGACCGGATCGCTGGACGCGGGAGGATGGGTGCTCTTCGGAATCCTCTTCGTGTGGCAGATCCCGCATTTTCTTACGCTCTCGTGGCTGCTCCGCGACGACTACGACGCGGCTGGAATGCGCATGCTCTCCGTCGGCGACCTCGATGGCTTCCGGACCCGGCACCAGACTCTCATCTATACCCTGGCGCTGCTCCCGCTGAGCCTGCTTCCGACCGTGATCGGACTGACCGGCGCGATCTACTTCTTCGCGGCCCTGGTCCTCGGGCTCGGGTTCGTGGTACTCGCGTCGGAGTTTTGCCGAGAGATCAGTGCGGGGCGCGCGCGAAAGATGTTCCGCTTTTCCATCCTCTACCTCCCGCTACTTCTCGTCGCACTCGCCGTGGACAAGGCATGAATCCCATGGGGATGAGCCCCCAGCTAATGCACGGGTTCCTCTGGAGCATGGCGTTTCTCGCCGCGATGCCATACCTGTTGCTGGCGATCATCGGTGGAGGGCTGTACCGGGCGAAGCTTCGCGAACGGTCGCACGAGGTAGAAACCGCCCTCGACGAGCTAACCAGGCGGACCCCATGAGTCTTTCCGCACGAAAGATCCGTGACGGGCTGATCGCCGGGCTCCTGGCAGGTTTCGTTCTGGCCGTCCTCTTCTATTTCTACGACCTGGGGCAGGGAACCCCGCTTCGCACGCCAGCCTTCCTCTGGGGGGCAATCATCGACCGTACGAGCGTAGAGCCGAGCGCGGGGATCGTGGCGGGATACACCATCCTGCACTTCGTCGCGTGGGCCGCACTCGGCGTGCTTGCCGCGGCTCTCATCCAGTGGGCCGGACTCCCCCGAAACGTGCTGATCGGCGCCGCCTACGGCCTGTTCGCATGCTCCCTGGTCTTCTATGTCGGACTCATCCGAGCGCCGGATCAGCTCGTGCTTTCGGCCCCCGGATGGCCTGCGGTGTTTTTCGGAAACGCGCTCGCGGGTGTCGTGATGTTCACCCACCTTCATTGGGTCAGCACCGAACCCGGAGTGATCGGGGTGATGAGCTTCCTCCAGGCCCATCCGATCACTCGCCAGGGGATCATCGCCGGTCTCATCGGGGCGGTGGTCGTCGCCGTCTGGTTCCTCATCATCGACTCCGTGCTGCGCGATCCTCTTTACACACCCGCCGCGCTCGCCACGATTCTGTTCGAGGGAGGAGGCACGCCCGATTCCGTCCAGATTGCCACCGGCCCCGTGCTCGGGTATTCACTCGTGCATTTCACGTTCTTCATCCTGTTCGGCGTATTCCTGTCGGGACTCGTCGGTCAGGTCGAGAGGTTTCCGCCCCTGGCGTTCGGACTGCTCATCCTGTTCGTCGTGTTCGAGGTCTTCTTCATCGCGATGGTCGCGGTCCTCGGACGCTGGATTCTTCAGGAACTCGCGTGGTGGGCGGTTCTGGTCGGCAATATCTTCGCCGCCCTCGCGATGGGCACCTACATGTGGAGAGTACACCCGGGGCTCGCCGGGCGGCTCACCTCCGAGGCGCTTTGGGCCGACTGACCCGCCCCGTTCTCGTCGCTACGCGCAACCCGCACAAACTCGAGGAGATCCGCGCCGTCCTGTCCGAGGCCCCGGTGCGTGTCGTCGGCCTCGATGATCTCGAGCTACCCGAGTTGGAGGAAGAAGCGGAGCTCGAGCCCTTCGATTCCTTTGCGCGCAACGCGAGTTCCAAGGCGCAGTACTTCCACACGCGATCGGCCCTCCCCACGCTGGCCGACGACTCGGGGCTGTGCGTCGACGCGCTGGACGGTGCCCCCGGCGTCCGGACGAAGCGCTTCGCGCCGGATGATTGGGTGCAGAGGTGGGGACGCCACGAGGCCAACAATCGGTGGCTTCTCGAGCGCCTCGCAAGCGTTCCCGAGCTCGACCGAGGCGCTTCTTATAGGTGCGCAATCGCGATCAGCGACGAAAACGAGCTCGTGACCTTCGAGGGGCGCGTCGATGGATCGATCGCCATCGCGCCACGAGGAACCGGCGGCTTCGGCTACGACCCCGTGTTCATCCTCGCTGGGACCGGCCAGACCTATGCGGAACTTCCGCCGGATACCAAGCGAGACACGAGCCATCGTGGGCAAGCTCTGCGCAAGGCCCTTTCCTGGCTTCGGCGGTGACGTGCTTCGTAGCCCGGGTCCTCGCCGAATCCTGAGTCGGGGCGGCCGGATTCGAACCGGCGACCCCCTGCTCCCAAAGCAGGTGCGCTACCGGACTGCGCTACGCCCCGTATTCCCGAAGATGTCCGGTCCCGGACGGGAAAGCCACCC
>JAZDDA010000152.1:0-106103 GCA_036679625.1 Gemmatimonadota bacterium | reverse complement strand
GTCCTGCTGGATCACGATCTCCAACTCCTGAAGCTCGGCGTCCAGGAGACCCGACAGATGCTCGAACACCGCAAACGACTGGGCGGTCGGCGCTGACTCTCCGCCCTCCACCGTTCCCACGAGCGCCGCCAGCTTGTTGTTGAGCTTGATCGGGAAGTTGAGCGGGTCCTGATTGCTCTCGTTCCTCACCTGGTAGACCTCGCCCTCGACATCGCCCAGGCGGTTGGTCACGGTAGCGGCGAGCTGGTTAAGCTCCTGATTGTCAGCCGCCTCCGTCCGCTCGTCGATCTGGCCCTTCATGTTACGGATGCGGATGACGGCCTCGTTGGCCTCCGTGACCCGGTCCCGGATGCTGATCGCGAGGTCGAACCTCTGCTGCAGCTCGGCCTGCGTGACGGTCCCCTCGAGGCGGGGATCCAGACGAATCTCGAACGGTGTCTCCTGCGACTCACCGTCCACCGTGAGTCGCACCGCGTACGTCCCTGGTACGGCGGTCGGACCCTGAGGCCTCGCGGCCCAGAAGATCCGGCCGTCGAAGTCGGTCCAGGCCGGGTAGGCCATATTCCAGGTGATCTTGTGTGTGCCGGCGCGGCGGCTCACGCGTGGCGTGCCGCCCCCGAACCCACCGAATCCGCCCCCCCCGCGTTGGGGAGCTGCTCCCTCCTCGGGCTCCTCGCTGTCACCCAACGCCTCGTAGCTCTGGATTACGCCCCCGTCGGCGTCGAGGAACTCGATGACGACGTGCTCAGCCTCTTCGCCCAGGCGGTAGAAAACCTGTGCCCCCTGATCGACGCCACGGACGGTGGGTCGGGGCGCGAAGAGGTAAGCGTCGGCCGCCGCGATCTCCGGGGTGAACTCCCGCAGCATGTCGATGTCACGAAGCACCCAGAAGGCGCGTCCGTGTGTACCGATGACAAGGTCATGATCCTCCACGACGAGGTCTGAGACCTGTACCGTCGGAAGGTTCAGCGTCAGCGGCTGCCAGTTGGCACCGTCGTCCCACGAGGCGTACACGGTGCGTTCCGAGGCCGCGTACAGAAGGCCCGGTCGTGCGGGATCTTCGCGTACGGCCCGAATGAAGTCATCCTCGGGGAACCCGTTCACGATCTTGGTCCAGCTCGCTCCGTAGTCCTCCGTCTTCCACACGTACGGACTGCGGTCGTCATCGACCAGATACCGGATTCCCGCGACGTAGGCCTTTCCGGGTGTCACCGGAGACGCCTCGATCGTGTTGATGCGCACGAAGTCCGGCGCGTCGTCTGGCGTAACGTTCGCCCAGTTCGCTCCCCCATCACGGGTCACGTGGACCAGGCCGTCGTCCGACCCGGCCCAGATCACGCTGGGATCGTGATACGACGGCGCGATCGTAAAGACGGTGGCGTAGGTCTCGACCCCCGTCTGGTCCTTCGTGATCGGGCCACCCGAGGCCCCGATCGTCGCCGCATCCGCACGCGTCAGATCCGGGCTCAGCTGCTCCCAGCTGCCCCCCTCGTCCAAGCTCCTCCACACCTTCTGGGTCCCGGTATAGAGCACCCCCGCGTCGTGATTCGAGAACACGATCGGAAAGGTCCATTGCACTCGTTCCACAAGATCTTCGGACGACTGGCCCATCGGATTCTCGGGCCAGACGTTGACCGCCCTGCGCGCTCCGGTCGAACGGTCCAGACGCGAGAGGCTCCCGCCGTAACAGCCGGCGAAGAAGACGTCGAGGTTCTCGGGATGGGGCGCGATGTACCCACTCTCACATCCGCCCACGGTGTAGTAGTAGCCCTGCTGCCCCGAGAGGAAGTTCCACCCGCCGGAGGGCACACACGCCGTGCTGTTGTCCTGCTGGGCGCCACAGATGTGGTAGGGCTGGTGGTTGGTAGTGGTCACTCGGTAGAACTGCGCCGTGCGGTAGTCCTGATCGGTCCACGAGGTGCCGCCGTTGAAGCTTACGTTGGCGCCACCGTCGTTTCCGTTGATCATCCGCTCGGAGTCGTCGGGCGCGATCCACAGGTCGTGGTTATCGCCGTGCGGAACACGGATCGGAGTCGGGAAGGTCTCTCCCCCGTCCGTGCTCTTGAAGAAGGCCGTGTTGAGCACGTACACCGTCGACTCGTCGACCGGATCCGCGTAGATGCGGGTATAGTAGAACGCCCGCTGCCTCAGCTTGCGTTCGTCGTTGGTCTGAACCCAGCTCTCACCGCCGTCATCCGACCGAAACACGCCGCCGTTCTCGTTTTCGATGATCGTCCACACGACGTCCGGGTTGGCCGGTGACACCGCGACGCCGATCTTGCCGAGCATGCCCTCGGGGAGCCCGGGCTTGTTGCCGGTGAGCTCCTCCCAGCTGTCTCCCCCGTCGGTACTTCTGAAGAGGCCGGAACCCTCGCCGCCCGAAGACATCCCCCAGGACTTTCTCCACGCCTCCCACAGAGCCGCGTAGATCACATCGGGGTTGGACGGAGCAAAAGAAAGATCGACCGCGCCGGTCCACTCGTTCCCGGGCCGGTTGAGGACCTGCTCCCACGTCTCGCCTCCGTCGTCGCTGCGATACACGCCCCGCTCAGGATTGGGCGCGGAGTGCTTGCCGAACGCGGCAACGAAGACCTTGTCGCAGTTCTCGGGATGAATCCGAATCCGCGCCGTGTTCTGGGTCTCGCGAAGCCCAATGTGCTTCCACGTCGCACCGGCGTCGGTGGACTTGTAGATCCCGTCCCCCTGCTGGATGTTGCCGCGAATCTCGGTCTCACCGCCACCGATGTAGACCACATCCGGGTCCGCCTCGCAGACGCCAACGGCGCCCACCGAAGCGGTCGTGATCTTGTAGTCGGTGACATTGGCCCAGTTCTGGCCCCCATCCGTCGTCTTCCAGAGGCCTCCCCCGGTCGCCCCAAAGTAGTACTCGAGGGGACGCGCGCGGCTCCCTGCCACGGCGGTCGATCTACCGCCCCGGAGCGGGCCCAGGTTCTGCCAGCGCAGGACGCTGAATGCATCGGAGTCGAAGGACTCCTGAGCGAGAAGCGGCTCCCCCCCGGTGAACACCATCAAGGCCATCAGACTGCCGGCCAACCAACACGTTCCGGAACGACGCATCGTGCTTCCTCCTAAGGGTAGACGACGGACCGACCCCCCAGGACTTCAACCACGCGCAGAAGGGTCAACCGAGCGCGGAAGATTGGGGCGATCCTCATGCGGGACGCAAGCTGTAGGGAGAACCCAGCGCGGACGCCTAACCGGGAATCTTGGCCACGACGTCGATCTCAACGTCCACACCCTTCGGGAGTCCGGCAGCCTGAACGGTAGCACGAGCAGGCCGGTGGTCGCCAAAGGCCGCCCCGTAGACCTCGTTCATCTCGGTGAAGGTGGCCATATCGGCGAGGTAGACCGTCGTCTTCACGACGTGCGAGAGCGTAGTCCCGCCCGCCCGAAGCACCGCAGTGAGGTTCTTCATGACCTGCGCGGTCTGCTCGGCGACGCTCCCCGTGAGCAGCTCACCGGTTGCGGGATCGAAGGGGATTTGGCCCGAAGCGAAGAGCCAGTCATCCACCGCGATCGCCTGGGAGTAGGGTCCAATCGCCGCAGGTGCGTCGTCGGTATGGATCGGCTTTAGCTCACTCATTGGATTGCTTTCCTCAGGGGTTTGTCTTCGCTGAAAATGATGGTGTTGGGACGGTCGTTACCGTCCGTCATCAGTCGCGGTCGTCCCGACGGATGTGTGCAAGGATTTCCTGGGGGCTCACGGTCGTTGCCCCGGCCCTGCCCACCTCGATCGCTGCAGCGTGGTTCGCCAGGATCGCAGCCTCGACGTGTGTCGCACCTGAAGCGAGGGCAACGGCGGCGGTCGCGGTGACGGTGTCCCCCGCCCCAGAGACGTCGTACACGGAGCGGGCCACCGTGGGAATGCGCACAAGCCCCTCCCTCGAGCTGAGCGCCATGCCCCGCTCACCCAGTGTGAGGAGCAAGGTCTCGCACTCGAGCCGCTCACGAACGCGCTCCATCCAGGCAGCGTTCTCGGGATCGAGGGGCTCACCCAACGCGTCCTCCAGCTCCTTCGCGTTGGGTTTGAATAGCGTGGCGCCGGCAAACTCGAAGAAGCGAAGGCGCTTGGGGTCGACGACGGAGGGCACACCCTCATGCTTCGCCCTGCCGAGTCCCGTCCGAACCACAGAGGGCACGAGTACACCCTTGTTGTAGTCCTCGAGCACGATGCAGGCCGCACCTGGAGTCGCAGCGTCGATGCGTTCGCAAAGCTCCTCGGCCACCTCATCGGGCACATCCGAGACGTCCTCGCGATCAAATCGCACAACCTGCTGTTGGCGCGCCATCACCCGCGTCTTCACGGTAGTGGGCCGACCCGCCACCTCAACGATGCCCTCCAGCCCCACGCCGAGTTGTTCGAGCGCCGACTTCACGCGCTCCCCGGAGGTATCGGAGCCCACGCATCCCACGAGCGTGCACCGGGCACCCAACGCGACGATGTTGGCCGCAACGTTGGCCGCTCCCCCCACAGCAAAGGTCTCGCTATCGACGTGGACTACCGGGACAGGCGCCTCGGGAGAGATGCGGCCGACCGAGCCGTTGATGTACTCGTCGAGCATGAGGTCGCCCACCACGAGCACGTGGGCCCCAACTCCCTCAGCAAGGATGGCCTCGAGACGCCCTGCAGCAACTCGGTTCATTCGCTCTTTCCGGTCCAGGGTCGTCGTCCGCGGGCGGGCAGATCGATCCAGCGAAACTCTTCGCGCTCGAAGGCCAGGAGTCTGTCCTGAAGGTTCACAGAAAGGCAGACGTGATTGGGTACGATACGCACACGCTCTCCCACTTCAGGAGTCCAGTCAGTCGCGCCGAGGTCAAGGAGTCCGTGCTCTTCGGAGAGCGACTTCACGATGACATCGGGATGGTCGAGGAGAATACCATGCCCGTCTCCGCCCGAGCGTGCCTCCGCGGAGAGCGCCTTGGAGCCCGCGTCTACGACGGCCTGCCCAGGCACTGCCGTGCTGACCACGGTAGCCAGTACGGTGTACGCGACCTCCTCGAGCCCTGCCAAAGAGAGATCGACCCCCTCGCGGTCGAAGTAGATTGCGGTGCCCGGTCGAATCTCGGTCAGGCCGGGGATCTCGTGGCTACGCCAGAGCGTGGGGGTGGATCCGCCCGAGACGATCCCCGGAGCCAGCTCTTCGCTGGCCAGCTCTTCGTAGATCCGCTTCAGGGCGTCGGCCAGCTGCGCGAGGTCTTCGTTCTGGTCCACACCGGGCGCACGGATGTGTCCCGGGTAGAACATGAGGCCGGCATACTCGACTCCGGGGGCATCCCGGACCTCACCCGCGAGACGTACCACCTCGGCCGGCGAGCCCAAGCCGACGCGCCCGAGTCCGACATCCGCCTCCACGAGCACGCGAACCGATCGCCCGGCGCCCTCCGCCGCCCGGGAGAGTCCCCGCAATGCCTCGGCGGAATCCAGCCCCACCATGAGGCGCACGGAGTCTGGGAGCGCCATGAGTCGATCGAGCTTCGAACGCCCCACAACCGGATAGGCCAACAGGAGGTCGTCCGTCACCCCCGCCATCACCTCGGCCTCGCGAGGCGTCGCAACGGTGAGGCCCCTCGCCCCCGCCGCGAGCTGCAGCCTGGCGATTTCGGGGCTCTTGTGTGTCTTTACGTGAGGCCGCCATGCGAAAGCGTGCACCGCACAGTACCCAGCCACCCGCACGGCGTTGTCTCGTGCGCGATCCACATCGACGACCCCGATCGGAGTCTCCGCTCCCGCAAAGGACATGGACGACCTCGTCACGACCTCGGATTCAATCACAGCTCCGACCGTCTCAGTTCAGGAAAGAGCCTCTTCGAGGGCTCGCAGGAAGTCCGGGTCACCCTCGAGAATGGGCCCATACCGGATCCACTGGAGTTTTCCGTCGCGGCCGACGAGAAAGCTGGCCGGCAGGCCAATCGCAGAGAACACCTCCGTCGCGGTCATATCAGGGTCCAGGAGCTGCACATACGAGACCCTGTTGTCGGCTAGAAATCCCTTCACAACCTCGAGCGCCCCGGCATTATCCACCGAGATGCCCACCACCTTGAGCCCCCGATCGGCATACTCCTCGTGGATGCTCTGAAGATACGGCGTCTCAAACCGGCAGGGTCCGCACCACGTCGCCCACAGGTTGATGAGCATCACCTCACCCTCGAATGTGGCGGGCGTAACGACCTCGCCCGTCGCGAGCGATGTCACGGAAAATTGCGGAACGTTGTCACCTACGGCGGGCGGCCCCTCGAGCGGCTCACAGCCGACGGTAAGGAAACCCACGAGGGAAACAAGAAGGAAATTTTTAAAACGCACGGTGTTCCCCAATGGTAGTAGAAGGCTCAGCGGGTGATGGGCATCCGGGCAACCCTTACCCGGCCAGGGTCCCCAGGTTCGGTCCACGCAAACGCGACGTGACCGTCGCCCTGCATCTCCATGCGTGGGAAGCCGCTCGAACGCGCGGGAGCGATGTCCGAAAGGCTCCCTCCCGACCCCAGCTCCCCATCCCAGCTCAATTCCTGAAACAGGATCTCTGCGCCGTCTCCGGACTCCTCCATCCAGGTAACGACGACGGTGCCGCCATCCAACACCAGAACATCTGCCCGGCCAAGGGGGTTCCCCTCGTCGATGCGGACGGGTGAAGCGAAGGTCAGTCCACCGTCGCGAGAGAGCGCCACCTGGACCTTCCTCACGCCATCGGGAGCTGTGAACCAGGCGACGGCAACGTCTTCGCCCCGTGCAGAGATGACCGGGCCATTCACAGGGCACCCGGGCATATGCCACCCGTCGTCGTGTATCGGGGTACCCTCCGACCAGACGCCCTCACCAAGCCGCGTCACGTAGATGTCCCGGATTTCGGCTCTGGTCCGGTTCCGGTAGACGGCGACCGGGCCAGCACTCGTCATCGCGACGTCGGGCTGGCAGCAGTCGCACACCCAATCGTCTACCAGAACCTCTGGGCTAGCCTGTCCGGAGGCGTCGACCGATCGGTAGCGGAGGGTCATCGCGGCGACGGAACCATCCTGGGCAGTTGGCTCACCCTCCACCATCAACCCCGCCATCGCGAGATCCCGGCCGTCGAGCCACAGCAGCCCGGCTGCGCCGTTGTCCAGCGCAAAGGTCGAAACGAATCCATGCTCCGTGACCAAGCCATCCTCATGCGGAGTCCATGCCTCCGACCAGGACATCCCTGAATCATCGGACTGCGACGCCCTGATCGAATAGCCATACCGTCCCGCGTCGCGGACGAGCCAATGGGCGATGAGGCGGTCCCCACCGAGCGCCGTGACCGAGGGGAAGTCAGCCCAATTCACCATGAACTCGCCCTCGGCACCCACCGCCACTGTGACCGGCGGCGACCACGCATCGTCTTCGAGGTGGGCCCTCCGTAGCGCCCAACCCGAGCCAGAGGGTTCGAGCCAACTCATGAGGACTCCCTGGGGCGTATGCGCCAACCGCGGGAACACGGCTCCTTCGGCGGTAGGCGCGTCGAGGAACTCCACGTCACCGAGCACGGGGGAAGCCTCACTTAACGACTGGCAGGCCAGCAGGCTCAGTAGAAGAAACAAAGGTGTGGAACGAAAGCGTTTCATGAGTGTCCCGTAGTAATCTGTATGGCCCGAACTGCTGTGAGGGTGGGGAGCGTTCGGGTTTGAACCGCTGAAATGTCGTATCCGTGGAACTCGCGCGCTAGATCCGAGGGTTAAACGGGTGCGGAGTGTGAGTTCCCGGACTTCCCCGCCGAGCAATCGCGGGCTACGATCATAGCCCAGCCAAAGCGACGACGCTCTGGTATGCGGCGACCAGCATGAGTGAGGCTAACGAATGGTGTCCCAACTCCCGTCAAAGGGTTCCGTCGATCTCAATCGGATCGGGTTTATCGCTCTACTGGGGGCCCTCCTCCTGGGCGTACCCGCGACGGCGTCCGCCCAGTACTTCGGGCGAAACAAGGTCCAATACGAGACCTTTGACTTCCGTATTCTCAAGACCCCCCATTACGACATCCACTTTTACCCAGAAGAGGGTGAGGCGGTCGAGGACGCCGCGCGCATGGCGGAACGCTGGTACGAGCGTCTAGCTCGCATATTCCAGCATGAGTACGATCAGCCGAAGCCGATCATCCTGTATGCGGACCACGCAGACTTCCAGCAGACCAATACGCTGAGCGGAGTGATCTCCGAGGGAACGGGCGGCGTAACGGAATCACTCAAGAACCGAGTGATCATGCCGCTGACGGGTTCCTACGCGGCCAGCGACCACGTGCTCGGTCACGAGTTGGTGCACTCGTTCCAGTTCAACATCGCGCAGGGAAGAGCCGGCGCCGGAATCAGGGGACTGACGCTACTCCCCCTGTGGTTGGTCGAGGGAATGGCCGAGTACCTCTCCGTGGGGCGGGACGATCCGCTCACGGGGATGTGGCTACGGGACGCCATCCTCCGGGACGACTTCCCAACGCTGAGGCAGATGACCTCGGAGCGGCGTTTCTTCCCGTACCGGTTCGGTCAGGCGCTCTGGGCCTACATCGGTGGTACCTACGGCGACGAGGCCGTCGTCGACCTCTATCGGCGTTCCCTGCGGGTGGGCTGGGGCCCTGCCCTTCAGCAGGTACTCGGGATGGACTCCGAGACGCTCTCCACGCTCTGGCGTGAAAAGGTCGAAGAAGAATACCTCCCGCTCATGGCGGGCAGGAACGATCCCGCCGCCGCGGGTGCGGTCATCCTCTCGCCCGCAACGGGTGCTGGGCGCCAGAACGTTGGGCCGGCGGTCAGCCCGGACGGTCGGCGAGTAGCCTTCCTCTCTGAGAAGGACCTGACCGGCATCGACCTCTTTATTGCCGACGCTCGCACGGGTGAGGTCGAAAAGAAGCTCGTCAGCGCGAACTCCGACCCCCACTTCGACGCATTGCGGTTCATCGACTCTGCGGGGGATTGGTCCCCCGACGGGACGAAGATGGCGCTCACCGTCTTCGCAGAGGGCGATAACGAAATCGCGATCGTGGAAGTGAGCAGCAAGGACATCCTCCAAAAAAAGGATTTCGAGGGAATCGGCGCGCTGAGCAATCCGGTTTGGTCTCCGGACGGTAGCTCCATAGTTTTCTCTGGAATGCAGGGTGGCTTGAGTGACATCTTCGTGTGGGACATCCAATCCGATGAGGTCCAGAAGCTCACCAATGACCGGTTCGCCTCCGTCGAGCCGACGTGGTCCCCTGATGGCCAGACGATCGCCTTCGTAACGGATCGTGGCGACGCCACCTCATTCGACGATCTGGTATACGGCAAGATGCAGATCGCCTTCCTCGATGTCGCGACAGGGAACGTCGAGCCTCTCCCCCTCTTCGGGACCGGGGCCAAACACATCAACCCGCAGTACGCACCCGACGGTCAGAGCCTCTACTTCATCTCAGACCAGGACGGGTTCAGCGACATCTACCAGTACACCTTCGCGTCAGGGGATCTCCGGCGGATCACCCGACTCGTAACCGGTGTGAGCGGGATCACGGGGTTGGCCCCGGCAATGTCCATCGCTCGGGAGACCGGCACCCTGCTCTTCTCGGTCTTCGACGAGTTCGAGTTCCACATCTACAGCCTCGACGCGGCTTCGGCCTCCGCTGGGGGTGTCCAGGTTGTGATCTCCGATGCGCCCCAGCCCGGCAGGCTGCTGCCTCCGAGTGACCCGCTTCGGGGGAGCCGTGTCACGGCCTACCTGCTCGACCCGCTGACCGGCCTCGAGCCGACGGGCACCTACCTCGCCGAGGACGCTGTGGCATACGACTCCTCGTTGTCGCTGGATTACATCGGCCAGCCCACGATCGGAATCGGCACGGGGACGTTCGGGGGCTATGCAGCGGGTGGTGCAGCCGCATTCTTCTCGGACATTCTCGGAAACCGTACGCTCGGCGTATCGATGACCGCGAACGGGACCTTCAAGGACATTGGAGGCTCGGCCTTCTACCTGAACCAGGAGAAGCGCCTCAATTGGGGATTTCAGGTGGGCCGTACGCCCTTCCTCCAGGGATTCTCACGCACCGGATTCGACGACCAGGGCCGTCCCTTCGTGAGCACGATTCGGGAACGCACCTTCGTCTCACAGGCTGGGATGATTGCTTCGTATCCCTTCTCCACCACGCGACGCGTCGAGGCGAAGGCGGGCGGCACACGCTTCTCGTTCGACACAGAGGAGCAGCGCTTCTTCCTGAATCAGTTCGGGAATTTCACCGGTGAAACCGAGATGGTGAGCCTCCCCAATCGCTTCAAATCACTCAACCTCGCAGAGGGATCGCTCGCACTCGTCGGGGACAACTCTCTCTTTGGCTTTACGTCGCCCATCGACGGAAGTCGTTGGCGCCTGGAGGCGGGAGCCACGGTGGGAACCGAAAAATTCTACACCCTCACGGCAGACTACCGAAAGTACTTTGCAGTGGGTCGCAGCTTCAGCGTCGCCTTCCGTGGAATGCACACGGGCCGGTACGGAAACGACTTCTCGTCGGATGCCGCTCGGGCCATCACGCCTCTTTTCGTGGGGTGGGAGACGTTGGTCCGTGGATACGCATTCGAAAGCTTTGAGGGTTCGGACTGCATTGGAGCCCCGATCGATTCGGGGTCGAGCGGCGACCTGCTTGGGAGCGCCTGCCCCGGCTTCGATCGCCTTGTTGGGCAGCGCATCGGGGTCGCCAACGTCGAGATTCGCATCCCTATCCTGGGCTCTGATCGGTTCGGTCTGATCAACTTCCCCTTCCTACCGACCGAATTCGTGCTCTTTTCGGACGCCGGCGTGGCGTGGGACGACTTCAATGACGTGAACTTCACACTCAAGCAGCGGGCGGCCGGACGCGTACCCGTCTTCTCTAGTGGAGCGGCAGCACGCTTCAACATCCTCGGATTCCTGATCTTCCAGGCCTACTACGCAAAGCCGTGGCAGCGTCCTGACAGAGGAGCCCATTGGGGCTTCCTGCTCTCACCAGGATGGTAGCCGGACCTCGTCAGAAGATCGAAACGTTGATGTAGCGTCCCGGGTTCGCCTGGAAGTCGGCGAGCAGCGTCTTCGTGTTCTCGAGAGCACCGGTCAACGCGAAGTACAGTGAGTCGTTCACCGAGAGCTGACCAAGGGTGCCCTCACCCCGCTCCATGCGCCCCAGGATCGCCGCAAGCGACGTTGCCGCCCCATCGAGTCGCACCGAAGCCGCGGTCATCTCTGCGAGCATCGAATCCGCCCGCGCCGCTGCGCTCAGGAACTCCTCTTTGAGTTCGGGCGCCGCCCCCGCCATGGTGGCCAACCCAGCTGAGGCCTCGTTGAGCCTCCCCACCATCTCCTTCAGGTCGTCACTCTGAGAGCTCGTGACGTCGGCGAGCTCGGTGAGGATCACCTCGAGCTGCTGTGCGCTCCCGCTCAGCGCGTCGACGTTCTCGTCGGAGAGAAGGGCCAGTAGCCGGTCCATCAGGTCGGTGGCCCGCTCACCGAGGGCGTCGGTGTCGTCGAGTAGCCCAACCACCGCGATGCCTACCAGATGCCCACCATTTACGACTGGAGTGGCGCTCTGCCCAGGAACGACCTCAACGGTTTTTCCACCCAGGAGGCTCGTCGTAACCAACCGCGTCTGGGAGTCGTCCGGGATGATCCGCTTGCCCTCGATCTCAAGCACGATTCTCACCGACTCCTGGTTGGCAGTCATCGAAAACTCATGCACGCGACCGATGTTGACGCCCCGCATCTGGACAGGGTCGCCCTTGCGAAGCCCTAACGCGTTCTCGACCTCCGTCTGGATCTTGTATCGTCCCCGGAAGGTGGCAGGATCTGTGAGGAAGAACATGAGCGCCACCAGCGCTGCCACTCCCACGAGAACGAACATGCCCACCCGCACCTCACGCGCCCCCTTCTGCTGGGGAATTCGCTCGAAGCCCTGCGCGCTATCCGCCTGGTTCACCAATGGTCAACTCCATCTTTATCTAGGGCTCAAGCCCTGTTATCTCACGTCTATTGTATCCAAAGCCGCAAAGGCGGCCGACCGATCACTGAACGCCCGTACAACCGCGTCATCGCTCGCCCTGAACTCATCCGGCGTACCCACAAACCGCAGACTTCCGCCCTCGAGCATCGCCACACGGTCACACATCTCGAGTCCACCCTCGATGTCGTGCGTCACGAGCAGCGAGGTCACCTGAAGTTCATCAGAAAGTTTGGTGATCAGGCGCTCGATCGTGGCAGTGTTCACAGGATCGAGTCCGGTAGTCGGCTCATCCCAGAGCAGGATCTCGGGGCCACCGACGATTGCTCGGGCGATCCCCACCCGCTTCTTCATCCCCCCCGAAAGCTCGTCGGGCATCTTGGTGAGCACGACCTCAGGGTCGAGGTTCACGTGCTCGAGCGACTCCCAGGCGCGGTCGTAGACCTCGCGGTGTGAGAGACCCTTCAGCTCGACCTCGGGAATCCCCATCTCGATGTTCTCGAGCACGGTGAGGGAGTCGAAGAGTGCGGCGTACTGAAACACGTATCCGACCTTGCAGCGGATGCGTTCGAGCGCCATGGCCCCATCGTAGAACACCGACTCGCCGTCGACGATCACGTCACCACTATCGGGCATGATCAGCGCGAGTGTGGTCTTGAGGAGCACGCTCTTCCCGGTCCCTGACGGGCCGAAGAGCGCGAGCATCTCGCCGGAATTCACCGTGAGGTCGACACCGGTGAGGACCGGTTGGTCAAACGCCTTGGTCACCCCGCGGAACTCGATGACCGGTCCCTCTGTCGTGTTGGCTCTCATCGCTCGAAGTCTACTGGAGGAAGAGGGGAGGAAAGAGCGCGTCCAGAATCAGGATCGTCAGCGTCATGAACATCACAGCCTGTGTGGTCTGCTTCCCTACGCCGGCCGCTCCACCACCGGTACGGAGCCCCATGTGTACGGCGATCACCGGGATCGTGAGCCCGAACACGGTCGCCTTGAGCAGCGAGTAGAACATGTCCCACGAATGCCAGAAGAGCTGTGCACCATACCGGAAGGTCTCCATGCCGAGCCCCATCGTATACTGGGCGGAGACCATTCCCATGAGGATGGCGAAGAGATTGGCCAACGCGACCAGAATGGGCATCGAGATGAATAGGGCGATAATCCGGGGAGCAGCCAAAACCTCGATCGGATCGCGGCCCACCGAGTAGAGCGCGTCGATCTGCTCCGAGACCTTCATCGTGCCGAGCTCTGCGGTGATCCGCGCTCCAACCCGTCCGACGAGGATGATCGCGGTCAGTACGGGGCCCATTTCGAGCACCACGCTCTCGGTCACGACGGACCCCATCACGTAGAGCGGGATCGACCCGGTGAACTGGTACCCGCCCTGCTGGCTGGTGACGATCCCAGCTAGTCCGGCGGTGACGAGCACGATGGGAATACTCTGAACGCCTACCACATAGATCTGGCGGAGCACATCCCGCCGCGATACGCGAAGCCGAACGATCGCCACAACGACCGACCAGACGAGGAGGCCCAGCTGGCCCGCATGCTCAGCGATGAGGTCGGTTCTTCTCCCCACGCCGCGCACGATTCCCGCTAGCAGTCGGGAGAGAGCAGAGTTGCTAGGCTGATTCAAGGGCTGGTGAATCCTGGCTGTGGGAATGCATGAGAGCAAAAAACATTCAAACGATTCGGGTTCAAAATCAAGGTGAGAACGGCGTTACGCTATCCTGGCCACCGTCCGGTCAAACCCCTGGCGGCGCTTTGAGGTGCCCAGTGAGCCGCCGCGTCGTATATACAGGCGGGCAAAGCCCGATGCCCGACGAGGACGACACGGGTCGAATGAACGGAGACGGAGGCACCAATGAGGGACCACAATTTGCATACCAGCGCCGTAGGATTCCGAATTCTGGCGATCTCCCTGATGGTCGCAGGCTGCGCAGGTGTCGACGAGACGGCCGAGACCCAGGCCGCGAGTCAGACCCAGGAGGTGTCTTCTCAGCTGCCCGCAGCCATCCTCGGCCAGGCAGCAGACCCACGTGGCGAGACGGCTCAGTATTGGGGTGCCGACCCCTCCACGGTCGGCTATCTAGCCGAGCCGGAGGGCGACGGACCCTTCCCCGCGGTGATCCTGATTCATGAGTGGAACGGTCTCGTGGACCGCGTCCGCCAGGTGGCGGATGAGATGGCGGCCCAGGGGTACGTCGCCCTTGCGGCGGACCTCTACCAGGGCCGGGTCGGCGAGAACGCTGATCAAAATCGCCAGCTCGTCGGAGAGACCCAGGCGGATCCGCAACGGGTGATCGACAACCTCAACGCAGCAGCAGCGTTCCTGCGTGCCCGGGGCGACGTCACGGGCAAGCTCGCCACGATGGGATGGTGCTTCGGTGGCGGGGTGGCGCTGAGTTATGCGATCGGAGGGGAGCACCACGACGGGACGGCCATCTTCTACGGAAGCCTGGTGACCGACCCGGAACGGCTTCAGGCCATCGATCACCCCATCTACGGCACCTTCGCCGAGAACGACCGGGGGATACCCCCGGAGCAGGTCTCAGAGTTCGCCGAGGCGCTACGCTCCATTGGGATCGAGAACGACATTCACGTCTACGACGCGGTCAACCACGGATTCTGGCTTCGGGTGGATGGCGACCCTGAACTGCGTACCGAGCCCGCGACGGACGCCTGGCACCGCCTGCAGTCGTATCTCCGACAAACGCTCATCGACGACTGAGCCAGGGCAGCAGCAGGGCTACCGCCCTGCCCCTCCCACAGGCCCACGGAAGGGCAGGAGCGGCACGGAGTCACCCGGCGCTACGAGCCAGCCCTCGTAGCGCTGGTAGCTCTGAAGAAAGAGTCCCCCGGGGACCTCCCTCCAGGTGAGCCCCTCAGCCGGTAGCAGGTAGGACTCGTTCGGATCGTCCGAGGGTGGGTGAAAGAACGCCCGCCCACCCGCACGTTCGTTGGGTTCGGGAGTGGTGAAAGTCCACTCGGCGGACCGGATGGTCGTGTCTTGCGCGATCGTCAGCGTGCCGCGGATGTACGGTCGATTGTCTTTGCGGGGACAAAAAAGGATCGTGAACTCCCCCGCATCCTCCTCCAGGAGAATGAACTTGTGATTCTCTCCGAACGAGTCCTCGATGAAGTGCGATGCGAAGTCCGACTCCAGCGGCGGATAAACCCATGAATCGTAGGGGCGAGCCGCGTCGGTACGCTTCACCTTGTAGGCATAACCCTCACGCTCGATCCGACGCGTCCAGCTGAAGCGAAGTATCGAGGAGGACCCACGCTGGGAGAGGTTCAGGTCGGGAAGCTGGAGCGGCCCGATGTCCTGCTTAGGCACCACTGTATCCGCCTCAGCGAGGTAGGTGGCTACCCCCATCTCGTCCAGCGCCTGGTAGTAGTGCCCCCGAGCCGCACTCCAGAGGTCGCGTGCCGTGTCATGTTCCCGCTGCTCGCAGAAGTCGACGGCCTCGGCCGAAACCACGAGCCCCTCGATGTCGATGGGCGCCGATTCCAACTCGATCCGATAGACCCAGATCCCGGGGGTAAGGGTGACGCCACCCTCCTGGAATCCGAGGGCCTCTGCCCTCAGTCGAACGACGTCGCCGGAGAGCGTCTCTGGAAACACAAACTGGCCGGCTCGGCTCGTCGTGACGGTTGCGATGCGGCGGTCGGCCGCCCAGGCCTCCACCGCCACTGCCTCGAGGGGCACTCCGTCGACGGTTGTCACCGTACCCACGAGTTGCTGGGCATCCGCAGATCTCGCCGGCAGAGCCAACAGGCCACACACGACGACACCAACCAGACACCACCTTTGGAACCGCATCATTTCACCCACACATCCTCAAATCTTCCCAGACATCAAGCCGTTCCGGACACACTGTGTAACGACAATCAATCGCTCAGGTTCCACGCCGACGTTGTGAAGACCGAAGGGATGAGCTCAGGGGAGCCGAGTGCGACGCGCGCTCCCGTACAAGATCCCATTGAAGAGCAGCGGAAACGCCTGATGCGATTGCGAGCGGAAGGTGATCTTGGGCGTGAAGATGAACAGCTTCCCCTCCCCCTGGTCCGCTTCGATCAGCGCCGTCCCGTCTTCCATGAATTCCTGCCCCCATGCCCAGCCACTTCGGAGTGGATGGTCGGTGTCGAACCACCCGATGCGTTTCACGCCCTGGGCCTCGTACCCCGGGCTCAGGCGGAAGAGTGGGCTGTGGCTGATCATGACGTTGAGTCGATCCCCCAGTCCGTGCGTGATGGGCGAAACGTGGGCGAGCTTGAGCTCGTGAACGGACCCCGGAGTGAAGTACTCCTCGGGTGTGAGTTGCCTGCCCTCCCGCATGAGGTGGTCGCTCACCGGAAGCCCTGCATACGTCGCAAGCGACGCCGAACTTCCGATCCCGATCAGCGTTCCCCCGTTTTCGGCAAAGGCGAGCAGCGCGGGCACCGTGCGCTCCACCGAGACGGCTCCGACTCGGTCGCTGAACTCCTCGGGGATCGTCCCACCCGACCCGCGCCTGTCCCCGCCCCCACCCCGCCCACCGGTCGGGACAGCTCCATCCTCGAGGATGATGACGTCAAAGCGCTCGTTCAGATCGCCCGCATCCAGCTCGGGCGGATAGACGACCTCGAAGTCAAAGCCGAAGTCCTCGAGAATCATTCGCGTCCAACCCGAGGGCATCGAGCCCCCGTACCGATCCCAGAGCCCGACGCGAGCCCGCTTCAGCTCGAGCGCGTCGCCCGTCGGGGCCGTGGCGACGGCGTGGAACGACAGCCCCCGCTCCTGAGCCAGTCGGTCGAGGAGCGCGCGGTCGGTACCGTCCGCCGGGATGTAGTACGTCCCCGCGGTGTGCTCCACCCCGTCGGCCGTCAGAGGGTCGAGGAGCCAGAAGACGCTACCGCCTGCTCCCATGATCTGGTTTACCGCCAGGAAGGCGTCGTTGGCCTCGTGGATCAGCAGATATCCGACGGGCGACTCCGCCCCTGCGACGCGTCCAGCGAGCGGCTCGGCCCGCTCGTCGACAATCAGCTCGAAGGGTCCGTCCAGAGCTCCGTCCACCACGCGGTTGAAGTCCACCCCCATCTGGAGGGCCAACGTCCACCCAGCGTTGTCGTACGGGGGGGTGGGCGGCCCACCCGGATAGGCAAAGTCGTTCGGGTGCTGCTGTGGCTCGAACATGTCCATCACCTGCGGCCGGAACGCCTGTGCGGTCTTCACGACGAAGGACCCAACCGGGTAATCCTCACCCCCGAGCGCGAAGGGCGCCGTCGCGCGGTGCACGTCGACGCCGTTCTTCAGGAGGGTATTGATGAACTTGGTCGCGGTCCCGAAGTCGAGCTGGTCGGAGGGGACAACGTAGGCCCGTGCATCGCGCAGAGCCGGATCTCGCAGGGCACGGTCGAATTCCTCCCGACCGGCGTCTCGGCCGAGCTCCGCATCCAATGCGTCGATCTGGAAGGGCAGCACCGTCCATGAGTCGGTCTGCCCGCGCTCGATGGAGTTCATCCCCATGCGCCACTGGTTGAAGAGCAGGATGTCCTTGTTGCGTGAAGCGTAGTCCAACACCGCCCAGTTCGCGGTCTGCGAGTATTCGACGGACTGCCTGAAGTGCCAGATGCCAGGCTCGATTGGGAGTGGAAGATCCCCGTGGGGCAGTTGGCGGCTGGGAACGAAGGGGATCTCGACCGGAGTCGGGTTGCCGATCGTCTCCGTGAGGAGGCCGATCATGTTGTGGAAGTACGGAGTCGTCCTCAGCCCGCCGTTCCACCACGTCGAGTAGGAGGCCCCGGACCGCATCGTCGTCCCACCCTTCCCTTCCCGTACGAACCGCCCGTGCATCGCCGCCCCAACGCCGTCGAGGCTCGTGAGGATGAGTGGGTCGAGGTTGCTGTTGGGCGGATCCCGGAAGGGGGGGGCGAACATCACCGTACCCCGCGGCCCCGTCTGGTGGTGATTGTAGACGATCTGGGGGAACCACTCCCTGAACATGACCCGGTTCATGTTGGTCGTCTCGGAGAGAGCCGACATGTAGAAGTCGCGGTTGTTGTCGTGCCCTGCATACTTCTCATAGAGCACGGGCACACCCGAGGTCGAACGGGCGAGCGGATCGTCTTCCCTCATATACCAGTCGGACACCAGCTCCATGCCGTCCGGGTTCGCGTGCACAGCGATGAGGATGACATCCCTCAGCAGGCGCTGGGTCTCGGAGTCTGTGCGACTGGTCATTCGATAGACGAGCTCGGTGAGCTGCTGGGCGCCGAGCACCTCGGTGGCGTGCAGGCCTCCGTCGATCCACACGATCGCCTTCCCCTCTTCGGCCAACTCGCGTGCCTCCGCCTCAGAGATCCCCTCAGCCTTGGCCATACTCTGCGCGATCTCCCGGTAACGATCCAGCTTCGACCGGTTCTCCGGCGCGGTGATGATCGCCATGATTTGCGGTCGGCCCTCTTCGGTCAGCCCAATGTCCTGAACCGTCATGCGATCCGATTCATCTGCGAGGGTGTGCCAATACTCATAGAGCTGGGTGTAATTGATCAGCTGGTAGTCCGCCCCGATCTCGTGCCCGAACGCCTCTTCGGGGGTCGTGACCTCCTGAGAGGCACAGGCGGGGATCGCGAAGACGGACAGAGCCAGGACCGGTAGAACGAAGGACCTTCGGAGCATTCCGTCACCTCATCGTATCGGGCAAACCGACCTGAGCCGCCCGACGGGCGACCCGGAGAATGGCACATCTTCTTGCCCCCCAACCCATCCCGTCAACAAGTTGACGCTTCGCCGAAAGAAGTTCGGCGCTGTTCAGCGTGCAAATCCTTCAAATCGAGGTGCCTGTGAAGATGCGACTCGCGTGCCTTCTACTGACGTGCTCAATCGTGTTCTCGGCCGGAGTTGCGGCACAGGAAACGGCGAGAGTCGTGCGCCTCGAGGCAGACCGGGAGCGGGTGGTGATCGAAGCCGGCACCTCCCTTTCCCTCCCGATTCGCGCCCTCGATGCCAACGGCGCGGTGGTCGACGTCCGCATTCGGGGGAACGCTCCCTGGCAGGCCCTTCGCTGGCGGAGCGGGACGCTTCAGGCCTTCAAGGCTGGGGGGTACGAGCTCGTCGCTGTCCCGATCGTCACCGGAAGCTCTGGCGCCGATATCCCCACACTCAGGATTCCTGTCACGGTAACGTGGCCGGCGGTGGCCGACCTTTCGATCGAGCTTCCTGACACTCCGCTCTTCGAGGGCACCACGGTGCGGCTGGGTGCCAGGGCACTCCATGCCAACGGCGAACGACGATCTGAGGCCGATTTCAGCTGGACCACCTCGGATCCGGAGGTTGCCACCGTCGCCCGCGACGGGTCGCTCACCGCCCACGCCGCCGGCGCCGTCCAGGTTTCGGTGAGCATCGAGGGCCACACTGAGACCGCCGAGCTCGAAATCGCCGCATTCCCAGCGACTGAGATGGAGATCACCGGGGGCGTCGAAACAGCCCGCACTGGCGATGTGCTCAGCTTTGACATTCGCGCTTTCGGGCCCGCGGGGACGGTTCCGGCACTCCCTGTGACGTGGGCCTACACCTTCGTTCCCGACGATTCAATCGCGTCACCCGGAGCCGCGGGGATCATGCGCCAGGACGGTCACTTCGTCGCTGAGGTCCCGGGCACCTTCACGATTCTTGCCCTCGCAGGGCCACTTTCTGCCCGAAAGCTGGTTGACATCCTCCCTCGCGAAGCGGTGCGTCGGGTCGAAATCGTCGGTCAGGGCGCCGTACGAGACGTACACACCTCGGACCTCTGGATCTTCGAGGGGCTGGACGGGCGGGACTACGCCATCACCGGCACATGGGGCGCCGCGGGTTGGAGCTACGTCTGGGATGTGACCGACCCCGCGAATGTGGTAAAGACGGACTCCATTCAGGTTGACGCACGCACCGTGAATGACGTGAAGGTCTCGCCGGACGGGCGTTACGCCGCGCTGTCGCGGGAGGGAGCCTCCAACCGCCGCAACGGCGTGGTCGTGCTCGACCTCGCCATCCCGGCCCACCCAACCGTCGCCTCCGTATACGACGACGGCCTGACAGGCGGCGTACACAACATGTTCGCGACCGACGACTACCTCTTCGCCCTCTCCGCCGGCGACAAGTACGTCATCCTCGACATGAGCGATATCACGGCACCCCGGTACGTCAGCGAATACAACCACCCAAACAGCCGTATCCACGACGTATGGGTGTCGCAGGGCCTGGCCTACTCATCCGAGTGGGGGAACGGCGTAGTCGTGGTCGACGTGGGCGACGGACGGTGGGGCGGCAGCATCGAGAACCCGCAGTTGGTGACCAACGTGCCCTACCCGGTGGGCCGTACCCACGCCGCGTTCCCGTACTTCCAGGAATCTACCGGCAAGACGTATCTATTCCTGGGCGATGAGATCCTTACCCGCTCGGACGCAGCATTTGAGGGATTTGGCGGCAATAACCCCTTCGATCCGACGACCGGCCTCGGAGGCGTACAGTCGCCCTCGTCGGGGTACGTGCACATCATCGACTTTACCGACCCGGAAAACCCGAGGGATGTCGCCCGCTACGAGATCCCGGAGGCAGGAACCCACAACATCTGGGTAGAGGACGACGTCCTGTACCAGGCCTACTACGAGGGGGGGCTCCGGGTGGTGGATGTCTCGGGAGAGCTGATGGGCAACCTCGCCACTCAGGGCCGGGAGGTTGCGGTTTTCAAGCCCTTTGATCCGCAGGGCCTACTCCCCAACCAGCCGAACGTCTGGGGACCCCAGCCCTACAAGGGACACATCTTCTTCTCGGACTTCAGCTCTGGACTGTGGTCGGTCAAGCTTCAGCCCAAGGGTAGACCAGTGAGTTGAGTTTTTGCAGGATGTGAAAGCACTTATCTACTTACGATGACGTAACTTAGCAGGCTAGTTTCCGGCCTCCATTTTCCAGAAGATGATCCCGCCGGCCTGCTGACCTACCTCGACCTCGGCGACGCGCTCCATCGTCTGAAGGTCGTAGATGTCGACCTTCCCCGGCTCCGCTCCCACGCCCTCGAGGCTGACGAAGGCGAAGCGTGAATCGGGCGTGACCGCCACCCCGTGAGAGATCGTCGTCGAGGAGGCGACTCTGCCCAGGCTCTCCCCCTTCTCGAGATCGAAGAACTCGACTCCCGCACCCTGCTTGAGGCTGCCCACCAACATGCGTCCGTCGGCGGTCGCGTCGAGGTTGTAGATTCCGCGCCCCGTTTCGATACGCCCCACCACCGCCCAGCTCTCCAGGTCGACCTGGAGGATTACGTCGCCCTTGTTGCACGCGATGTAGACGCTCTTTCCATCCACAGAGGGCTCGGCCCAGGTCGGCCCACAGTTGTTGGGCCTCGAGGCGGCCATCGCGGGATCCCAATCCGAGATGGGGCCCTCTTCGCCGAGATGCACCGAAAAGCGCCGCGAGACCTCGAAGGTGCGGGTGTCGAGCTCAACGAGCTGGTCGTCGGCGATACAGTTGGTGTAGAGGAAGACGCCCTTCACGCCCACGCGGAGTCCGTGCGGCTGGGTGCAGGTCTCAACCTGGTCCACCTCGACCATATCCGGCGTGTAGACGATGGAGATTGTCGACGGAACCCGCTCACCATGCAGGTTGAAGTTGGCGACGAAGGCGTAGAGCCCGTCCGGCGTCAGGTCGAGCGTCGCGGGGAAACGGCCCAGAAGGATCGGTGCTGCGACCAGCGTGTCGGGACCTGCCTCGAACTTCCACAGCTTGCCATCGGGGAATCCGTGACCCGTACTCATGTATATGAAGCGGCCGTCGGGTGAGCGAGCGAACCCGTGCGGCCCCTCGGTCTCGACGGAGAGCTCCCCCACGGGCACGGTGACGTCGACGGAGGCTCCGTCCGGCCCAAAGCGGATGCGGTGCATAAGGTCTGCCGATTCCGCACCCACGTACACGTAGTAGGTATCGGTCGGAGGTACGGACTGGGCCTGCACCTGACCGGGGGCGACACCCACGACCAGGCCGGCTACGACCCACGAGACAAGCATCGGTTTTGCAGGGGACATCATCGACCCAAGGCTCCTTCTGGGAAACTGGATTCCAACGAGACTTTGACCATCAAGGATACCCAATAGTACGTTGTTTGGCTTCTGACCAGGGTCTGCCGCACGGGGTATGCGTGACGGAGGGCCTCCACACTCCCTTCGCGAGAGACATAACGATGAGGTCCATTACCAAGATCACGGGACTCTGCGCCCTCCTGTTGAGCATGGCGGGAACGCTTCAGGCGCAGGATTCCGCCGCGACCTCTCGGGTTGCCCGCCTTGTCGCGAGCCCTGCCGAAATCTCCGTCATGAGCGGTGAGTCCGCCGGCTTCACCGTCAGCGCACTCGACGCCGACGGAAACGTCGTCGAGGGCGTGACCTTCCGGATGTTCGGCCGAGGGATCACCGTGCGGGATGGCGAGGTCAGCGGGGACCAGGGCGGCGACTTCCAGGTAATCGTCTCCGTCGTCATGCCGGCCGGCAGCGAACAGCAGCCCGCTACCCTGCAGATCCCGGTGCACGTCGCGTGGCCGGCCATAACGCGGGTCGACGTCCACGCAGCCGAGGGCGGCACCCTCTACGAGGGGACCACCATCCGGCACGGCGTCGGAGCGTTTCACGCGAACGCGTCACGTCGCCCGGACGCCATCTTCACGTGGTCGAGCTCGGATGAGAGCATCGCCTCGGTCGACCGCTTCGGAACCGTGAGCGCCCACGCCCCGGGAGCCGTTACCATCTCGGCTTCGACCGACGGGGTCACCGGCTCGATGGAGTACAGCGTTGCGCCGTTCACCGCTACCGAGCTGCGGATCCGGGGAGGGCTAAACCAGGCCCGCACCGGCGATGTCCTCACCTTTGGTGGAATGGCGATCAACGATGCCGGCGAGGCCATCGCCGATATGCCCATCGACTGGTCGGTGTCGTTCTTTCCCGACGACTCCATCAACGCTCCCGGCGCGGCAGGTCTCATAAACGACGGCAAGTTCGTCGGAGAGATCCCAGGCATCTACACGGTGGTCGCAACCGCAGGCAGCCTCGTGGCCCAGCAGACGGTCGACGTTCGCCCCAGGGGAGCCGTGCAGGAGATCGAGATGACAGGCCAGGGTTCGGTGTCCGACTCCCACACCTCGGATCTTTGGATCTACGAGGGTGTCGACGGCCGTGACTACGCCATCACCGGAACGTGGGGCGCAGACGGCTGGGCCTTCTTCTGGGACGTCACCGATCCAGGAGCCATCGCCAAAATCGACTCGATTCAGGTCGATGCCCGTACGGTCAACGACGTAAAGGTCTCTCCGGACGGACGCTACGCCGCGATCTCGCGGGAAGGTGCTTCGAACCGGCGGAATGGGGTGGTGCTCGTGGACCTCTCCGATCCCATGCATCCGGTGCAGGCTGCGATCTATGACGACGGCCTCACCGGTGGCGTCCACAATATGTTCGCGACCAACGACTACCTCTTCGCCCTTTCGGCTGGAGACAAGTATGTGATTCTAGATGTCACCGACGTGAGCAATCCCACATACGTCAGTGAGTACAACCACCCCGACAGCCGAGTCCACGATGTGTGGGTGAACGACGGCATAGCCTACTCGGCCGAATGGGGCACCGGAGTAGTGGTGGTGGATGTCGGGAACGGCCGTTGGGGCGGAAGCATCGACAACCCGGTCTTCGTCACCGCGGTACCCTACCCGGTCGGCCGGACGCACGCCGCATTCCCCTACAGGCAGGAATCCACCGGCAAGTTCTACCTGTTTCTGGGTGACGAGATCATGGCTCGCGGCGGCGCGGCGTGGAGTGGCGCTGGGCTGGGCCGGATTCCGGTAGCCGGCGGAACGCCGAGCGTAACGAGTGGCTATGTGCACATCATCGACTTCACCGATCCGGAGCACCCGGTCGATGTGGCGCGATACGAGGTGCCCGAGTTCGGCACGCACAACATCTGGGTCGAGGATGACGTCCTGTACCAGGCATACTACGAGGGTGGAATGCGTATGGTGGACGTCTCGGGCGAGCTCATGGGCAATCTGGCGAACCAGGGACGCGAGATCGCGGTCTACAAGTCGTACGATCCCAACGGATACGTGACGAACGCGCCGATGGCCTGGGGAGGGCAGCCCTACAAGGGCCACGTGTTCTTCTCGGACTTCAACTCCGGGCTGTGGTCGGTGAAGCTGCAGCCAAAAGGACGGCCGGCTTCCTGAGGGAGCTCTGTCCGAGACCGTTCCTGAGCAGGAGTTTCGAGCGGGTCGGTGGCGTCAGCCGCCGACCCGCTTTTTATGTGGGAGCAACTTCGGTTGCCGTCGCCACTCCCCAGCGCAGCCGAACCCCCTGTCGGAAACCCCAGGCCCCGGCGATACTGGTTGAGTCATGTCAACACTGATCTGGGTACTGGTGAGTGCCCTCTCCGTCTCCTTCCTCTGCTCCATCCTGGAAGCCGTCCTACTCTCGGTCACTTACTCCCACGTAGCACTCATGCGCGAGGAAGGTGGGCGGGCCGGCAGGTACCTGCATGCCATGCAGGAGAGGATCGACGAGCCCATTGCAGCGATCCTCACCCTCAACACGATCGCACACACGCTCGGGGCGACCATGGGCGGGGCGCTCGCCCTCCAGGTGTTCGGGAATCAATGGATCGGGCTTTTCTCAGCCGGCCTGACGCTTACGATTCTGCTCTTCTCCGAGATCGTCCCCAAGACGCTCGGCGCGACACATTGGAAGCGGCTCGCTGGCCCCTCGGCCATCGTCCTCCAGGGAATGATCTGGGGGATGAAGCCGGTGCTCATTCCGCTCGGGTGGTTCAACCGACTCATCACCCCAAATTCGGCGCGGCCATCGGGCGTCAGCCGTCAGGAGCTCGAGGTTCTCGCAGAGATGGGCCACCGCGCTGGCACGATCGACGAAGACGAGTTGCGAGTGGTCACGAACGTGATTCGCCTCGACGAGGTCTCCGTTGCCGAGGTCATGACCCCCCGCACGGACATGATCGGAGTTCCTTCGGATGCCACCGTCGACGAAGCAATCAACACCATGCTCGACGAGGGCCACCTTCGGCTGCCGGTCTATCGGAATTCCCTCGATCACATCGAGGGGATCCTCCTCGCGCGGGACCTCTGGCGGGCAAAGCGGGACGGTGTCCTGAACATCTCCGAGGTTCTCCACCCCGTTGCCTTCTTCCCCACCTCAAAATCGGTGGAGGACCTCCTTCCCGAGATGCGGGGGCATCGGCGAAAGATGGCGATCGTCGTCGATGAGTTCGGTGGGACCGCAGGGCTTGTCACTCTCGAAGACCTCATCGAGGAAATCGTCGGAGAGATCCAGGACGAACACGAGGGAGATGAGCCGCAGGGGTTCACTCCCCTCCCCGGCGGCGGGGTCCAGATCTGGGGAGGCACGACCGTAAGGGACACGAACGACCACCTGGATCTCGAGCTACCCGAGGAGCCTCACGACACAGTCGGCGGCTTCGTATTCGGCTCGCTGGACCGCATCGGGCAAGTGGGCGACGAGGTGCCCGTCGGCCCAGGTTCGTTGCGAATCACCCACATGAAGGGGCGACGCGTCGAGTACGTGGTCTACACCGCTGGGGAATAAACCAGCCCCATCCGATCAGCCCTGCGCTTCCCCCCCCGCCAGATGTACCGTCTGCGTCGGAAATGCGAACTCGATCCCTTCGTCGTTGAACTTGCGAAGAATCGCCATGTTGATCGCCTCGTGGCAGCGGGCGTACACCGAATAATCCGGGTCCAACATGTAGAACACCGTCTCGATGTTCAGCGAGAAGTCCCCGAAGCTCATGAAGTGGCATCGGTCGAAGCGTACCGCGTCATGAGCCTCAACGATCTCACGAATCATCCCTGGAATGGCCGCAACCTGATCTGGGTGCGTGTCGTAGGTGACGCCCAGCATGAACACGATTCGGCGTTCATTCCGGGACTTGAAGTTCTGGATCCGGCTCGAGAGGAGATCGGAGTTGCCGAATACGAGCTGCTCTCCCGTAAGCGCTCGGATGCGAGTCGTCTTGAGCCCAACGTGCTCAACCGTCCCCCGGAAGGTCCCGACCTGGATATAGTCTCCGATCACGAACGGCTTGTCGAATACGATCGAGAGCGAAGCGAAGAGGTCTCCGAGGACGTTCTGCAGCGCCAAGGCAATGGCGACTCCACCAATCCCGAGTGAGGCAATCAGGGCACTGATGTTCATCCCCATGTTGGCCATCGCCATCAGGATGAATGTGGCCCACACGCCGATCCGGGCCAGGAAGCCGATCGCGCCCAATGCGGTGGCCATCCCCGGGTCGTCTTCGAGCTGCTGTTTGCGGTACCGGGCGAGCCCGTAGTTGACGAATCCGGTAGCCCAGAGCGCACCTTGGATCAGCAGACCGATAACCAAGACGTGACGTAACGCGGCGTCCACTTCAGTCGGCAGCGTCAGATAGAGGGAGCCCGACCAGAGCCCAACCAGCAACGCGAACAACACCTTCGTGCGGTCCAGGAGCTGCGCCGCCAGGTCATCGAGATCGTTCTCGGTTCGCGCCGCCATCTTCTTGAGACGGCTCAACACGATTCGGATCACCGTGTGGAGGGCCAGCATGAGCCCAATGCCAATCCCGAGGGCGGTCACCCAGACCGAGAGCGAGTTTCCCATCCATTCAGCGTCGAAGGTCGGCACAGAGGCCTCCTGAAGGACCAAGGGTTCACGAGATGCGTGGATCGCCCACAAGTTTGGCGGTGATTGGGTCCTGAATCAAGCATCGCGCGGCGTTACGATGCCTGATCCTCCGCTACCGTCTTGACACTCCTGGAGCGATGATCTATCGTCTCGCGTGCTACCCAATATCTATCCGCCCGGTGCGGCCCTGTGAGGGCCGGGAGCCGTGGTTGGACCAAGTCCGACCAGGTCGTGGAAGACGTGTCTCCACTGACCTGGTTTTTGTTTTTCGGGGGACCTCGCTCGGGGTCCCCTCTCGATTTTCTACCCACCTCTCGGAGGCTTTAGGTCGATGGATATGAACGAACTGTTGTACGAGGTCGAGGCCTTTCGGGAGGGAATGGAAGACTATATCGACGAGATGGACTGTCGGCATGGCCTCTCGCTCTCCACGCCCGAAGAGGTTCTGAAGTACGTCGGGGAGTACGGAATTTCCTCGATCCGCATCTGGTTCACCGACATGATGGGCTTCCTCAAGTCGTTCTCGATCACGCCCAAGGAGCTTCCCGGGGCGTTCGCAGAGGGCATGGGCTTCGATGGCTCGTCCATCGAGGGGTACCGGCGGATTCAGGAAAGCGACATGATCGCGGTTCCGATCGCCTCGACCGCGCAGGTGCTTCCCTTCCGTCCCGGCGGATCGCGCTCGATGCGCATGTTTGCCGAGATCCGGAATCCAGACGGTGGCGCCTACATGTCCGATCCCCGCGTGATCCTCTCGAACACGCTCGACCGACTCGACGGACTTGGGTTCAGTCACATGAACATCGGTCCCGAAGCAGAGTTCTTCTACTTCAAGAGCGCGAAGAACCCAGAGGTTCTGGACGACGCCGGGTACTTCGACATCAATCCGGTGGACGCCGGGGATGACATCCGAGAGGCCACGGTGCTCGCTGTGGAGGCCATGGGAGTCCCGGTGGAGTACCACCACTCCGAGGTTGCCCCGTCACAGCATGAGATCGACCTGCGCTACCAGGAAGCCCTGCGCATGGCCGACAACCTCCAGACGCATAAGTACATCGTCAAAGAGGTGGCCCGACGGTGCGGTGTCTTCGCCACCTTCATGCCGAAGCCGCTCGAGGCAGAGAACGGATCGGGGATGCACGTCCACCTCTCGATCTTCAAGGATCAGAAGACCAACGCCTTCTACGACTCCAGCGATCCTCAGCACCTGAGCAGCATGGCGCGCCACTTCATCGCAGGGGTCCTGGATCATTCCCGCGAGATGGCATTCATTACGAACCAATTCGCCAACTCGTACAAGCGGCTGGTGCCGGGCTACGAGGCTCCGGTCTACATCGCCTGGGCCGAACGCAATCGGTCTGCTGCGGTTCGCATCCCGATGTACAAGCCAGGTAAGGAGGTCGCCACCCGGATCGAACTGCGGTTCCCCGACGCCACCTGCAATCCGTACCTGACCTTCGCGACGATGCTCGCCGCAGGGCTGGAGGGAGTCGAGAAGTCGAGCCCGTGTCCTGAGCCGATGTCGATGGACCTCTACAAGCTCACGACGGTCGAGCGTGAAGAGATGAACATCGCCGCCCTGCCGCACGACCTCTTCGAGGCGGCTCGTATCGCCGAAGGCTCAGAGTTTCTCAAGAAGACCTTGGGAGCGGACGTGCACAGCAAGCTGATCGAGGCGAAACTCGTGGAGGCAGACCGGTTCAGGCTGCACGTGTCGCAGCTGGACCTGGACCGGCACATGGTGCTATAGCCAGGCGCGCTTCGCTGCCCCTATTCGGGGCCAGCCAGACGGGGGGGGCGCGTTGGCGTCCCCCCCGTCGCGGCTCGCTCCCGCCGCTCCTCAAACGCGAAGGAAATCGCGAGGCACACCGCGCCGACAGAGATGGCCATATCTGCAACGTTGAAGATTGGCCACAGCATGAATCCGAGATTCACCGGCCCGATGAAGTCCACCACGCCGACATCCCAGCGCACACGGTCGTAGAGGTTCCCTACCGCTCCCGAAACGATGAGCGAGATGGAGACGATCCTCAGCAGGTCTCCTCGATCAGCCTGCGCGAGCAGCCCGATCAGGAGCATCAGCGCGATCACGGTCACGGGGATGAAGAACCACCGTGGATCGTTCCCGAGGGTGATCCCAAAGGCAGCACCCCGGTTGAACGCGAGGGTGAGCGGGATCAGTCCACCGAAGAGATCGCTCGGGCCCCCGCCGCCTCGCAATGCGTCCAACGCCCACCTCTTGGTGATCAGATCGAGCGTCAGAATGACGGGGAATATGCCCGCGAAGGCAATGATCTTCTTGTTCAACGGCGTTCTCTCTCCCCACGTCCGTACCAGCGAGTTCCGGGCACGAAATCTCGCCTTGGCAGGAAGCAGACGCCAGGGGTCGAGATCGGGACCGAGGGGACCCTCTCACCCGATGGGTCGGGTGTTCTACACCAGGAGCCCATCATACCTTCCGCTCTGATTTCTCGAACTGCAAGGCTATGACGGCATGCATATCAAACGAAAAGCAACGGATATTCCAGCGGAGATCGTAGGAGCCGGCAAGGGAACCACGCGTCAGGTGCTTCTGGGGCCCGAAGTCGGATCGAGCTTCGCGCTCAGGAAGTTCACGATGGAACCCGGCGGCGGCATGCCGCGCCACACGAACTCCGTGGAACATCAACAATATATTCTTGCTGGACGCGCCACCGTCGGCCTCGGAGACGAGGTCGTACAGGTCGAGACGGGCGACGTCGTATTCATTCCGGCCGGAATGCCCCATTGGTACCGCGCAGAGGGTGACGAGCCCTTCGAGTTTCTCTGCGCCGTTCCCAACGGCGAAGACCGCGTCGAGATCCTCGACTAGACGAGATCCTCGACACCTGTGCCGAGCTTCCCTACGGAATGATCGGGCGCTTGGGACGAAGGATGAACAGGCCCTCGTGGATGCTCGACACCACCACCGTTCCGCTCTCGAAGAACGGATAGACCGTCCAGGCACCTGCGAATCCGGCCGGGTCACCCTCGTACGGCGTCGTGTCGAAGAAGCCCACCTCCACCGGCTTCCGGGGATCGGAGATGTCGATCACCCGCATCCCCGCCTGGTAGTTCGCCTGATACATCCGATCGCCCTTGATGTACAGGTTGTGGTCCGTGGCCGCAGTCGGGCCAAAGTACTCCCCAACGAGGATCGGGTCCTCGAGGTCGGCGACGTCCCAGATCAGCGTCCGGGTCTTGCTCGCCAACCCTACCAGCTCGTCCAGCTCGTCGTTGAGGAAGAAGTACCTCTGATCTTCGGTGAGCCAACCCTGATGCACATACCCGAGGCCCGGGTAGCTCGCGGCGGCGAGGGGCTCTGGAACGTCCTTATCCGTCACATCCACAACCCTGATCGCAGTCTCGTTGAGAGCGAAGCAGATCTCGCGACCTGTGAACTCTTCGTCGGGCCCACTGTAGATGACGCACTGGGCATCGTGCGTACGTCCCTGCCAGATGAGGCCCTCGGTGTCGGTATAGCAGCCGGCGAAGACCGGGTTGAGTGGCTCGCGGATATCCACCATGTGCAGACCACCACCGCAGGTGTTACCCCCGCCGCTGGCCCCCACCGCAAAGGCGAACCCGCTCTCGGGATTGATGATCAGGTTGTGCGCACTTGCGATGCCGGTGTACGTAGCATCCGCATCGAAATCTACGGGTGCTTCGGTTACGTCACGAAGCCGCGTAAGGTCGAACACCTTAAGGCCGTGGGCCCCTGCCCCATCCCCAGTAAAGAAGAGGTGGTTCTCGTAGACCTTGAGGTCGCGGGCTCCGCTTGGATTCGCAGCGATCAGCCCCAGGTACCTCGGCGACGAAGGGTTCGTGATGTCGATTATCGCCGCGCCCGCCTCACGTCCGAGGAGCACATACTCGCGCCCGGTAAGCGGATCGGTCCACCCCCAGAGGTCTGAGACGGTTTCGCCCACCTCGCCCCCGACCTCCGTGGTGGGGAGGAAGGCAAGCAGGTCGACGTCCTGACAGGCGAACGCAGCGGCCTGTCCGCCGGTACAGGTCACCTCGCCGTCCACAATGCGCTCCGGTCCACCCCCGGGCCGGAGCCAAACACCCTCACCCCATCCTCCCAAAGCGGTTGGCGTGAACACCGCCGCCCTTCCCACGCCTCCATCCGCGCCCGGCGCTCCCACCACGGCCACTCCGTCCCCTACTGCAACCGAAGCCCCATACCTGAAGCCAGAGCCGGACGCCGTGGGCTCGAGCGTGCCGGTCCGCGTCCAGCCCGACGTGTCACCCGTGGCAACCTGGTAGCGGTACACTGCGCCACGGGCGCCACGGGTATCGGGAGCCCCGACGAGCAGCTCCGATCCGTCCCCGGCACCACCCGCAAGCGCGAATCCGAAACCGTCGGCGTCTCGGGGCGCGGAGAGACGTGCGGTCAGCGACCACACCTCGGTCGCCGTGTCGAACTCGAACCGAGCCACCGCATTGGCGCCCGGCGCACCGACGATCACACCGCCCTCACTCAGCACCATGGCGGCCCCGAAGCGACTCCCCTCCGGGAGCTCCAGATCATGAAGCATCGCCACCTGGGCCCAGGCACCCTCAGACCGACGAAACACGAATACCGCGCCCTGGCCGCCCTGGCCGGGCGCACCGACAAACACCCAGTCCGGACGCACAGCGAGTGCCGCGCCGAACGCGGAGCTGCCCTCAGCGCTGAGCGGCGTGAGGACTGCCTCCTCCACAATGGCGCCATCCGCGAGGATGTGTACCACACGCACGCTTCCGCCGGAACCAGCCCCATCAGAGACCGCTCCCCATTCCCCCCCTGATCCAAGCGCGACGGCCCGTGTCGGCGGCGAGAGGATCCGCATCACGGCTGCGAGGTCTACAACGGTATTCTCAGGTCCCTCGTCGACTTCGGGCGTCAGCCGGAACCGCCCTGCCTGCGCCCACTCCCCACCGGCCTGGAAGGCATATGTGTGCGCCCCCCAATTACCCTCGGCATCGCCCGCAGCGATCACGAGTCTCCCGCTGCCGACCGCCAGCGACGGACCGAATCCCTCCCCACCCACACCTCCGATGATGCGGAGCCGCTGGCCGATGCTCCACTCTCTCGCCGTGGCCTCAAACACGAATGCGCCTGCCGGTCCCTGACTCGCCCCCGGCTTGAGGACGATCACGTCACTCCCCACAACCGCCACCGCGGCTCCAAAGCTGTCCTGGGCGACGCTGGGGTCAGCGATGGCAAGAAATGCTGTGAGGCAGAGGGTCAGGAGCGAAGATTTGAGCGCCATGGCCAGGAAATCCTTGAACACAGTGAAGTGAGGCACGTCGGGACTCGCAAGTATGAGTGCTTCGGCGGCGCGTGGCCAGCCGAGAGGGAAGTCATGTCTGAATCCTTGCAGCGCGGGGCCGGCGGAGCAACTTTCCGGGTTCCTTCATCACTCTGAACTGAGGAAACGAACCTATGTCCGACCATCCATCGCACCGCGATCCTGGACGGGGACGCATCTACGAGAGCATCACGGACACCATCGGCGATACGCCGCTCGTCAGGGCACCACGTCTCTCGACCCGGTACGAATCGACGGCCGATGTTCTCCTCAAGCTGGAGTTCTTCAACCCTATCTCGAGCGTCAAAGACCGAATCGGGGTAGCCATGATCGAGGCGCTCGAGCGGGACGGCCGGCTCGGGCCCGGGGTTACCGTGGTGGAGCCGACCTCAGGAAACACTGGCATTGGACTTGCATTTATCTGCGCTGCACGCGGGTACCGGTGCGTTCTCACGATGCCGGAGACCATGTCGATCGAACGGCAGAAGATGCTCGCTCTGCTGGGAGCCGAGTGCATTCTCACTCCGATGGAGGAGGGCATCAACGGCGCACTCGACCGGGCCGACCAGCTGCTCGGGGAAATCCCAGATTCGGTGATGCCGAGCCAGTTCACGAACCCGGCCAATCCGGAGATCCATCGTCGTACAACGGCCCTCGAAATCTGGAACGACACCGATGGGAAGGTGGACGCAGTGATTTCGGGCGTAGGGACAGGCGGGACGCTCACCGGCTGCGGCGACGTACTCAAGTCGAAGAAACCTTCGCTCCGCATGATCGCCGTCGAGCCCGAGCTGAGCCCGGTTCTCTCCGGGGGCGAACCGGGGCCGGGCAACATGATCCAGGGCATTGGAGCTGGGTTCATCCCCGAAATTCTGGACACCAACCTCATCGACGAGGTCATCAAGGTCGGGAACGAGGAGGCGATCGCGATGGCCCGGGAAGCTGCCCGTGTTGAAGGCATACCGATGGGGATTTCGGGAGGCGCGGCGTTGGTCGCCGCCTATCAGGTCGCCGCTCGAGAGGAGATGACCAGGAAGACGATTGTCGCGATCATCCCGTCCTTTGCCGAACGCTACATTTCGACTCCGCTCTTCGATGGCATCTGATCGTCCACCACTCGCGGGAAAGCTGGAGGAGGAGTTCGGCCGGATCGACATCTACCTCTTCGATCAAATGCAGCGGGGGCGTATCAAGCGGGGGATGCGGGTGCTCGATGCGGGGTGCGGTAGCGGCCGAAACGTCCATTACCTGCTCCGGGAAGGCTTCTCGGTGGACGGTATCGACCGCAATCCACAGGCCGTGGAGCGCGCTCGGAGACTCGCGGCCGAGATGGGAATCGCCGAGGCGGCCCAACGTTTTCGCGTTGGCGACATCACCGAGATGCCCTACGACGACGACGCCTTCGAGGTCGTTCTCAGCAGCGCTGTCCTCCACTTCGCCACAGACGAGACCGAGTTCGGCCACATGGTGTCGGAAATGTGGCGAGTCCTGGCGCCCGGGGGGATTCTCTGGGCTCGGCTCGCCTCATCGATCGGGATCGAGTCTCAGGTTACGCCGCTGGGACACCGACGTCACCTTCTCCCCGACGGCTCCGAGCGCTTTCTGGTGGACGAGGACTTCCTCATCAGCTGGACTCAGCGGCTTGGCGGAGCCCTCAAGGACCCGCTAAAGACCACTATCGTGCAGGGACTCCGGTGCATGACCACCTGGGTCGTCGGGAGGTAGGGAGGCCGTCGAGAGCCACGCACATCGCTGAACGTACGAACGGGTCATCGCCCGAGGGCGATGACCCGTTTGCAGGTGCGCATGAAGCGCGCCGATGGAGGCGGGGGGAGTCGAACCCCCGTCCGCGAAGGGATCTTGCAGAGCTTCTACGTGCGTAGCGACACTCGTTGTTTCGCGGCCAGGCGGTGAGCGTGCAACCGCATCCGGCGCTAGTCACCGAATTTCTCGCTCCTGGCGTGGTGACGCCGCCAGAAGCCAGCCCGAATTATTGACGTCCCGGAGACCCGCCTCGGGCAGGCAGATCAGGGGACGGGCTACTTAAGGTTAGTTAAGCGGCCAGAGCCAGTTCATTGTTGGCAATTAAAAGTTTTCCCGGCGGATTTACGAGGACCCAGGACCCTCGGCACGCAACTCCACATTCACCAAACACGTCGAAACCGTGTCACCCCCAATGTAGGGTACCGCTGTGAACGCTTGCTTTCCAAGATAACGTCAATCCCCTACCCAGCGACAGTTTCCTGGATCCCATCCGCCTGCCGCGCCCGCCAATCGACCAGAAAAGCTTCCAGGCGGCGCTCAATTTCCTCTAAACTTTCAACCTGGAATAGCTCAGTTCGTAATGCCCTCCCCCCCGGGAAGCCCTTGGTGTACCACCCCAGGTGCTTTCTGAACTCGATTACGCCCTTCCGATGGTCAGGCTCGAATTCGATCGCATTGTGGGCATGCTCGAGGCAGATGTGCAGGCGCTCCTCCACGCTCGGAGCCTGAGGTATGGGATTCCCGGCGAGTGCGGCTCGAGCCTGCGTGAAGATCCATGGATCGCCGTGTGATCCGCGAGCGATCATGATGCCGTCGCACCCGGTCTCCTCCTTCATTCGCAGCGCATCCTCCCCGTTTCCCACATCTCCGTTTCCCACGACGGGCACCTCAAGTGCCTCTACCAGGGCCGCGATCTCCTCCCACCGTGCAACACCCGAGTACATGTCGCTGCGGGTGCGTGGGTGGAGCGTGACCATACGGGATCCGGCGCCCTGACACCGGAGCCCGATCTCCACCGGGTTCCGCGTCTTCTCGTCGTATCCACTGCGAATCTTGGTGGTCACGGGGAGATGGGTCGCATCGACCACCGCTCGCACTATGCTCTCGACCATATTCAGGTCACGCAGGCAACCCGAGCCCCCATTCCGCCGCACGATCTTCTTGGCGGGGCATCCGAAGTTGAGGTCTACGAAGTCCGGCCCGTACACCTCGGTCACCATGCGGGTGGCCTCGGCGAGCATCGTCGGGTCCGAGCCGAACAACTGGATCCCGATGGGTCGTTCGGCCTCGTTGAAGCGGAGGAGTCGGTCCGATTTGGGATTCCCCCGAACGATGCCGTCGGCACTCACGAACTCGCTCACCACAACGTCGGCGCCGAAGCGTTTACAAAGACGTCGAAACGGCTCCTCACTCACGCCCGACTGGGGGGCGAGAAAGAGCGGAGTCTTCCCGTGGGGGAATAGGTCTGAGATCTTGAGCGACATGAAAAAAGGTACCGATCAGACACGGCTGGGTGAAGTCCGGCGGCAGCGTGCAGAGAGACTGTTCTCCAGGCGCCTCCGCTTTGACACCCGGAGCCGGACAATGGATATTACGGCTCTCTGACAGCAACGATAATGGATTATCTGGAAGGCGCTGAGCATGCGACTCCGCGATTTTTTTACGGCTGAGGTTGTGAGCCTCGACCTGAAGGCCGAAACCAAAGAGGAAATCCTCAAAGAGATGGTTAGCCTTCTCGGCGTGGACGAGCGCTCTGAGGGGATTCTCTTCAAGACTCTCAAGCGGCGGGAGAACCTGGGGTCGACCGGCATCGGCAATGGCGTCGCGATTCCGCACTGTCGCTCGTTGGTCGCGAACCGTCTCCGCCTGGCCTACGGACGCAAATCCGCTGGCGTCGAGTTTGCCTCGATCGACGACGAACCGGTGAATCATTTCTTTCTGATCGTCGCCCCTCCGCTCGAGGTCTCGAACCAGTACCTCCCGGTGCTGGGGAAAATCGCCCAATTCGCGAAGGATGCGGCGATCCCCGGTCTCCTCGGAGACGTCGAGACGTCGGGTGAGTTCCTGGTATTGCTCGAAGAAAAAGGTTCCTGAGCGATCGATCAGGCTCTCGGGTGAAACTCCCGATGAACCTCCCGCAGGTATTCCCGATCGAGGTGCGTATAGATCTGAGTCGTTGAGATGTCGGCGTGCCCGAGCATTTCCTGGACAGCGATGAGGTCGGCCCCACCCTCGAGCAGGTGGGTAGCAAAGGAATGGCGAAGCGTGTGGGGAGAGACCCTCTTCTCGATCCCTGCCCTCCGGGCCGCCACCTTGACCATATTGAAGATGGCCATGCGCGAGAGGGGCCGCCCTCGAGCGTTCAAGAAGAGCACGCCGGCACCCTCCCCGCGGTCAAGCCGCGGCCGTACCTCACGAAGGTAGCGCTCGATCGCAGCGCATGCGGGGCGTCCTACCGGTACGATTCGCTCCTTTGAGCCTTTTCCGAAAATCGTGCATGCTCCCAGATCGAGGGCAATCGCCGTAATGCGAAGGGTGATGACCTCAGAAACCCTCGCGCCCGAAGCGTACAGGAACTCCAGGATGGCGCGGTCCCGCCAGAGGAGCGGCTTGGTCTCGTCGGGGGCAGCGAGGATGGCCAACACCTCTTCCAGCGAGAGCACATCGGGCAGAGGTCGACCTACCTTGGGCGATTCGAGGTGCTCGGTGGGGTTTTCAGCGAGGATTCCGTCCGCAAGGAGAAAGCCAAAGTAGGTCCGCAGCGCCGACTGCATCCTCCGAATCGAGCTCGCCGCCAGGCCAGCCTCACGGAGGCTGTACACGAACTCCCTCAGGAGAGCCGGCGTGACCTCCCCGGCCTGCGTGACTTCATGGTCGGCGCAAAACGAGCTCAACGCGGCGAGGTCGCGCCGGTACGCCTCGAGCGTCCGCGCAGAGAGTCCCCGCTCGAATTTGATGTGGTCCTCGAAGGGCTCGATGTAGAAGTGATCGTCACGCATCGTGCGCTTCTTCGTCAGACGGTGTCTCCTGGGGATGGCGGGTCCGGTACCAGAGCCAACCGAGAAGTAGGAACACGCCGAGCGCGAGCGCCAACAGGCCCCGGTTCACGCCTGCGAGCGCAGCGAGAATAGCTTCGAGATTCTGGCCCGCGAGGCCGCCAACCCAGACCAGCAGCCCGTACCAGATCGCCGAGGCGACCAGGATCGGCCAGGCCACAGACCTCAGCGGCTGATGGCTCACTCCGGCAAAGATGGGAACGATGGCCCTCAGACCGGGCAGGAATCGGGTGAAGAAGATCGCAGGAGTGCCAAATCGGTGATAAAAGGCACGAACCCGCTCGAGTTGGCGTGGCCGCATGAGCACGTGCCCTATGCGTGAGTCGAAGAATGCAGGACCGTGGCGATACCCCGCCCGATAAACGAGAAGCGCCGAGACAACATTCGAAGTCCAGGTCACGAGAAACACGGTGGTGAGCGTTGCGCGGCCACGAGCGGCGAGAAAGGCACCGATCACCACGAACGTATCGGCGGGAATGGGGGGAAAGACGTTCTCGAGAGCGGCACCGACGCCGAGTGCGACATACGTCAGAAAGGGTGGCAGCTCCTGCAGCACGGCGAGGTTCAGATCCATCGCCCGCCCTCCTCAGGAGTTGAAGAAATGGGGAGGCCCCAGTGTCCGCGTATGGACCTCGTGTCAGAGCCCGAAGCCGCCTTCTGCCACAGTCCCATGACGGCCCTGTCCGAAGGCCTGTATCAGGGCGACCGAATGCACTGCGAGTCCCTCGCCTGCCCCGATCCAACCCATGCCCTCGTTGGTCTTCCCCTTCAGCGATACCGACCCGATGTCCACACCGAGTACCTTCGCCAATTTCCTGCGAATTTCCTTGGCATGTGGCGAGATCCGGGGAGCCTCACAGATCACCGTGATGTCCACGTTGACCACTCGGTAGCTTCGGTTCTCAATGACGGTCATCGTGCGTCGCAACAGCTCCATCGAATCGGCGCCTTTCCACTTTTCGTCGGTAGGTGGGAAGTGCGTTCCGACGTCTCCGGCAGCCGCTGCCCCAAGCACCGCGTCAATGACGGCGTGGGCGATGGCATCCCCATCCGAGTGACCATACAACCCCGGAGAGTCAGGGATCTCTACGCCACCCAGGATCAGCGGGCGCGTCGCGTCGAAGCGATGTGAGTCGTACCCAAGCCCGACCCGCATCAGACCCTCGACCCGCTATTCACCGTCCCACCTGCGCATGGCGAGGCAAACGTTGTGGCCTCCAAAACCGAATGAGTTCGAGAGCGCGAGGCCAACGGGTCGCTCTACCATGCCGTGGTGAGCGTAGTTCAGATCACACTCCGGATCGGCCTCCGAGAAGTTGATGGTCTGCGGGATCTTCCCTTCACCGCATACAAGGGCGCTCACGATAGCCTCAACGGCACCTGCCGCGCCGAGCATGTGTCCTGTCATCGACTTTGTAGATCCGACCACCGTCTCGTACGCAGCGTCCCCCAGCACACTTTTGATGGCTGCCGTCTCGTTCCGATCGTTAGCAGCCGTAGACGTCCCGTGGGCGTTGATGTAATCAACGTCCTGAGGCTGCACACCGGCATCATCAAGGGCCTCACGCATCGCGTGTTGTGCGCCGGCACCCTCTGGAGCAGGCGACGTGATGTGGTAGGCGTCTCCCGACACTCCATATCCGACCAACTCCGCGAAGATCCTCGCGCCGCGGGCCTTCGCGTGCTCAAGCTCCTCGAGCACCAGCGCACCGGCACCCTCGGCGATCACAAACCCATCTCGGTTGGCATCGAATGGTCGTGAGGCCGTCGCGGGATCATCGTTTCGCCGGGACATCGCCTTCATGGCGGTGAACCCCGCGATGCAGAGCGGCGTGATCGTGGACTCCGCGCCCCCCGCAATCATCAGATCCGCGTCTCCGCGCTGGATGTAGCGCATCGCGTTTCCAATGGCGTGGGCACTGGAGGCACACGCTGAGACGGTAGCATAGTTGGGACCCTTGGCGCCGAACCGGATCGAGATGAGTCCAGCCGCGATGTCCGGTATGAACATCGGAATGAAGAACGGACTCACCTTGCGAGGCCCCTTCGTGCGAAGCACGTCGTGCTGCCTCTCCATCGTGGCGATTCCGCCAATCCCGCTCCCGAACACGACGCCAAAGCGCTCAGGCGTCGTACTCTCGGGTACGCCGTCGAGCAACGCTGACTCCATCGCCTCGATCGCGGCCTTCAGGCCGAACTGTGCGAAGCGATCGAATCGACGCGCGTCCTTGGAATTCAGGAAGGAGGAGTCGAAGTCCTTCACCTCGCACGCGATGCGGGTAGCGAAGTCTTCGGACGGCTCAAAGCTCGCGATCGTCGCCGCGCCACTTCGGCCCTCGAGAAGTGACTCCCAGAAAGACGCCACATCGTTCCCGATGGGGGTAACCGCTCCGAGGCCGGTCACGACTACCCGTCTGGGCTCCGACACCATGCTTGTCATGGGTGGTTTACCTGTGCCTGACGACCTAACCCTCGGACTTTCCCTGAACATATTTGATCGCGTCCCCAACGGTCCGCATCTTCTCAGCGTCCTCATCGGGAATGTCGATTCCGAACTCTTCCTCGAATGCCATTACGAGCTCGACCGTGTCGAGGGAGTCAGCCCCGAGATCCTCAACGAAAGAGGCCTCCGGAGTAACCTTCTCGAGAGGCTCACCCAGCTCATTCGACGTAATTTCCTTGACCTTGGCCGCAACGTTATCCGCCATGATGCCTCCGTACAGTGTGTGTCTTGAAAAGCGTCTCTCTTACTACATCCCCCAAAGGGGAAAAATCACATCGCCATACCACCATCTACCGCAATGACCTGGCCGGTAATGTAGCTTGCACCGGGCCCCACGAGAAACCTAATCAGTCCCGCGATGTCGTCTGGATCACCCAGGGACCCCATCGGAATCCGATCCTGCAGGTCATCGACCTGATCCTCGGTCAGCTCGCTGGTCATGTCCGTGCGAATAAAACCTGGAGCAACAGCGTTGCACCGAATGTTACGCGGCGCCAGTTCTCGGGCCACGCTCTTGGTAAATCCCACCAACCCCGCCTTGGATGCGGCGTAGTTCGCCTGCCCTGGATTCCCGATGAGTCCGACTACTGAAGTCACGTTGACGATGGCGCCTTCTCGCCGTTTCATCATGTCCCGGCTGACCGCCCGAGTGACGTTGAAGGCGCCCTTGAGGTTGATGCGCAGCACCTCATCCCACTCGTCGTCCTTCATGCGAATGAGGATGTTGTCTCGGGTGATTCCAGCGTTGTTGACCGCAATCTCCACCGGACCGACCTGCTCCTTAACCGCCTTCACCGTTGCCACTACCTGGTCGGGATCCCCGACATCGCACGAGAAGGCGAGATGTCCCGATCCGGGGAGCTCCTCTGCCACCGACCGCGCACGCACCTCATCGCGCGCCACGACCACCACCGTCGCTCCGGCAGTGGCAAGATCTCGGCTGACCGCGAGTCCGATTCCTCTGGACCCCCCCGTGACCAACGCAACCTTCCCCTGGAGTTCCTGGTCAAGGTTCATGCGGACTCCAATTTTTCAAGGTCCTCGGGCTGCCCCACCGATACGCAGGGGACCCCTCTAGCGTTACGACGATTCAAACCGCAAAGCACCGACCCCGGACCGAGCTCAACGAACCGCTCGACACCTCTCGCAACCATGGCAGCGACGGAGGGTGCCCACCGCACCGGCGAGGTGAGTTGCCTGATCAGGAGCTCGCGCGCCTCGGCCCCAGAGGTAACCGCAGCCGATGTAACGTTCGCGATCACCGGAAAGTCGGGGTCGGCGAATTCTAGCGCCTCCAGCCGAGCCCGCAATCCCTCTTCGGCGGGAGCCATGAGCGGTGAGTGAAACGCTCCAGAAACGTTGAGCTCGACGGACCGGCGAGCCCCTGCCTCATTCGCAAATTTCATCGCTGCCCTGACGCCTTCTACGTCGCCGCTGATGACGACCTGACCCGAGGAGTTGAGGTTGGCCGGTACACAGGTTCTCCCGCCCTCACTTGCCTTCGCGCACGCCCCCTCTACCTCCGCATCGTCGAGCCCGAGGATAGCCGCCATTGTGCCCTCCCTTTGCTCACCGGCGGCAAACATGAGCTCGCCCCGCAGACGCACCGCGGCGAGAGCATCTCCGAACGAGAGTGTGCCTGCCGCCACGTGGGCAGAAAACTCCCCCAATGAATGCCCAGCGGCCATCGAGACATCACCGAGCAGCTCGTTCACCACCCTCAGCACAGCTACGGAGTGGGTGAGAATCGCCGGCTGGGCGTTCCGGGTTTGCGTAAGCTCAGCTTCGGGCCCGGACCAACAGAGGTCCGCAAGGCCCGCACCGAGCAATTCGTCAGCCTCAGCGAAGGTGTCCCTCGCCACCGGGAACGCCTCGGCGAGCTCCTTGCCCATTCCGACGAACTGTGACCCCTGGCCGGGGAATAAGAGTGCGAGTGACACGATAGAAGAGTCGAGTTGGGGGAGATCAGGACGCGGGTCTACCAGCGGTAGACCATCGCGCCCCAGGTGAGTCCAGCACCGAACGCTACGGACAACACACGCATACCCGGCTGAAGCCGCCCAGATTCAGCCGCCTCGTCGAGGGCGATCGGGATGGTCGCCGAACCCATGTTTCCGTACCGATCGACATTGACGTAGGCCTTGTCCATCGGGATTCCACTGTACTTGGCGGTGGCCTCGATAATGCGGAGGTTCGCCTGATGGGGAACCATCAGGTCGATGTCATCGGCCGTCATTCCCGCAGCCTCTAGCGCCTGCTCGGCGGCATCAGCCATGCACCGGACTGCATTCTTGAAGACCTCGCGCCCCGACATCTTCACCAGGTGATCCTTGCGGGCGAGACCCTCCGCATCCAGCGGAGTTTGCGACCCACCCGCCGGACGCATCAGATAGTCAGCCATCTCCCCGTCGGACCGGTGGTGGCTCGAGATGACTCCCCGTACCCCGGCTGAGCGTTTCAGCACCGCAGCACCCGCCCCATCACCAAACAGCACGCAGGTGGTCCGGTCTTCCCAATCGATGATCGAGCTCATCTTCTCGGCCCCAACCACGAGCGCCACATCCCCCCTGTGGAGAGCCAGAAACCCCTCGGCCATGGAGACGCCGTACAGAAACCCGGAGCAGGCAGCCTGAAGATCGAAGCCGAACGCATTTTTGGCTCCAAGCCGGCGCTGAATATCGCAAGCAGTCGACGGAAGAAGGCGGTCAGGGGTGGCGGTGGAGACGATCAGAATGTCCACATCCTCGGGAGAAACGTCGGCGCGGTCCAGCGCCATCCGCGCCGCTCCCGCCCCCATGTCTGCCGCGGTGGTGTCGGCGTCGGCAACCCGACGCTCCTTGATACCCGTGCGCTCCGTGATCCAGACGTCGTCGGTGGCAACGATCTCCTCAAGATCATGGTTCGTCATGATCCGCTCGGGGAGGAAGCGACCCGTGGAGACGAACTCGACGGAGGGTGTCGGAATCGTCACTGAGCCTTCCTCACGCGGGCGAGCCAGAGGAGAGTTCACGCTCGAAGTGCTCGACCATCGACGAGGTCACCGCACGAGCAGCCACGTGGATGGCGTTCCGGATCGCCTTGGGAGGAGACCCTCCGTGGCAGATGATGGCCACGCCATTCACGCCCAGAAGCTGAGCACCGCCTGTCTCAGTGTAATCCAGGAGCCGAAAGATCCGATCGAGGTCATCGTTCGCCTTGAGTTCGCCGCCGATAGCATGGGTCAGGAGCCCGACGGTAAATGACGCCACCGACTCATAGAACTTGAGCAGGATATTGCCGGCAAACCCGTCGCACACAAGCACGTCGCACACACCCTCAATGATCTCATGCCCCTCTACGTTTCCAACGAAGGCGAGGTCACTCCCTGCGAGTAGGCCGTGTGCGGCAACCGCCACGTCGTTTCCCTTCCCAGGCTCCTCGCCGATGTTCAGAAGTCCGATGCGAGGCTCCTGGACCCCCATGACATCCTGAGCATAGACGTTTCCGAGGCGTGCGAACTGAAGGAGCTGCTGGGGCTTACAGTCCACGTTGGCCCCCGCATCGAGAAGCAGGAGTGGCCCCTTCGCCGTCGGTATGACGGTGCCGATAGCAGGTCTATCCACGCCCTCGATTGGGCGCAATATGAGAAGAGACGCCGCCATCACCGCACCGGTGGAGCCAGCGCTGATAAACGCACCCACCTCGCCCTTTCGGTGCAGCTCTACTCCAACGGCAATCGACGATTGCGGCTTGCGCCGAAGCGCCTTCGCTGGAGACTCGTCGGGAGACACTCGATCAGGCGCATGGACCACGCTCAACCTGTCCCGGGGAAAATCCGGGTATTTGCTCAACTCGTCGTCAATCGTCCCCCGATCACCGACCAACACAATTTCAAAATCAGTGTCGACGTCCTTCAGGGCATCGATTGCTCCAGCGATCTCGGAATGGGGTGCCGTATCGGTTCCCATTGCATCAAGGGCGATCCGCACTCTATAGCGCCTCGTTCAGATCGGCCGCAAACCCAGACTCAGTCCAGCTCCGACTCAATGACCGCCTGTCCACCATAGAACCCACAACTCGGGCATACTCGGTGGGGAATCTTGGGGTCGCCACATTTTTCACAATTATTTGTGGTAACCGGTTCGGCCTTGTAGTGCGTACGACGCTTCCGCTTGCGTTGCTTCGACGTCCGCTTCTTTGGTACAGCCATGGCTCGCTCTCACTCGTTATTCAATGCCTTCAGGCCCGCCCAACGCGGATCGATCTCCGGCCCGGGGCACTGACAATCCTTCTGATTCAAATCAACTCCGCATCCGGAGCAGAATCCTCTGCACTCCCCGCTGCACAGCAACGACTGTGGCAACGACAAGATCAACTCCTCCCGGAGCGCTATGGCCAGGTCAAACTCCACGGCGCTCGCGGAAAGCCGGCGCACATCACCCTGGTCCTCATCGCCCAATTCGTCCACGGGTGCGAACACCATCGTGACCGACTGCTCCACGGGCAACGTCACCTCACGAAGGCAACGACTGCACTCCCCCGTGAGGGGGACCGAAGCGACGCCCCGGACCACAATTTCTCCAGATCCCGCCAACGTCGCGGTTAATTCGACGGAGGCCGCCCCACCCACCGCCAACAGGACACCCTCCCAGAGGGCGTCATCGGCCGGGATTTCCGCCCTGAGGCGAAGAAAACCCTCCCGCTCAAGGCGGACTAGATCAACCGTGAGCATAGTCGAAAAAGCTAGCGCTGACGTACGTTTTCGTCAACGAATGCCAGCGCATCCGCGAAACGGCTCATTTCAGCCCCAACCGACCGTGCTCCGAAAAGAAAAAAGCGATCTCGTTTGCCGCGTTCTCATCGGAGTCCGAGGCGTGCATCGCGTTCCGTTCCTTCGACTCAGCAAACAGGCTACGAACAGTGCCCTCTGCGGCCTCCGCCGGGTCCGTTGCCCCGATCGCTTCCCGTAGCTTGGCCACCGCGTCGTCTGCTTCGAGAACGAGGGGCATCACAGGACCAGAGGTCATGAATGCAACCAGCGAACCATAGAACGGACGCTCGGCGTGCACAGAGTAGAAAGCTCCGGCCTGGGCCTGGTTGAGGCGCGTCATCTTCAGCGCACGAACTGTGAACCCACCTGCTTCGAGGTGGGCGATGATCTTACCCGCCTTCCCCGAGGCGACTGCGTCGGGCTTGATGATGGCTAGCGTGTGACTCATCTCTATGTCCTTGCTATTGCGAATCGTGATTGAAACAAAATAGTGGATTGAGGCCGAGCCCCAGGGTTTACTCGGACGGTCGATCCGGAACGCCGCCGAACACATACCCGAGAACCGTCCCTCGAGTGAGAATGCCAACGAGCTCTCCATCCCGAACGACAGGAAGCTGCTCCACGTCGCGATTGACCATGATGCCGGCTGCGTCGATCAAACTTTGATCTTCAGACACACAGAGCACGCTCCGGGTCATGATCTCACGGGCACTCGCCTCGGGCGGAAGTGGGACGGCGGCCCTCTCGGACTCGATGCCACGCCGGCCCGGGAGAAGTCGTGCCAACACGTCGCCTGTCGTTATGATCCCAACGAACTCGAGGCGCTCACCCACAACCGGAACCGAATGGAGCCCCCGTCGCAGCATCAGGTCGGCAACCTCTCCGATCGGCGAATCGGGATATACGCGGTACTTGAGCGGCGTGAGCGCATCTTCAACCAGCAGTTGCTCATGAAGCTCGAGGCCCGTCAACTCTTCAAATCCCAGGACATCGCCCGATCCCACCATCTGAAGCAGGCGCTGGCTCCGGTGCGGGTCCTTGAGAAATCGAATGAGCGCCGGCACAATCTGATCCCGGACCGTCGACACCCGACGTGGCGTAAGCACCACTACCAGAATTCGAGCACAGCCCGGAGGATCGACGCCCTCCCCCGTAACGGCGAAGGAGTCCAGTGACGTCGCTACCCCAATCACCAGCCGCTCCACCGTGTCGGTCTGAGCAACCACCAGGATCGCGTCGTCCGAGGCCCGGACAACGTCCCCATTCACGCCAAAGGCGAGGTCACGGGCCATGCGATGGCTCCGTGACTCGTCCATCTCCGGTACGCAAAGTGCGGGTAGCACTTCACGAACCATCGCCTCGAGGTCACCCGCATCCGTGTGCGGGAAGACCTGACTTACATCCAGCAGCTCACGAAGAATCATAGCGTTTACTCAGTCCTGGCCGAGCTCAGCCCTGGAGGGCACCCTGGATCAGGCCGACGAGATCGACCGGACGCTCGGCGACCGCGATTCCGTTGTCCTCAAAACACCTGATCTTCTCGGCAGCCGTTCCGGCCGAGCCACTGATGATCGCTCCGGCGTGACCCATGCGTCGGCCGGGAGGCGCGGTCTGCCCCGCGATGAATCCGACAACCGGGATATCCAGATTCTCCTTGGCCCACGCCGCTGCTTCTTGCTCGTCAGTCCCGCCGATTTCGCCGATCATGACGACAGCCTTGGTGTCTGGGTCATCTGCGAATGCCCTCAGGCAATCGACGAAGTTGGTCCCGATGAGCGGATCGCCACCGATTCCCACGCACGTCGTTTGCCCAATCCCCGCCTGGGTCAACTGATGCACGGCCTCGTAGGTGAGAGTACCTGAACGCGAAACGAGCCCCACGGGCCCCGGCATCACTATCCGCCCTGGGAGGATGCCGACCTTGGCTTTTCCTGGCGAGATGAGACCGGGGCAGTTGGGACCCAGTACACGCACGCCCTTGTCGCGGGCAAAGGCGTGCGCCCTTGCCATGTCCTGTACCGGAATACCCTCGGTGATGGCGACGATGAATTCCACCCCTGCATCCGCAGCCTCGATCACGGCGCTGGCCGCAAACGCCGGCGGCACGTAGATGACCGAAGCATCGGCGCTTGTCGCGGCGACCGCCTCGTCCATCGTGTTGAAGATCGGGGTGCTTTCACCACCCGGTCCTTCAAAGGTCTGCCCCCCCTTGCCCGGGGTGACTCCCCCCACAACCTGGGTCCCATACTCCATCATCTGGCGGGTATGAAAAGATCCGTCACGTCCGGTGATTCCCTGGACGATGAGCCGAGTACGCTCGTCGATGAAAATAGACATCTATTCGTATTCCCTTGTCAGTTGCTCTGGGCCGTCGCGACGGCAGTTTCGACGACCTCGTCCATCGACGTGAAGGCCGAGAACCCGGCTTCCTTGAGGATTTTCAACGCCTCTTCTTCATTCGTGCCCGTGAGTCGAATCACGATGGGCGGCTTGATATCGAGTCTGCGGGTCGCCTCGACGATCCCGTTCGCGACGTCATCGCAACGGGTGATTCCGCCGAAGATGTTGAAAAGGATCACCTTCACCTTTGGATCGGCTGTGATGATCTCGAGGGCTGCGACCACCTTCTCGGGGTTGGATGAGCCGCCAATGTCCAGAAAGTTTGCAGGCTCGCCCCCGTAGTACTTCACGAGATCCATCGTCGCCATCGCCAGTCCCGCACCGTTGACGCAGCACCCCACATCACCGTCGAGCTTCACAAAGCTCAGGCCCGCGTCACGTGCTCGCGCCTCTTCCCACGGTTCGGCCTCGTCGTCCCGAAAAGCCTCGATGTCCGGCTTCCTGAACAACTCACTGTCGTCGATACTCATCTTTGCATCGATAGCCTTCACCTCACCATCCGGCGTCGCGATCAACGGGTTGATCTCGACCATCGAAGCACCAGCCTTCTCGAAGGCCGTGTAGAGCTGGCCGATGATCTTGGCCGCCTGTTTGGCGAGTGAGGAATCGGAATAGAGCGCGTTGGCAAGCCAGTATGCCTGGTGGGGGAGAAGTCCGTAGCGAGGATCGACCGTCAGCTTCCGGATTGCGTCCGGGTTCGTGTGTGCGACCTCCTCGATGTCGATACCGCCCTCGGCCGACACCATGAAGGTGGCGGCCTGCGCCTTACGATTTATCAGGATTCCCACATACGCCTCGGATTCGATGTCCTCGGCCGTCGTCACCAACACACGGTTGACCGTGAGCCCGTTGATGGTCATGCCCAGGATCGCCTCTGCGTGCGCTCGCGCCTCTTCGGCGGTCTTCGCCAACTTGACCCCGCCGACCTTCCCACGTCCTCCCGAGTGCACCTGAGCCTTGACCACTACCATCCCGCCATACTTCGACGCGATCGCTTCAGCCTGCTCGGGCGTTTCGGCTACCTCACCCGGGGGAACCGGGATGCCAACGCTCCGAAAAACTTCCTTCGCCTGATATTCGTGGATGTCCATTGAAGTCCTGGGTTTGTCTTCGCAGTCAGTCGTACGGAATCTACATCAAGAAGAACACGCCTCGTACCCGCGAATCCAGGAGAGGGCCATCGAGTGCCCAGAGGCGAATCGGTGAAGCTACCTACCCTCGCATTTCGGATCACCAATCACCAGCCCGCAGCTATGCATCGCCGCCGGAGAGGTCCTGGAGCAGTGCGCGAAGTTGAGCGATCGCCGCACCAAATCCCTGATAATCCCCGGCTCGGAGGCGCTGCTCGGCGAGGTCCAGAAGGTCGAGCGCCTCGGTGGGCCACTCCGATGGGTCGAGCGCAAGGTTGACCACTGCCTCTGGCGCGTCTGACACCAGCTCCGGCAAGGGGGAGGCGGAAGGGCCGCCGACCAGCTCGGCGAGGGCCTCCAGAAGCCCCGGTCGCATTACCACGCGTCGGCCGTCACTCACCACGAACCGGCGCAATTCGGGAATCGCGTCCTCCTCGGCGGCAAGGAAGACGGGCTCCATATAGAGCAGATCGTCCCCTACCGGAACCACATGGAGGTGCCCGGTCCAGACCTGGCTTCCACCGCTCCGCCACAGCGAAAGCTGCTCGGAGATCGTCGGATCCTGTTCTACGAGCGCTTCGATCTGCCGAGGACCCGGCACCTGCGACTCAACAGGGATGTCGAGGAGCACCAGCTCCCCAAGCCGTTGTGGATCGCTTCTGCCGAAGAGCATCGCCGTCAGGTTCTGGCGCCCTCGTGGCACGAAGGTGGTCGCAAGAATGAACTCGGCATCGGATTCGCCAGGAAGCTTCAGAAGCCCGTATTCCGGAAGATACGGCACCGGAGAAAGGCCGTCGGCGAGCTCCTGGGGAAACTCCCAGACGTCTTGCTGCCCATGAAACTCCGCGGCGGTTTCCTGATGGTATTGAGACAACACCCGCGCCTGAAGGGTGAGCATCTCCTTGGAGTAGCGTGCGTGTTCCCGTAGCTCAGAGGGCATCTCGTCGAAGGGCAGGAACAACCCCGGAAACGCCTTGGCGTATGCGGCGAGGAGTGGGTCCTCGGGGTCGGTGATGTAGTAACGCACCTCTCCATTAACCGCATCCACCGTCACCTTGACGCTGTTGCGCGCATACCTGACTGTACCGCGACCGAGTCGCTGGAGGGTAGACAGCGGGAACCATCTGGTCGCCGTGAACCCCTCGAGCATCCATACGATGCGTCCCTCGGTTATGACCGGATATGCAACCTCGGGAAAGCGGATCAGGTCCCCCGACACCGCTGTAGCGCGCTCGTATAGTCCTCGGCGATAGAGGAATCGGCTGTCCGAAGAAATCTCGCTGGCGAAGAGCAGGTTTGCGTCCCTGAAGCGCCAGGCCAACGCTAATTTACGTACCAATGAGCCGAGCCGGATTCCCTCTGGGAAGTCGACCCCGGCCTCGTCCCCGATGCGATCGGCCTCTTCAGACCCAACCCCGTCGTCCCTGGTGACGACCGCGTACGGCTGAGGCGCACCACCAATGAACACCGTGGACCGCTGCAGATCCAGCGCGGCAGGAGCTCCTGCCTGGGCAGAGAATTCCGGCGGGATCGACTCGAGGAACATAGACGGTCTACCCTCGACCGTCTTTTCACCTGCGTGCGAGGCAACGGCACCCATCCCGGAAATGTACCTGGATCTCAGATGCACGTTCTGCCAGTTGGGATCCTGGATCCCGAGCGGCGAGATCTCCCGCACCGAAAGAGCTACGGGGACGAGTCCCTCATCGGACGGGTAACGATCGATCGCTACCGTTCGGAAGTCGTAGTAGGGGAAACGCGCTTCGACCTCCCTGTAAGTGGTCAACAGCGCCGACTGACTCCAGACAGGCAGCCCCTCCAGTTGAGCCCTGGCCGCTTCGAAGTCGACTCCCTGCCCAGGCTCTCGGAAGGTGAGCGTCCTCCGTTCGAGCTTATCCAACCCGTATGCCCGTCGTGCGAACTCCAGGTTGTGCTCGATATAGGGCGCCTCCCGCTGAAGTTCGTTCGGCTCAACCCGGAACCGTTGCACAAACGCGGGATATGCCTGCCCCACAAGCAGACCACCCAGCACGACTCCGCCAAGCCCGGAAAGAAGCGGCAACGCCCGTCCACTCCGCCCAGTCCAGACCGCTCCCGCCGCGGCAAAGATCGAGAGCACCGTCATGATACGAAGCGCCGGCATGCGTGCGTTCGCATCCGTGAACCCGAAGATGCCCTGGATGTCGGAGGACCCGTCGAGCAGCAGGATTGAGCGCCCCAGCCAGAGGCGAGCGGCCATCAGGACAAAGAACACGGCGATGAGAATGGAGAGGTGAAGGCGAGGTCTGTGGTCGACCGCCACCCTCCCACGCTGAAATTGCAGCACACCGGTCGCCGCGTACCCTGCAGTACACATGCTGAGCACCAGAAAGACCAGCACGAGCGCGAAGGTCGTGGCAGCCCCGAGTACGGGAAGCGTGAATACGTAATAGCCAAGGTCCTTAGCCAGCACCGGATCGACCAGACCCCACTCCTGCCCCTGAACGAGAAAGAGGAGCTGCAGACCGAGGGACCTGGGAATCGAGGCGCCAAACCAGGCCCCCAGGAGGAGGGCAGCACCCACCACACCCATGAAGATCACTCTCGGCGGTAACTGCTCCGCGATCTCGAGGTTGCCGAACCGTCGTTTGATCTGGATCCGTCCGAGAGTCCCCGCCACAAAGTGGAGGTTAGCCAGCACCACGACGACGACCAGCGCCATCGCGGCGGCCCGGACACCCCATCCCCAGAAGAACCGCGTCCACATCGTAGAGGAGTACCCCATGGAGCGGAACCAGAGGATCTCGACGTACGCGCTCGACGCGACGCGACCCAACGTGAGTAGGAGCACCACTCCCAGGGCCATCGCAAGAAGTAGCCTTCCACCCCTCAACTTCATCAAGTCAGACATCGATCCCCTGCGTCTTGAGCCATGATTCAACCACCCCTCGGATTTCCTGGAGCCGCTCCGATGTCTTCGCCTCGTATCGAGCTACGATCACCGGCTGAGTGTTCGAAGCCCGAAGCAGACCCCAGCCATCCCCAAAGAGAACGCGGGCACCGTCTACCTCGATCACCTCATGCGTCTTCCTGAAGTGTTCCTGAGCCGCAGCTACAACCGAGAATTTCCGCTCCTCAGGCACTTCGATCCGTAACTCTGGAGTGGACTCGAAGCGAGGAAAATCGGCCACCATCTCGGAGAGTGATCGTCCCGACCTGGCAACGAGGTCGATGAGCCGGCATGCATCGTAGAGTGCATCATCGAACCCAAAGTACGAATCCGCAAAGCAGATGTGCCCCGAGAGTTCACCCCCGATGGGGGCTCCGGTCTCTCGCATCTTCTCTTTCATGAGAGAGTGGCCCGTCTTCCACATGATCGGCTCGCCCCCCGCCTTCCTGAACTCATCGGGAAGCACCTGTGAGCACTTCACATCGAAGACCAGCTTCTGGCCGGGACCCTGCTTGGCCAGAATGTCGAGCCCGAACAAGAGGAGGAGGATGTCTCCGCGGACGACGTTCCCCTTCTCGTCGATGGCACCGATCCGGTCTGCATCTCCGTCGAATCCAATCCCCAGCTCCGCACCCTCGCCTTTGACGAGGTCAATCATGTCGACCAGGTACTCATCCACCGTGGGGTCCGGGTGGTGGTTGGGAAACGTGCCGTCGGACTCGCAGTACAGAGGGATCACCTCAGCACCCAGTGCCTCAAGGAGCTCAACCGCCACAACCGCACCGGTTCCGTTGCCGCAGTCGACGACGATCTTCACGGGACGAGGGAGGTCGAATCGCTTCACGACGTCGTCGCGATAGCGATCGAGCACGGCCTCAACCACCTCGGTCCCCTCGCCATCGGGCGCGTCGCTCTCAAGAATTCTGCGCTTGAGTTCCTGAATAGCCGCTCCATAAACGGAGGCAGCCTCGAGCGTCATCTTTATGCCGTTCCACTCGGGAGGGTTGTGCGATCCGGTGATCTGGATTGAAGCGTCGGTCTCGAGCACCTTCTCGGACCAATAGACCGTCGGCGTAGGCACGAGACCCAAATTCACGACGTTCGCACCCGTCGAGAGCAGCCCTCGCACTAGACCCTGTTGGAGGGCCGGAGAGCTGGGACGGTTGTCGTACCCCACCGCAACAGTGGGCGCTCGCCCGAGCTTCTCGATCGCGAAGCCCCCGAACGCCCTCCCGACAGCCTCAGCCACCTCTGGAGTCAGCTCATCGGCGACGAGCCCGCGGATGTCGTATTCGCGAAAAATATGGTTGGGAAGATGCATCGTGAGGAAACGCTCACTCTTGTGGAGGGCACCATCGGCGCCCGTGATCAACCCCCGGCGAACGCGGCGATCGAGGCTATCCCGCTGCGAGCCATATCGAGCGCCGCCTCTGGAAAGAGGCCGGTATACAGGATGAACGCAACCGCCACCAACAGACCAATCCGCATGGGCATCGGTGTCGTGACGTCCGCGAAGTCGGCCCCGTCCGGAGCATCCCGCATCCATACGTACCAGGCCAGGCGGAGATAGTAGTAGTACGAGACGACCGTGGTGAGGACCAGAATGACCGAGAGGTAGAGGAGATGGGCATCCATCGCCCCCTGGAGAATGAAGATCTTGCCCATGAACCCGCCCGTGCCGGGGAAACCGGCCAACGACAGCAGGAGGATCGTGAGCATGACACCGAGCGCAGGCTTATGCTGTCCCAGCCCTGCGTAATCATCCAGCTCGAGGCTGGATTCACTCTGACGCCCAACCAGCATGACCACTCCGAACACGCCCAGATTCATAAGCGTGTACACCAGGAGATAGAACAACATCCCGGCGCCGGCCTCGGTGTTCGCGGCTACGATCGCGACGAGAAGGTACCCGCCGTGCGCCACGCTCGAGTATGCGAGCATCCGTTTTACGTTGGTCTGCTGGAGCGCGATGAGGTTCGCGACCACCATCGTGATCACGGAGAGCCACCAGGCGATGTTCACCCAACTCTCGTAGAGTCCGTCGAACGCCACCGTGAAGACCCTGAGAAACGCAAGGAAGGCCGCCGCCTTGACCGCGACCGACATGAAGGCCGTCACCGGCGTGGGCGCGCCCTCGTAGACGTCGGGCGTCCACATGTGGAACGGCACGGCCGAGACCTTGAAGGCGAAGCCGATCAGCATCAACGCAACGCCGAAGAGGAGCAACGCGGGCTGGGTGCTCCCGCTCGCTACGGCGACAGCGATCTCCGTGATGTTTGTGCTGCCGGTGCCTCCATACGTGAGAGCGATGCCATAGAGGAAAAACCCCGTGGAAAACGCTCCGAGGATGAAGTACTTGAGGCCGGCTTCTGCAGACCTGGGATCGCGACGATTCATCGCGGTCATCGCGTAGACCGCGATCGACATCACCTCGAGACCGAGGAATATGACGATGAGATCGCGGGCGGCCACCATGACCATCATCCCAACGGTCGAGAGCAGCAACAGCGCAAAGAACTCGCCGACCTGCAGCCCCTGGCGTTCTACATACGCCATCGACATGAGGATTCCGAAGCCCGCGGCGATCAGGAAGATCCAGTTCGCGAAGAGCGCGAAGGCATCCCCGGCAACCATCGACGAGACCCCAACCTCGGTCACCCCGTACAGCCACCCATTGGCGAAGGCAGCCAGAAGCACACCGAAGAGGCTGAGCCAACCGAGATCATAGGCGCGTCCTACCGTCGTGGCGTGTCGCCTCGACACCCCCGCGAGCAGGACGACCATGCCAAACACGGTCAGTATCAGTTCAGGCGCTAGCGCCACCAGGTAGTGCCACTGTGAGCTGAAGTCGATCGTCATCGGTCGCTCCGCCCCTCGCCCAGGTCGAGATTCGCAGCCGCCGCAAGTCCCTCCTCAGCACCCTGCACGCGCTCTATCACGGACTGAACACTCGGCTCCATACGCTCGAGGAACGGTGCCGGATGTACGCCGATCCACACCATCAACGCGAGCAGCGGTGCGAGGATGAGGATCTCTCGGGAGGAAAGGTCCTTCATCTCCCGATTTTCTGCCCGGTCGAGCTTGTTGAAGAACATTCTCTGAACCATTGGAAGCATGTAGTACGCAGCGAAGATCACTCCCGACGCGGCGATGACCGCAAATGCGGGGTGTGTTTCGAAGGTGCCCAACAGCGCGAGGAACTCTCCCACGAATCCGGAGGTGCCGGGAAGACCGATCGAAGCCAGCGCCGTGATGATGAAGGCCGTAGAGAGGAGCGGCATGACCCGCCCGATGCCCCCGAACGCTGCGATTTCGCGCGTGTGACGCCGCTCATAGAGCATTCCCAGGAGAAGGAACAACGCCCCGGTCGAGATTCCGTGCGAGATCATCACGAACAGCCCGCCCTGCAATCCATTCACCGTGAGGGAGAATATCCCGATCACAACAAACCCCATATGGGCAACCGAGGTGTAGGCAACGAGCTTCTTCGCGTCGGGCTGTACCGCGGCCACAATGGCCGCATAGACGATTCCGACGACTCCCAACGTGAGCATGATCGTAACGACCGTGGGGTGCACCGCCGCCGCCGGAAAGAGCGGAAGCAGGAAGCGGAGAAACCCGTACGTCCCCATCTTCAGCAGAACCGCCGCAAGCACGACGGAGCCTGGCGTGGGTGCCTCGACGTGGGCGTCGGGCAGCCAGGTGTGCAGAGGAAAAATCGGCACCTTGATCGAGAAGGCGAGCGCAAACGCGCCAAACAACCAGAGCTGCTCCTTGAGGCTGAGCGAGACGGCGAGAATGTCGCCGTATGCAAAGCTGCCAACCCCCAGCATTTCCTTCGCCCTGAAGTACAGGTAGAGGATCCCAACCAGCATCAGGAGCGATCCCAGCGCGGTGTAGAGGAAGAACTTGATCGCCGCGTAGATCCTTCGTTCGCCACCCCAGATCCCGACGATGAAGTACATCGGGACCAGCGTCAGCTCGAAGAACACGTAGAAGAGGAAGAGGTCCAGCGACGCGAAGACGCCTACTACCCCCGTCTCCAGCAGCAACATCAGAGCGTAGAATGCGCGTTCCTGCTTCTTGATGTATTCCCAGGAGCCGAGGATGGCGAGCGGGATGATGAGCGTAGTGAGCATCACCATGAAGAGGCTGATGCCATCCAGCCCGAGCGCGTAGCTCACCCCCCAGGACGGAATCCAGGGGCTGCTACTCTCAAAGGCGAAGCCGCCACCCGCAGTCGTGGCTGGGTCGAAGGCCCACCAGAGTCCCAGGCTGAGGATGAATACGCCCATGGCCGACCAGAAGGCGACCCGCTTTGCGGCCTGTTCGCTCCCCATGAGCACCACCCCCATGCCGACAAGCGGCAGCCACAGGAGGGCGTGGAGGATCCACGAGTCGTATGCGATGGATTCCAGGAAGGGCATCTAGAACGCAATCGAGGCGAGGATGAATAGGATCCCGATGGTCATGAAGAACGCATATGTGTTCACCTGTCCGGTCTGGAACATGCTTCCGACGAATCCAACCGCGCGGACCACGCCTCCCATCAGGTTCACCAGACCGTCGATGATCACAGCGTCGATCACCCGCCAGGCAAAGTTCGAGGCACGGATCACGGGCTGGACCACAGTCCGGTCGTACAGCTCGTCCACATACCACTTGTTGTAGAGCACCTTGGCGAAGCCGGTGGGCTCTGCGTCCTCGGTCGCGACCGCAACCGTTCGACTCAGGAGGGCCCTGGCAGAGAGAACCACCACGATCAGCGCCGCTACCGTCGAGGCCACCGCCCACACGAGCTCGCCCCCGCCGAAGGGGGCGCTGTGCGCCAGCTCGCCGATGTTCATCTCCTGCACGTGAACCGCGGCCTCCGTGACCGGCTCCAACCAGTGATGGAGCCACTCGGACATCGGAAGCAGTCCGCCGAATCCCAGGAATGAGGTACGGATCGCTTCGGGGACGTTGATCCACCCCCCGAACGCCGAGAGTGCGGCGAGTATGGCGAGTGGGGCCCACATCACCGCAGGCGCTTCGTGGAGGTGCTTCGCCTCCTCGTCCCCGGTTCGGTTGTCGCCGTGGAAGGTGAGCACCATGAGGCGTGTCATGTAGAATGCGGTAAGCATCGCCGCAGCGAGCGCAAGCACCCAGTAAACGGTGTAGAGGGCCGCGAAGGGCGCGTGCTCCGCCCCCGCACGTGCTCCCACCTGCCAGATGATCTCGTCCTTCGAGAAGAATCCCGCGAAGGGCCACACGCCCGCGATGGCGAGCGTTGCGATCCACATGGTGATCCATGTGATCGGCATGAAGCGCTTGAGGCCGCCCATGTTGCGCATGTCCTGGGGATCCCAGTCGTTATGCGTGTGATGGAAGGCGTGGTGCATCGAGTGGATAACGGCGCCGGACCCGAGGAAGAGAAGCGCCTTGAAGAAGGCGTGCGTCATCAGGTGGAAGACGCCGGCGGTGTACGCCCCTACCCCGACGCCCAGGAACATGTACCCGAGCTGCGAGACCGTGGAGTAGGCGAGCACCTTCTTGATGTCGTTCTGCTTGAGGGCGATCGTCGCCGCGAAGAGCGCCGTGAGGACTCCGATCCCCGCAACGGTCGCGCTTCCAACCGGGGAGAGCGAGAACAACAGCGACGAACGCGCGACCAGGTATACGCCTGCCGTCACCATCGTCGCGGCGTGGATCAGCGCCGAGACCGGTGTGGGACCCGCCATGGCGTCAGGAAGCCACACATGCAGCGGGACCTGAGCGCTCTTCCCTACCGCGCCGAGGAGGAAAAGCAGCGTCACGGTCGTCATGAGACTGCCGCCGTAGGCCGCCGCCTCGGCGCCGTGGAATACCGCCGTGTAGTCGAGCGAGCCGAAGGCCTTGAAGAGCATGAACATCGCGATCAGGAACCCGACGTCCCCGATGCGGTTCACGATGAAGGCCTTCTTGCCGGCGTCCGCCTTCTCGCGATCGCTGAACCAGAACCCGATCAGGAGATAGGAGCAGAGCCCGACGCCCTCCCACCCTACGAACATGACCAGGTAGCTGGCCCCCATCACGAGGGTCAGCATGAAGAACACGAAGAGGTTCAGGTACGCGAAATACCGCGGATAGCCGCGATCGTCCTTCATGTAGCCCACGCTGAACACGTGGATGAGGAACCCCACCCCGGTAACCACCATCATCATGATTATCGAGAGTTGGTCGAGCTGGAGTGCGGCGGCTACACGGAAGGTGCCGGTCGCCATCCATGTGAAGTACTCACGAACGATGGGTTCGTGCAGCTCCGCACCAAGCATTCCCACGAAGTTCACGACGGTGAGCAGGAAGGCGAGCAGCATCACGCCCGGTCCGACGAGTGACGGCAGACTGTGTGTGAGCGGCCGTTCGCCGGCGAGGAAGTCCAGCTCCTCGTCGCGTTCCCGGAGGGCGTCGGCGGAGCGTCGCGAAGCAGAGAGCGCGAGCACTCCGTTTATGACGAACCCGATCAGCGGCAGCAGGATGATCAGCCCCGGGAGCGTTGGCTCCCAGGCGTTTCCCGCCTCCGCAGCGTCCTGTAACCAGAAGAACCCCAGCGCGGTCACCGGGCTACCACTTGAGAAGGTTGAAGTTGTCCACGTTCACTGTTCCGTAATGACGGAAGATCGAGATGATGATGGCGAGTCCTACAGCGGCCTCGGCGGCCGCGACCGTCATCACGAAGAAGACGAACACCTGGCCCTCGATTCCCACGTAACGCGAGAGCGCAACAAAGGTCAGGTTCACCGCGTTGAGCTGTAGCTCGATGCAGAGGAACATTACGATGGCATTGCGCCGCACGATCACGCCGAGGGTTCCAATGACGAAGAGAATGGCGCTTACGAAGAGAGACTCAACCAGCATCAGACGCTCCTCTTTGCAAGCATGAGCGCGCCAACGATCGCCACGAGGAGGAGCACACCGGTGAGTTCAAAAGGCACCACGTAGTCCAGGAAGAGTGGCTGGGCAATCACCCCGACGGCTCCGTGCTCAACAAGCGCCGCATCGATCGCGTCGGCGGCACCGAAGTAGTCGTAGAATGACGAGTCCTCGACGCCGCGGAACTGACGCACGAGCACGCCACCCATCGCCCCAGACACCGCGAAGGCCATCATCGTCCATGCCCCGCTCTTGATGTCGCGCTGGTAGTCGTGCCCCAGGTTGAGGAGCATGATTACGAAGAGGAAGAGCACCATGATCGCCCCGGCGTAGACGATCACCTGGATCGCTGCGAGGAAGTGGGCCTCGAGGAGCACGTAGATGCCGGCAACGCTCGCGAGGGTCCCCACCATGAAGATGAGGCTCCCAACCGGAGACTTCGCAGTAACAACTCCGATCGCGGCACCAACCGCAATGGTCGCGAAGACGAAAAAGAGGATCTCCACCATCACTCACCCAGGGGGTCGGAGGGATCCCAGAGCGCAGTTACAGGATGATCCTGTTCCATAAGGCGATCCAGATCGTACACAAATCGATCCCGCGTGTACTCCGCGTTCTCGAAATCCCGCCCCACGTGGATAGCCTCGACTGGGCAGACCTCCTGGCACATTCCGCAGAAGACGCACCGGAATTCATCGATCTCGTAGACCACCGGGTATCGGTTCCCCTGATCATCCTCGCCACCGACCAGGCGGATGCAGTTCGCCGGACACACCGTCGGGCACAGTCCGCAGGCCACGCACTTGGGGCGTCCGTCCGCGTGAACCTCCATGCGGTGCGTGCCCCTCCAGCGTGGAGAAAGCTGCGTCTGCTCCTCGGGGTACTGCTGCGTAACCGTGGTGGGGCTCACCATATGCTTAAAGGTGAGCGCCATCCCGCTGAGCGCAGCCCGCAGGTACGAGGTGGTCTCCGGCTCCGGTCGCTTTACGACCTTTACGGTTACAGCCATGTCGTTCCCCTATATATGCTTAGCTGCCTCCACGTAAGGCACTGTCTCATCTATCGCTCCTCGGTGGTCGCTGCCGTGGCCCGGCCGGCCAAGGTGGCACCGCTCCGGTTGAGATCCCGCTGTTCTCCGACCGCCCCAGCCCCGGTGATTATGCGCCCCCGATCGAGACCGAAGAGGAATGCACCGGTGCACAATGCGCTCACGCCCGTGAGCACGAGTCCGAACCCAAAGCCGTAGGGCACCCCAATCTGGTCCAGCACGAGAATCGTCGCGGCCACGACCATCACGTAGGCCAGCGCCGTGGGCAACATCACCTTCCAGCCGAGGTGCATCACCTGGTCGTAGCGGAAGCGGGGAACCGTCCAACGGATCCAGATGTACAGCAGCAGGAAGAAGCCCGTCTTGGCGGCAAAGGCCGCGAAGGTGACAAGCGTCTTCAGAATCGACGGGGTTGCTGCGATCGCGGCACCCGACGAATCGAAGCCCCGGATCAGCGTCCCGTCGTGCCACCAGGCGTCATCCCACGTTCCGGGGATATCCCATCCCCCAAAGAACAGCGTCGCCATCAGCGCGGCAGCGGTGAGCATGTGGGCATACTCCCCGATCATGAACATGCTGAACTTCATCGACGAATACTCGACGTGGTACCCGGTCACGAGCTCTGACTCGGCCTCTGGCATGTCGAATGGAAGGCGATTGGTCTCGGCGAAGGCAGAGATCACAAACAGGATGAACGCCAGCGAGAGAGGAAACGCGAACCAGAGGTCCAACTCCTGCTGCTGATGGACCACCTCGGTGAGGGTGACGTTTCCGGTGAGCATGAGGACCGCGAGCAGGCTGAGACCCAACGGCACCTCGTAGCTCACCATCTGCGCAGAGGCCCGCATCGCGCCGAGAAACGCATACTTGTTGTTGGAAGACCAACCACCCAGCACGACGCCGTACACGCCGAGCGAAGAGAGGGCCATGATGTAGAGAATTCCGATGGGCACATCGGCCACGATCATATCCACGACACCCCACGACGTGGGCAACGGAGCGGCGAACGGTATCACCGCGATTGTGACCAGAGCAGGCGTCATCGTGAGTATCGGCGCGAGAAAGAAGAAGAACCGCGAGGCCATAGCCGGGACGGTCTCTTCCTTGACGAAGTTCTTGACTCCGTCGGCGATCGGCTGGAGGAGGCCAAAGGGGCCCACCCGGTTCGGACCCAGTCGGTCCTGGATGAACGCGCTCACCCGTCGTTCGGCGAGCGTGGTATAAGCCACAACGATCATCACCACCGAGAACACCGCGAGCACCTTAAGGGAGTTCGCGACGAACATCGGGAGGCCGGCAATCGGATGCAGATCCATCCTCGTCAGTCCCCCACCGTGCCGGCCAACTGCACGCCGGCAGTGGCGAGGCTCTCATAGCTGAGTCCCCTATAGACCTCGGAATTCTCAGCGAGGCGGGCGAAGGCCTCGTCTGCACGGGTGGGCCCATCGCCGTCCGCAAGCGCCGCCGTCAGGGCCCCTAGCACCAGCCAGGCCGGCCGAGCCGCCCCGGGGGGATCGAGCGCGGGCCGGAACCGCTGCACCCGTCCCGTGTGGTTCGTAAAGGTGCCATCCTGCTCCGCAAAGGTGGTGATGGGGAGCTGTACGTGAGCATTGCCAGAGGCTTGAGATGCATGCTGCCCAAGGTAGACGAAGAGCGAAGCCCCGGACGCGAACGTGTCGGCCTGGTCGGCAAGCTCGTCTCCGAGCACGATCACGACGCCTTCATGCGACGCGACGCCGTCGAGCCCGCCTCTTCCATCGTCATCCCCGACCCGCACCGCGCCCTGGGCCTCGGCGCCCGCGCGGTTTGGCACCAGATCGAGCCTTCGCGCGAGCCCGGTGTATCCTGGGAGTGGGTTTTCGGATTCGGCCCGTGCCGAGCGGAATACGATCTCCCCTCCCCCGACGGCTGAGACAAGCTCCGTCAGCGCGGAAATGTCTTCGTTGGACGCCTGCGCCGAAACCACTGCCTTGACCGGCGCGGACGCCTCCTTCAGCTGATCGACCAGGCCACCGAGAGCGTCGCTCCAACTGCTCGCGCTCTGCGTCCCGCCGGCCCGCACGAGAGGTTCCTCCATGCGGTCACCCCGATTGATCGCCTCGTAGTTCGCCCGCCCCTCATCGCACATCCAATAGCCGTTGACCTCGAGGTTCTCACGGGGTTTGAGGCGCTGGACCGCGTTGTCACGGGTGTGCAGCTCGATGTTGCAGCCCTGGCTGCAGGATGGGCAGATCGAAGCGGTATGCTCTAGATCCCACGCCCGTGCCTTGTGCAGGAAGTCCTTGGAGGCCAATGCACCGACCGGACAGATATCCACGACGTTGCCCGCCCAGCTCGCCTCGCCCAGCCCCGACTCGAAGAAGGTATCGATCACAGAGCGGTTTCCACGCTCGACCACCGTGAGGAGCGAATTCTGCTCGATCTCGGTCATGAAGCGAACGCAGCGAGTGCACATCACACATCGGTCGCCGTAGAAGAGTACGTCGCCGCCAAAGTCGTCACGTCCAAAGACACGCTTGGGTTCACGACCCCGCCCAGCCTCGCGACCCTCTGCGTATACGTAATCCTGAAGTTTGCACTCCCCGGATTGGTCACAGATGGGGCAGTCAAGCGGATGGTTGACCAGGTAGAACTCCAGGACACCCCGACGCCCACTGGCCGCCTTCTCACTCTCGGTGTGAACCACCTGGCCGGGCATGGCCTGTGTGACGCACGAGGGAAGTAGTTTTGGCGCACCCTCAACCTCGACGAGGCAGAGCCTGCACATCGCCGGAGAGGAAAGGCCCTCGTGGAAGCAGTAGTGAGGTATCTCCGGCCCAAACTCCTGAGCAGCCTTGAGGAGCGTCGTTCCCTTGGGGACCGTCACCTCCTGGCCGTCAATCGTGAGCGTCACCATCTCGGGGGCCGTGTTCTCACTCATTGTCATGACGCCCCTACCCGCTCACCACGTCGGATGAGCGCGAGATAGTCGTCCTTGAACTTCGTTATCGAAGACTGCACAGGGGCCGCAACCGAGTCAGAGAGCACGCAGATTGTGGTGCCGGTCATCTGGTTGGTTATCTCCACCAGAGTGTCGAGGTCTTCCTCCGTACCGCGGCCGTCCTCGATGCGCTGCAGGATCTTGGTGACCCAGGCGGTGCCCTCGCGGCAGGGGGTACACTGGCCGCACGACTCGTGGGCGTAGAAAGCCGCCATCCGGCGAACCTGGCGCACGATGTCGGTGGTCTCGTCCATCACGATGACAGAGGCACACCCCAACATCGAACCCGCTTCGACCACGCCCTCGTAATCCAGCTTGCAGCCCTCACACTCCTCAGCCGAGAGGATCGGCACCGAGCTCCCACCGGGGATGATGGCCTTGAGCGCGTTTCCGTCGCGAATTCCGCCACAGACGTCGTGCACGAGCTCGTGGAGAGAGAAGCCGAGCGGGAGTTCGTAGTTCCCCGGCCGGTTCACGTGCCCACTCACGCAGAAGAGCTTCGTACCTGGGCTTTTTTCAGTGCCCCACTGCCGATACCACTCGCCGCCATTCTTCACGATGTGGCCGGCGGCGCAGAGCGTCTCGACGTTGTTGACCGTGGTCGGCATCCCAAACGCACCGACCGCCGCCGGGAACGGGGGCTTTACCCGAGGTTCCCCTCGTCGGCCCTCGAGGGAGTTCATGAGACCGGTCTCTTCACCGCAAATGTACGCCCCGGCACCGACATGAATCGTCACGTCGATCTTGTTCCCGGAACCCATGACGTCGTCTCCGCAGATCCCAGCCTCGTAGGCTTCCTCGATCGCCCGCGAAAGAACCGCGGTCGCCTCAAAGAATTCCCCGCGGCAATAGATGTAGACGTGCTCAGCGCCAATCGCGTAGGCACCGATGAGGCACCCTTCGATCAGCTGATGGGGCGTCCATCGTAGGATCTCGCGGTCCTTGAAGGTGCCGGGCTCGGACTCGTCTGCGTTACAGAGGAGGTAGTGGGGCTTTCCGCTCTCCTTGGGCATGAAGCTCCACTTCACGCCGGTCGGGAAGCCTGCTCCTCCGCGTCCGCGCAGACCCGAGGCCTTAACCTCATCTACGACCTCACCAGGGCTCATGCCGAGCGCCTTCTTCAGCGCCTCGTACCCCCCGCGCTCCTTCCATCCATCCAGCGTGCGCGCACCCGGATCGCCGAAATATTCGGAGATGATGCGCACCTCTTTTTCGTGACGGTAGGGATAAGCCATGGCCTAGTGTCCCGTTGCGAAAGTTCGCGAGCCACAAAAAGGGTCGGCGCGCCGAGGGTTCAAGGCGGGACGACGAGGCATAGCCAAAGCTACGGCGAGGAGTCCCAACGCCGAACCCACGGATGCACCGCGCCCTCGACTGGCCGAGATACTTTCGTAACGGGACACTAAAGCTCCGCCTTCAACTGCTCGAGCAGGGCCGGCACGTCTTTGGCCTCGACGTTCTCGTAGTAGGTCGAATTGATCTGGACGCAGGTAGGAAACCCACACGCAGCGAGACATTCTGCCTCGATCACGGTGAAATTTCCGTCGGAGGATGTCTCACCCTGTTCGGCATCTGCGTACGAAAGGAACGCCTCGAGCACCTCCTCTGCCCCGCAGAGGTTGCAGGAGATGTTCGTGCAGACCTGAACCAGGTACCGGCCGACCGGCCGCTTGTTATACATGGTGTAGAAGGTCGTAACGCCACGCACGTAGGCGGGCGACAACTCGAGCAGTTCAGCCACCCTGTCCATCGCCTGCGGTGAAACGTGCCCGTGAAGCTCCTGCGCCAGATTCAGCGTGGGGATCAGCGCAGCCCGGAGCGTGGGATAGCGAGTCTTGATCTTCTCGAATCGCTCCGCGTAGGGGCCCTCGAAGAGCGGCGCCTCGGGATCCTTGTCCACCAACATATAGGCGTGGCTCGTGGAGGCCGAAGGATGACCACCCTCGGGCGGGCGTTTTCCTACGAATGCAGTACCACGAACATCTTCTTCAGAGAGATCGAACTCCCCGGTGTTGCCGGCCCAGCCCTGGTTTTTGAACGGCACATCGTCGCTCATCGATCGATCTCTCCAAGCACGATGTCCAGGCTGGCGTTGATCACGATGAGATCGGCGAGCATATGGCCCTCGGCGAGTTTGGGAATTACGGACAGGTTCACGAACGAAGGAGGCCGTACCCGCCACCGTACAGGCTTCGACCCACCATCGCTGACCAGGTACATGCCCAACTCACCCTTCGAGCCCTCGACGGAATAGAAACAGTCCCCCGCCGGCACCTTGATGCCCTCGGTGATCAGCTTGAAGTGGTGGATCATCGACTCCATGTCGGACATGCAGTCGGTCTTGCTCGGCAGCGAAACCCGTGGATCGTCCACGTTGATAGGGCCGCTCGGCAGACGCTCGATCGCCTGGTGCAGAATCCGGACACTCTGAACCATCTCCTCCATCCGGACGAGGTATCGGTCGTAGCAGTCCCCATGCTCCCCGACCGGCACCTCGAAGTCGTAGGTCTCGTAGTCGTAGTACGGACGATCCTTGCGAAGGTCGTACGGCACACCTGAGGCTCTGAGGTTCGGACCCGAGAAGCCGTAGTTCACGGCGTCCTCGCCAGAGATTACGCCGATACCCTGAGCCCGTCCCAGGTGGATGGCGTTCGTCGTGAGAAGCGCATTGATCTCGTCGAGCGTCTTTGGGAACTCCGCCAGAAACGCCTTGAGGCTCTCGACCCACCCCTCGGGAAGGTCAGCCATCATACCCCCGACCCGCGTTGCAGACGTCGTAATGCGGGCCCCTGTGAACGCCTCGTGGAGCTTGTAGATCTTCTCACGCTGCTGGAACGCGTAAAGGAACGGCGTAAACGCCCCGATATCAATCGCCGTCGTTCCCAACCAGAGGAGATGGCTGAAGATGCGGTCCAGCTCGAGGCAGATGAGGCGAACGACCTTACACCGCTCGGTGACCTCGATGCCCATGAGCTTTTCGACGGCCATGGCGTAGGCGCAGTTGTAGATCAGCGGTGCCAGATAATCCATGCGGTCGGTGAGGGGGACGATCTGATTCCACGTCCGGTACTCCCCGAGCTTCTCGAAGGACGAATGCAGGTATCCGATGTCGGGGACAACCTGAACGACGGTTTCACCATCGAGCTCGCACACCAACCGAAGCACGCCGTGCGTAGCGGGGTGCTGCGGGCCGATGTTGATGAGCATGTGTTCAGAGTCGAACTCGGGCTCAACGGCCCCCATGGAGCCGGCTGCCGGCCTGAAGTCCATCCCAAGTTCCGGGTTTCGCCCGACCGAATACTCAACCGTCCGCGTCACGCTCAGGACTCTCCCTCTGCCAAGGTCTCGGGCAACTCGTCTGGTAGGGTAACCACTGCAGGCTCTCCCCCGATGGCCCTGAGGTCGTCCCGATACTGATGGTCGGGATTCTGCTCCAACGCCCGTCTCGTCTGCTCGGCCCGGGAGAACCGACCGCGTAGGGGAAAGTCCTTCCTCAGCGGGTGTCCTTCGGCGTAGTCCTCGGGCATGAGGATCCGCCGAAGGTCTGGGTGGTTGTCGAAATGGATGCCGAAGAGATCGTAGACCTCACGCTCGAGCCAGTTTGCCGATTTCCAGAGCGAGGTCAGGCTCTCGATCCGGAGTGCGGCGAGGTCGAGGCGACACTTGATCCGCAGCGCCCTCCGATTCGGAATCGACCAGAGTTGGTACACGACCTCCAGCGGCTGCCCCCGTCCATAATCAACGGCGGTCACATCCACGAGAAAATCATACCGCTGTGACTCGTCTTCCTTGAGCCACGCGAGTACCTCTGTGTTGCGCGCCGGATCCACGAATACGACGTGCTGATCGCCCGAGTTGACCTCGTGACCGACAATGGCGTCCCCGAACCGCTCGATGAGGAGCCCAACGGACGGGTGGTCGCCGGCCGCGCCCTCCTGGAAGGCAGGCTTAGCACAGTCTTCGGCTGATGCCTCAGGGCCTCGCTCAACCTGGTCGAAGCTTCCCGTCGTGTCGTCGCTCATAGATCTAGGCTCAGCGGCATTCAGGAAGGAAGATTCTCGGTGCGAGCCAGCTCAGCCTCGCCCGGGAGCACACTGGATTGGTCCTGCTGCGTCGAGTTCCCGAAGGGGACCGAGACCCTAGCCACCTCTTCGGCGCTCGCTCGCGGCCTTCCCACGGTGTGGGGATCCTCTGCCCGCAACGCGTGATGATCGGCGAGGGACTCCCCACGGATCTTCTCCTGGATCATCATCAGACCATAGATCAACGCCTCAGGCCGCGGTGGGCAGCCGGGGATGTAAACGTCCACCGGGACGATCGTATCGATCCCCTGCACCATGGAGTACGTGTCGAAGATCCCACCCGACGAAGCGCACGCCCCCATCGAGATACACCACTTGGGCTGCGCCATCTGATCCCACACACGCCGAAGTACAGGAGCGAGCTTGTAGGGCACCCGTCCAGCACAGATCAGCACATCCGCCTGCCGAGGGCTGAACGACATCCGCTCCATACCGAAGCGTGCGAGGTCGAAGTTGGAGGCAGCGGACGCCATCATCTCGATCGCACAGCACGCGGTTCCGAAGGGCATCGGCCAAAGTGAATTCCGGCGACCCCAGTTGACGACGAAGTCGAGCTTGGTCGTCAGAAACGTCGGGGCTCCACCGCCGAAGAGTCCGCCCTTGTGGCCACCGGCGGCGCCCACACCCTGGGCCTCGACCATCTGGAGGGCCTGCTGAGCCTCACTGTCTAGTCCCATTCGAGCCCTCCCTTCTTCCACTCATAGATCAGTCCCACGCTGAGTACGATTACGAAAAAGAAGACCGCAACGAACGGTCCCCACCCCAGCTCCCGCATTTCGACGGTCCAGGGTATAAGGAAGATCGTCTCGAGGTCGAACACGATGAAGCTGATCGCGACCATGTAGAACTTCACGGAGAAGCGACCACGAGTATCCCCAAGCGGAATCATCCCCGACTCGTAGGGCATATCCTTCTGGGGAGTCGAGCGTCGCGGATTGAGGATGTGCGACGCCACGAGCATGCCTACGGCGTTTACCGCCGAGGCAATGAAGAATATTAAAAGCGGGACATACGATCCCGACATGGCGGCCGCGAGTTTGTGAAATTGTTCACGAGATTGGACCGCAAAATCTATCCGGAATCGCGATGGGGTGTCAAGCTGGAACCGGACCCGTGAGGTGTGAACTCACGGCGTTTGCCGCAGAGGTGCATCCACCCCTATCTTCGCGCGCAAACAGATCCTATGTCTGCCACCTTCTGGATCTGGAATGTCGCCAACTGAATCATCCACCTTGTGCCGGGGAGCAACGTCCGAGAATGCCCATCAAGAGCGATCATTGGATCAGGGAGATGGCCGAAGAGCATCAGATGATCGAGCCCTTCGAGTCTGGCCAGGTCAGGGACGGAGTGATCTCGTACGGCCTGTCATCCTATGGGTACGACATTCGGGTTTCTCCTGAGTTCAAGGTCTTCACCAACGTTCACAACGTGGTCGTGGACCCCAAGGACTTCGACGATCGCTCCTTCGTCGACGTCAACGCAGACACATGCATCATTCCTCCAAATTCATTCGCGCTTGCCCGGACAGAGGAATACTTCAGGATTCCGCGGGGAGTGCTCGTGATCTGCGTCGGCAAGAGCACCTACGCGCGGTGTGGGATCATCGTCAACGTGACACCGCTCGAACCCACCTGGGAGGGGTATCTGACGCTGGAGATCTCGAACACAACGCCGCTCCCCGCGAAGATCTACGCTCGGGAAGGCATCGCACAGCTGCTGTTCTTTGAGGGAGACCGAGAGCCGTCGATCTCGTACGCAGACCGGCAGGGGAAGTACCAGAATCAGGTGGGAGTCACGCTGCCCAAGATGTAGCAGGCAGGAAGGGGAGCCCAAGCGGACTCCCCCTCTCAACGACGTGCTGGGCGGCTTGACCCACCCGTGTCGGAGCTAGCGTGCTGTTACGCTCGTCACCGCCCCTGAGACAAGAGATCCCTGCGGGGTGGGGTCCAACACTCCCGTCACCTGTACGCGGAATATCAGCCAGGAATTGACTGGTACGCCGGAGGGGGGCCGCGTACCGAAACCCAACTCAGGCGGAACCACGAACTTGCGAATGCCGCCGACCCTCATACCGATCACGCCGCCGTCGAAGCCCGGAATAACCGCCCCGATCGCGGTGAGCCACTGTCCGATTCCATCCTCGAACTGGGTGCCGTCAGGAATCCAGCCCTGGATGACCGCATCTACGACCACGCTGTCGATGACGAGCGCTCCGTCGCCGACAACCTCATCGGTGATCCAGATCCCGAGCGGGATCTTCTCCATCGCGGCCAGGTTGATCCCGAGCGAGGCCGCAAAGACCACCTCGTCTTCTCCGAGCGGCGGCAGGAAAGGGTCGTCACCTCCTCCGCAGGCCGCCAACCCGACCACGGCGAGGGGAAGCAAGCCCTTCGTCCAAATCTTTAACGTGTGCATCGTACTCCCTTGGTCTTCATCATGTGTCTCCATGGAGCATCGCCCTGCCCCGGACGCGCGTCAACATCCTTCATCTGTACGGCAGTTCGAACACAATCTTTCCGCCCACCACGGTGGTCAGTACTCGAATGTCCTTCAATTCCGCAGGAACCACCTCGAGCGGGTTACGCTCCAGCACCACCAGATCCGCCAGATATCCAGGGATCAGCCTGCCTTTGTACGCTTCCTCACCGGCCACCCACGCGTTGTTCACCGTGTAGGCCCTGAGTGCGGTCTCGGCGGCGATGCGCTCCTCCGGGAACCACCCACCCTCGGGAGCTCCCTCGAGGGTCTGCCTCGTCGTTGCCGCGTACATCCCATGGAGTGGGTTCGAGGTGTACCATGCCGCGTTCGTTCCGGGCCAGTCACTCCCAAAGGAGAGTAATACGCCGGCCTCGTCGAGGGTGCCAAAGGCGTAGGCCCACCGGGCGCGTTCGCCAATGCGTTCCTCCATCCAGCGCATGTCGTCGATCGTGTGGTAGGGCTGCATCTCGGCGATGATGCCGAGATCCGCCTCTCGGCGAGCGACCTCAGGCCCGGAGAGCACCTGGTTGTGGATGATTGCGAATCGACGGTCCTCTCGCGGTCCGTTGACCTGCATCACGCGCTCGAAAATGTCGAGGATCGAATCGATCGCGGCGTCGCCGATCGCATGCACGCGGGGGTTGAAGCCCGCCGAATCCGCCCCGAAGATGAGCGCCTCCATGTTCCCCGCTGGGTTGAACCCCGACCCGGCACCGGTGACGTAGCCGGTGTTGCGCTCGTCACGCCACAACCCGCGTACGCCCGTCGTCAGGTACGGCTCGGCGAAGCGGGCGGTAGAGGCACCCATGATCCCGTCTACGAATCCCTTGAGGCCCTGGTAGCGAATCCACTCGTCCCCGTGGCCCTCCACGATTCCTGCGTCTCTCATCTCGTCCCAGGTGTCCAGGACGAGCCGCATGTTCACCCGCGCGGTGAGCTCGCCCGAACGGCGCAGACTGTGATACACCTCTACCTGCTCAGGGGGGGTGATGTCGAAGAAGGTGGTCACACCATGCTCTGCGAGGCGGGCGAGCGCCGCTCGTCCCTCGGCCAACCGCTGGTCCATTGTTTTTTCAGGAATCACGTCTCGGATTCGGGCTGCCACGTCGGCACCGATGCGTCCCGTGGGCGCTCCCGCCTCGCACTGAACCCCAGCCCAACTGCAGTCGGCGTTCGCCAGCTCGAGAGCGAGAGCGTTCGCCAGGTACTGCGAGCGGTCCCAGTTCCACAGGAGCGCGGGGTTATTCTCAGACACGGGGTCGATCAACGCTCGATCAGGCCGGAAGGGCCCTGAGGACTCTTCGCCGTCACCCTCCCCTCCGGTCGAACTCAGCTCCCACTGCTCGTAGGCACCCCAGAGCCCCCCAACCAGCCACGCTCCGTCCGGCAGGCGCGCGGCGGTCTCGGCCACGGTAGCGACGAATCCATCCGCCTCTGAAATCGCGAGGAGGTTGATCCCGAGGAGGAGCTCGCCGGCCCGGTTGAAGTGTGTGTGGTTGTCGATGAACCCGGGCGAGACGAAGGCGCCCTCCAGCCTGAGCACACGGGTCCGAGATCCGATCAGCGCCCGAATCTCGCTCGAGCTTCCAACGGCGAGAATGGAGTCGCCCCTCACCGCCACCGCCTCGGCCCAGGGCCGCGCATCGTCCCCGGTCCACACCACGCCTCCGGTGAGCACGAGGTCTGCGCCCTGGCCCCCGCGCCCACATCCGGAGAGGCTGATCAGCAGGACCAGGAAGACGGCGGAAGGGAGCCGCGACAGGCGGATATTCACTAGCATGAGGACCTCCGAACAACTGGAACGGCGGCGTTCGTGAACGCTCAGGGCCAGACTATACCGTGCACGGGTCTCCGAGCAAGCGACTGCGTGACGGCGTGGGGCACCGCCGCGAAGCGGGGGTCGCGCGGCCACACCACTTCCTCAACAGCCTTCTAAACGGTCGCTTCCCGATACAGGAGTGCGCTGCGAACAAGATCCCGATTCAGGCGCGCGATCGTATCTACTGAGATTCCCTTGGGACACACCGTCTGGCAAGCGCCATGGTTGGTGCAGTTCCCGAATCCCTCGTCGTCGTGCTGGCCCACCATCCGCAACACCCTCCGGTCACGCTCCACCTCACCCTGAGGAAGAATCCCGAGATGGGTCACCTTGGCCGCCGTGAAGAGCATCGCAGAGGCGTTCGGGCACGCCGCCACGCAGGCGCCGCAGCCGATGCACGCCGCCGCGTCGAAGGCCTCGGCCGCGAGATCCTTTTCGATCGGAATCGCGTTCGCATCCGGGGCGCTTCCCGTCCGCACCGAGATGTAGCCGCCTGCAGAGATGATCCTGTCGAAGGGAGCCCGATCCACGACCAGATCCCGGAGGATAGGGAACGCCGTGGCCCGCCAGGGCTCGATCCAGACCTCGTCCCCGTCGTTGAATTCTCGCATGTGAAGCTGGCAGGTGGTCGTCCTGATACGGGGCCCGTGGGGCGTCCCATTGATGACCATTCCACAGGCGCCACAGATCCCCTCACGGCAGTCGTGCTCGAAGGCGATCGGATCGCCGCCTTCATGCGTGATCTGCTCGTTCACGACATCGAGCATCTCCAGGAAGGAGGCGTGTTCGCTGATATCGGTGGCCTGATGCGTCTCGAACCGCCCTCGCTGCTCCGGTCCCTCCTGACGCCACACGTGTAGGGTGAGGTTCATTACTTGTAGCTCCGCTGCGAGAGTGGCACATGCTCGAACGAGAGCTCTTCCCGGTGGCGCGTGGGCTCGTCCGCGACCCCGTTGTACTCCCACACCGCGCCGTGGGCGAATCGTTCGTCGTCCCTCTTGGCCTCGCCCTCTTCCGTCGTGTGCTCGACCCGATAGTGGGCACCGCAGGATTCGTCGCGCGTCAGGGCGTCGTGGAACATCAGCTCTCCGAACTCCAGGAAGTCGGCTACCCTGCCGGCCTTCTCGAGTGACTGATTCAGATTTTTCCCACTCCCCGGAACTCGAACTTCCTTCCAGAAGCGCTCGCGCAGCTCGGGGATCTTGGCGAGGCCCTCCTTCAGACCAGAGGCGCTACGCGCCATCCCGCAGTGGTTCCACATCAGCTTGCCGAGCTCCACGTGGAATTCGTCCACGGTCCTGGACCCATTCACAGAGAGAAGGCGCTCGGTCTGGTCCTTGATCCCCTGCTCCGCCTCGGAAAAGGCTCCATGGGAGGAGTCGAGGTCACCGTGCGAGGTGCGGGCCAGGTAGTTCCCGATCGTGAGCGGCAAGATGAAGTAACCATCGGCCAACCCCTGCATGAGCGCACTCGCCCCCAGACGGTTGGCGCCGTGATCCGAGAAGTTGGCTTCGCCGATCACGAAGAGCCCCGGCACGGTGCTCATGAGGTCGTAGTCGACCCAGAGACCACCCATCGTGTAGTGTGGGGCCGGATAGATGCGCATCGGCGTTTCATACGGATTCTCGCCGGTGATCTTCTGGTACATCTCAAAGAGATTTCCGTACCGCTCCGAGATCAGGTCCTTCCCCACCCGCCCGATCGCCTCGGCGAAGTCGAGGAAGACGCCGTTCTCCCGGTCGCCGATCCCATGCCCGTCATCCACCATCTCCTTGGCCCGCCTCGACGCAACGTCGCGGGGCACCAGGTTGCCGAAGCTCGGGTACATCCGCTCGAGATAGTAATCCCGCTCCTCGGTCGGCACCTGGGGACCCGGCCTGGTATCGCCTTCGCTCGTCGGAACCCAGATGCGGCCGTCGTTGCGGAGCGACTCACTCATGAGCGTGAGCTTCGACTGAAAGTCTCCGCTCGGCGGAATGCAGGTCGGGTGGATCTGGGTGAAGCAGGGGTTGGCGAAGCCGGCGCCCTTCTTGTAGGCCCGGTACGTGGCGGTGACGTTGCACCCCTTCGCATTGGTCGACAAGAAGAAGACGTTCGAGTAACCACCCGTCGCGAGCACCACTGCGTCGGCGACATGCGACTCGATCTCGCCGGTCACCAGGTCCCGGGTCACGATTCCGCGAGCCGCACCATCCACCATGACGATGTCCAACATCTCATGACGCGTGTGCATCTCTACGGTGCCGGCGTCGACCTGCCGCTGCAACGCCTGATATGCACCGAGCAGGAGTTGCTGCCCAGTCTGCCCACGGGCGTAGAAGGTGCGCGAGACCTGGGCGCCCCCGAAGGAGCGGTTGTCGAGCAGGCCGCCGTACTCTCGGGCGAACGGCACACCCTGAGCCACCGCCTGATCGATGATGTTGACGCTGACCTCTGCGAGGCGGTGGACGTTGGCCTCGCGGGCTCGGAAGTCACCGCCCTTTACCGTGTCGTAGAACAGCCGGTGAACGCTGTCCCCATCGTTCTGGTAGTTCTTGGCCGCGTTGATTCCACCCTGCGCCGCGATGCTGTGCGCGCGCCTTGGGGAGTCATGAAAGGTGAACACCCGAACCTTGTACCCCAGCTCTGCCATCGTTGCGGCGGCCGATCCACCGGCCAACCCCGTGCCCACGACGATCACATCGAATTTTCTCTTGTTGGACGGGTTCACCAGCTTCATTTCGAAGCGGTGACGGCCCCACTTCTCTTCGATGGGCCCATCCGGAATCTTGGCGTTGAGATCCATGTCCTGAGGTCCCTTAACTGAGAATGCCGGTGATCACCGCGACTGGAACAACCAGGAACCCGCCCGCGATGAAGAGTGCGATAAACGCCGAAAGGGGGCGTCGGAATCGATTGAAGCGCGGATGACTCAGCCCGAGCGTCTGAAAGAGACTCCACACGCCGTGGTACAGATGGAGACCGAGGAACACCATGGCGATCGCGTAGACTCCGAAGACCACCGGGTTCTGGAAGGCGCTCACAACGTTGTGATAGACGTCACCCGCAATGAAGTCGGAATGAACCGAGCCCACGGTCATGTGGAAGATGTGGTAGACCAGATAGAGGAGCAGGAACACCCCACCCCACCGCATGGTGCGCGACGCAAAGGTAAACGAGAGGGCTTGCTCCTTGCGGTAACCTTCGGGCCGTGCTGCCCGACTCGCAGCCCAAAGTTGGAGCGCAGCGGTGATGTGGATCCCGATTGCAGCGAGCAGAAGGATCCGCGTACCCCAGAGACCTGCCCCGTGGGGAAGCACCGGTGCTCCCATCTCCTTCAGCCACTCGGCGTAGTGGTTGAGCTCCTCCGCACCGAGAAACGCCTTGAGGTTGCCAGTCATGTGGGCAGCGAGCCAACCGACGACGAAGACACCCGTCACGGCCATCGCCACCTTTTTTCCTACTGAAGATCGATACAGCGTCTCGACCCGTCGCATTGCTTCTCCCGACCGGCTGAATGTCCGTGGAGGGATCCGGAGGTGTTAGCCCAGCGTTGCCAACGTCTCTGCGACTGCGGCAGCGCTCTTTGCGAGCTCGTCTCGTTCTGCATCCGTGAGTTCCACCTCGACGATCTCCTGGAGGCCACCCTCTCCGAGCTTGCATGGCACCCCGAGGAAGATTCCTTCGTGCCCGTACTCACCCTGCAGAAAGGCCGCACAGGGCAGAATGCGTCGCTTGTCCTTTACGATCGCCTCCGCCATCTGGACCGCTGCTGCTGCCGGCGCGTAATAGGCGCTCCCCGTCTTGAGGTGCGCAACGATTTCTGCCCCGCCCTTGCGAGTGCGCTCGATGAGCCGATCGATCGCCTCCTGATCGAGGAACTGATCGAGCGGTATGCCGCTGATGCTCGTGTAGCTGGCGAGCGGCACCATGGTGTCGCCGTGGCCACCCAGCACGAGCGCCTGGATGTCTTCAATGCTCACGTTGACCTCGAGAGCGATGAACGACCGATACCGAGCGGTGTCCAGTACCCCAGCCATTCCGATCACTCGCTCCCTCGGGAAACCCGTCGCCCTGAGCGCAACCGATGCCATGACGTCGAGCGGGTTGGAGACCACGATGATGATGCAGTCCGGAGCTACACGTGCAATCTCCCTCGAGACCGACTCGACAATGGAGGCGTTCGTCTTGAGAAGATCGTCTCGGCTCATTCCCGGCTTGCGTGCGATTCCGGCGGTGACGATGAAGATGTCGGACCCGGCAGCGTCATCGTAGCTGTTCGTGCCGATGATGCGGCTGTCGAAGCCCACGATCGGGGCGCTCTCCCACTGGTCGAGCCCCTTCCCCTGCGGGATTCCCTCGACGATGTCGAGGAGTACGACCTCACGAGCCAACTCCTGCTCGGCCAACCTCTGTGCGCATGTAGCGCCCACGTGGCCGGCCCCGACTACGGTGATTTTCTTAGCGCTCATTATTATCGGATCTCGTTATGATCATTGGTGTTCCGGTGACGTCCTGCTGCCGGAGGCTAAACGGGTCCTCAGGGCGCGTCAAGGCACTCCCAGCCCTCAACCACCCGTCTGGGAAAGAGCCACGAGTCCGCCCGATCCTGCGTCGCTTCCCTGTACTAAGTAGTGACGCTCCGGTTTGGTTCTCAGCGTCTCGTCAATGAGCGGCACGAGGTCCTCGCCAGCCCGTAACGGATCTCGGAGATTGGTCTCCTGGGCACCGAAGAGACAGGGCCGAAGTTGCCCATCTGCGGTAAGCCGCATCCGGTTGCACAACTCACAGTAGTTGTGGCTCATCGGGGTGATCACGCCCACGGTTCCCGCTGCACCGGGCAGGCTGAAGTAACGGGCCGGCCCATTCCCGCCAGGGCCCGCAGCCGCCTCGAGATTCCCCAGCCCACGGAGGGTCTTGAGAATCTCGTGGCTCGAAACGAAGTCGTTGGCGCTGAGCTCAAGGTTGGACCCGGTCGGCATGAGTTCGATGAACCGGATGTGCCACGGTCGGTCACGTGTCACCTCTGCGAAGTCCGCGATTTCGTCCTCATTCTGCCCACGGATCACCACCACGTTCAGCTTGATCGGTTCAAAACCGACCTCCTCCGCAGCCCGAAGTCCCTCCATCACCTTGGGAAAGGTCCCGAGCCTCCGGCTGATGGAATCGACGCGCTCAGGCCGCAGCGAGTCCAGCGAAACATTGACCCTGGTGATTCCAGCACTTCGCAACGGCTCCGCAAGTTCAGCGAGCAAGACAGCATTGGTGGAGAGCGAGATGTCGTCGATCCCGGGAACCGCCGCCAACATCCGCACCAGGTCGGGCAGGTCACGGCGGACCAGCGGCTCGCCGCCCGTAAGCCGGATCCTTCGCAGACCCATCTTGGCCATTGTACTGACGATCTGGGTGATCTCTTCGTAGGAGAGAAGCTGCTCACGCTTGAGCCAGGGGAGCCCCTCCATGGGCATGCAGTAGACACACCTGAGGTTGCACTTGTCGGTGACCGAGATGCGCAGATACTCGACGCGACGCCCGAACTGGTCGATCACGATGCCGACTCCCGTGCTGGTGGAGCCGCAGCCTGGGGGCGAGTGCCGTCGGTCCAGTCTGCAGAGCCGTCGACGAAGCGTTCCTTCTTCCAGACAGGAAGTCGCTTCTTGATTTCCTCGATCACGAACCGGGACGCGTCGTAGGCCTCGGCGCGGTGGGGCGAGGCTACACCGATCGCTACACTTGGCTCTCCGACCGCAAGCTCTCCAAGGCGATGAATGACCGCGACTCGCGGGGTTCCTGCCCGGACGGCCGCCTCTTCTGCGATCGCGGCCAACTCCTTCTCCGCCATCTCCTGGTAGGCCTCGTAGAGGATTCCGGTCACGTCTCGCCCCTCGGCGTGATTGCGGACCGTGCCCAGAAAGAGAAGGACGGCACCGTCCTCATCCGACCCCAGCGACGCAAGCACCTCGGTGGGTTCGATCGGATCGTGGGTAATGGCCGAGTGTGCCATTCTCACCCTCCCGCGACGGGTGGAATCAATGCGACCTCGTCTCCGTCATGCAGAAGCTCGCTGGCGAGGGCATAGGTGAGGTTGACTGCGACGGCCGGATCCTCCGGAAGCGAGGGACACGCCTCGGACCGAAGCCGATCGATGAGCGTGCCGACCGTGGCTCCCTCGTCGAGCTCGACCTCCAACGATCCAACCCCCGCGAGCTCTCGGTAGGTTGCGAAGAACACCGTCTGGATTTTCACGAAGAGCCGGGGCTGCAGCCTGGTGGAGAATTCACATGGGCAGCGAAGAGCGGAATTGGTCCACCGCACGACGCGCTAGGATGTCTAGATTGGCAAACCCCGGACCCCGGGGCAACGTTCCGGCGGGTGGCCCGAGCTGGGTGTCCCCGCGTCTACCGGGTCCCCGGTTGGAAGAGCGCGCCGCCGCGTCCGAGTTGTGGGGGTCCACCTGGGTTCTGCCGCGACCGCCGAACCCGCTCGTTGAGCTGGTCGCGAAGTCGGGTGAACAGGAGCACCTGTGCTGGCGTCAGGATCCCGAGGAGAGCCTCCTGCTCATCTCGAAAAAGCTTGGCCTCGGCGTCTGCGAGATCGGCGAGGAGCACCAACGTCTCGATCGCTGTTTCGTCTGTCAGCTCGGCGCCGCCGAGATCGGTCTGTCCCAGCATCCGCACCCGAGCACGAGCGCGGCGGCGGCGACCTGCGATGTCGGCCCGCACCTTCTGGAACGGCTCGAGCGTGCCCCCAAGCTCGCGAAGTTCATCATCCGTGAGGTCCAACTGCACCCGGATCGTCTGGTTGAACCGCTGTCGCAAACGTTGCTCGAGCTGGTTTCTACGCTCGGGACCTCTCTGCTGCGCCAGCGCGGGCTCAGCAACGGAGAGTCCTCCCAGGACCAAGACCAGCCCACCCACCATCATGATCCAGCGAGGGCTACGAAGCATTCTCATCCAACTCCTTGAGGAGGACGGCGAGGTCCTCCTCCGAAAGCTCGTCAAACACGAGTCCCCCAGCGACGATTCCCTCGTCCAGGCCCCAGTCCGACACCGCTGCATCCAGCATGTAGCCACCCGCACCCGAGCTCCGAAGCTGCTGCCAGACGGCTACCGAGCCGAGTGACACGATCACGACCGCAGCGATACGCAGGGCCCAGGACGGGTTCCTGCGAGTCGGTACACCTCGGACCGACTCGATCACGCCGCCCTCCAAACCCTCTGGCGGATCGCGCCGCGCGGCGTAGATCGCCCTGATTACCTCGACCTCGTCCTGCAGTGCCGGATTCTGGTCAACGGCCGCCTGAACCTCACGAGTCTGAGCAGAGTCCAGTTCACCCCTCACCCACACGGGCAGCAGCTCCTGGAGCATCTCCAGATCATCGTGTCGGGTCATTTGAGTATCTCCCGTAACCTGCGAATCCCGTGGTGGTAGTTCACCCGCGCCGAGCCCTCGGTGGAATCGATGATTTCGCCGATCTCCCTGAAACTCAAGCCTTCCTCAACGCGGAGCGTCACAGCCAGGCGCTGCTTCTCAGGTAGGTGCGTGATCACTTCACGCACCCGCTGCGCCTGATCGACGAGAGCCATTCGGTCCACCACATCCTCTGTGCCAACCGACACCTCCTTCGCCTCTTCGAGCGGAGACTCCCGTCTTCGCTTGGCCTTCCTCAGCTGCGCCCGTGCCTCGTTTCCGGCGATCGTCATGATCCAGGTCTTGAACGAAGCGTCGCCTCGAAATCGCCCCAAAGCCTTGTAGGCCTTCACGAACGTTTCCTGCGTCGCATCCGCTGCCACATCCGGATCACGAAGAATTCCGACGCACATTCTGAATACGCTACCGTGGTGCGTCCGGACCAGCGCGTCCATGGCGCGGGAATCGCCCTCCTGGGCTCGTCGCACCCATCGACGGTCCATATCCTGTGACGCATGCGAATCTGAACTCATCTCTGTTCAGACGTACGCCACGAGGAAAATGTTAAATGGAGGACGGCCCGCTCATCCTCGGGGAGGGCATTTCACTCTACAGGCGGCGTGTCGAGCTTGCCCACGCGCATGCGGAGATGCTTTGAGGGCTTGAACACAGGCACGCTCCTCGCGGGAACCTCTACCGAGTCTCCCGTACGGGGGTTCCTGGCCATCCTGCTCTTGCGGCGCCGAACCTTGAAGGTGCCGAATCCGCGCACCTCGATGTTCTCCCCATTTGCAAGCGCCCGCTTCACGGCATTCAGGAAGCCGTCGACTACAAGGGCGCAATCTTTTTTGGTGATGCCCGGTCCAATGGCCTCAGCCACCTGCTCGACGAGGTCGGCCTTTGTCATCCTGTCTCCACCGATGTTGGGTCTGATAACGTTCGTATGACGGCGAGCCACGGTAACTCGCACGGTCCCGGAACGTCAAGTGCCCCTTGCACCTACGTAGTCGGCAAACTACCTGCCCTGGAATCCATGAGCTGGATGAACCGATCAAAGAGGTACACGCTATCGTGGGGTCCGGGCGCCGCCTCCGGGTGGTACTGAACCGAGAAAACGGGGCGGCTGGAATGCTCGATTCCCTCGACGGTACCGTCGTAGAGGTTGAGGTGGGTCACGCGGAGCTCAGGCGCTCCCGGTAGAGTCCCTCCCTCTCCCATCCTTACCGCGAACCCGTGATTCTGGGAGGTGATCTCGACGGTGTCTCGGTCGAGATTCCGGACCGGATGGTTCGCCCCGTGGTGCCCAAAGGGGAGCTTGAAGGTCTCGGCACCGAACGCCCTCGCGATCAGCTGGTGTCCGAGACAAATTCCAAAAACCGGCGTGCCCATCTCCGACAACCGGAGAATGGTGGCCTCGGCCCTCCCGACCGCGGAGGGGTCTCCAGGGCCGTTCGAGACGAAGAGCCCGTCCGCCCCGAACTCCACGATTTCTTCGACCGGCATGTCGGCAGGAATCACCGTGACCCGACACCCGCGCTCCGCGAGGAGCCGAGGGGAATTCGCCTTAACTCCGAAGTCGTAGGCGAGCACGTGGAATCGCTCGTCGCCCACCGCTGGAACTTCGTAGGGGCCCTCGGTCGAGACGCCAGACGCCAGATCCAGTCCCTCCATCTGGGGATGGTCGAGCACCTTTGCGAGCTCCACCTCGAGATCTGCGTCTGCACTCACCAGCGCGCCCCGCATCGCTCCATGCGAGCGGATGTGACGGGTTAGCGCACGAGTATCAACCTCGGTGATCCCCGGAATCCCGTGCCGAATCATGTACCCCTCGAGTGAGGAGTTCGCCCGCCACGAGCTGTGCATGCGGGCGGCGTCTCGCATTACGAATGCGGATGCGCGAGGCATATCGGACTCTTCATCCTCATCGTTGACGCCGTAGTTCCCGATCAGGGGGTAGGTCATGACAATCAGCTGACCGGTATACGACGGATCCGTGAGAATTTCCTGATACCCCGTCATCGCAGTGTTGAAGACGACCTCCCCAACTGCGACGCCCTCGGCACCGAACTGGATCCCGTCGAACTTCCGTCCATCCTCGAGGAGGAGGTACGCTGGCTTTCGCGTCGTCGTGTTAGGCACGGCTTCTCAGGTTGGGACTCGGATGACGGCCGGAATTTAGGTGGGGCGGTGGTTGCGTCAACCCAACGACGACCCTCCTCGGCGAGCAGCGGATGTGCTTCCAGCTGAGGTTACCCCACCTTACCTTGACCCCCGGCGTGGCCGCACGGGCCACCAGCTGTCGCATGCACCGAGACCTGCCAGGACATGACCGAAGAAAAAATCGTTGTTATTCACGCAGATGAGAGTTGCCTCGGGAACCAGTTCAAGGGTCGCGCGAACCGTGGCGGCGCGGCTGGACTGGTCGAGTATTGGACCGGAGCCGGGTGGGAACGCCGCGACTACTGGATCTCGGAGCCAGATACGACCAACAACCGAATGGCCATCCGCAGCGCCATCGAAGGATTGAGCCTACTCAGCCATTCATGCACGGTACGATTCGTCTCGGATAGTCAGTACCTGGTGAAGGGGATCTCCGAGTGGCTCCCCGGATGGAAGTCCCGCGGGTGGAAGAGAAAGGCGGGGCCGATCGAGAACCTCGATCTCTGGAAGCTGCTCGACGCGGCCACGGCCCGCCACGACATCAACTGGGGCTGGGTGCGAGGCCATGCGGGGGATCCCAAGAACGAGTACGTCGACGATCGGGCGGTCGAAGCAGCAACGGGACAAACCGCCTCATCTGGCCTGGTTCCCTCGGGATTCGAGGCATGGCTCCAGAAGCAGCGGGACGACCGTTCGTGTTACCTTGACTATCAGGAGTTTGCCCCACCCCGGCGGTAGGCGAGGCGTAGGTACAAAAAGAAGCCCCCGGTCCGGTTACCCGTCCCGAGGGCCCCATTTTCGTTGGTAGGCATCTTCATTCTTGGTTTGCTCAGCTTCTCCCTCTCGGGGTCCACCTCACTTCCGACGCCCCTTCACCCGCACTGCCTGATTCGCAGCTTCCCGGGCGCCTTCGAATTCTGAAGGCTACAGCGGAGACCAACGGCTCCTCCACCGATCCATCGAACTTTCCAAGTCGTCCGATGAACACCACCGTTACAGCGTCCTGTCCGGCAGCCCACGTCTCAGGTCTCAAGAAAGGATGACCATCGCCATCGAGCCTTGAGTACCATCCTGAAACGCACTCCCATCATTGTGTCTCAGGTGGCGTGGGTCAAGGATGCTGAATGCGTCACTCTGGAAAACTGCTAATACGTGTAACTCGTTGTCCTGCCATATGTTATATGGGTCGATGGCGGTCCGTCGGAGAATGCCCCAGCGGGCGTAAACAGATTGATCTTGGGAGTGATCGCACGCTCCGACATGAGCTTAAGAAACCGGTTTTCTCAAAACGAGGAGCGCTCGGGTCCCCGCCAGGACTGACCTCAAAGGAGCGTAATTGTTGTCTAGACAACTAGAACTTTGAGGTCAAACAGGCTGACAAACGCCTCGACCACTGCCGTGGCGGCGTCCTCCATCGCCACCGCCCGTCCCAGGACCTCGGAAAGGGAGGTCACACTCCTATCCTCGAGTCCGCAGGGGACGATGGTGTCGAAGTAGCGGAGGTCCGTCGAAACGTTCAGGGCGAAGCCGTGCGAAGTGATCCAGCCGCTTGAGACGCGCACACCGATGGCAGCGAGTTTCGCGTCCCCGACCCATACGCCGGTGAGGCCATCGACCGCGTGTGCCTCAACGCCAAGCGATGCCACCGCAGCGATCAGGACCTGCTCGAGCCGACGAAGGTATCCGCGAAGGTCCTTGGCGTCGGGCTTGAGATCGAGGACGGGGTATCCAACAAGCTGCCCAGGGCCGTGATAGGTCGCGTCTCCCCCCCGCCCTACCTCGAACAGTTCGACCCCCAACAGCGCTCTCTCTCCCTCATCAGAGAGCACGTGCCGAGCGTCGCCGCTTGCGCCCACCGTAATCACGTGTGGGTGTTCGACCAGGAGGAGCTGGTCCGGGATCCGCCCTTCCCTGCGGTCGTCCACCAGAGATGCCTGGAGCTCGAGCGCCTCGGCGTAGGGGATCACCCCAAGCCGCCGCACCTCGAGCATTCGGCAATCCGACGAGTAGGTCTCCGTCATCCTATCTTGCCCTCACCCGCTTCCGGGGACGACCCTCAGGCGTCCTCGGGAAACTGCTCCAGCAGCTCCTTGAGCTCCGCCAGGAACCGGGCAGCATCGGCTCCATCCACGATTCGGTGGTCGTACGCGAGGGAGAAGTAGGACCGCTTTCGGATCGCGATCGCATCGGCGCCCGTCTCGGGATCGACAACCACCACGGGTCGCTTCTCAATGGCACCCGTGCCGAGGATCGCCGAAGTGCCCTTGGGGATGACGGGCATGCCCACCATGGTCCCCAGAACTCCCGGATTTGTGATCGAGAAGGTCGCGCCCTGGATTTCAGCCGGCATGAGCTTCTTGCCCCGTGCGCGATCGGCGAGGTCGATGATCTTCATTCCGATCCCGACCAGACTCAGGTGATCCGTATCGTGCATGACCGGCACGATGAGACCTGGGTTGAGATCGACGGCCATGCCAAGGTTGATATTCGCCCGGTGGATCAGGTTGTTGCCGGACACCGTGCCGTTGATCGCCGGGTACTTCCGAAGCAAACGCGAACACGCCCAGGCCACAAAAGCTGTGTAGCTCACCCGGGCGCCCTGCTGCGCCCACGCCGCCTTGTTGGCCGCACGAATCTGGTCGATCCGTGAGAAATCGATCTCGATGAACGAATGGACATGCGGCGCGACCCGCTTTGCGAGCACCATGTGTTCGGCGGTAAGGCGGCGGATCTTGTCCATCGCCTCGACCTGGTCCCCCTCACGGACCGGGAACTCCGGGTGCTGCACGTGCGAGAAGAACTCTGCCCAGAATCCGTCCATCGACTCGCTTGGAGCCGGCGGGCGGCTCGCCCTGGCGGCTGCGGGGGGCTGCTTCGGCGGGAGTGCGGCGGCGGCCGGAGCCACCGTCTCTGGAATCGTGGCCGGCACCTGGGGTGCAGTTGGAGCAGCGGCCGGAGCCACCGTTCCCCCACCCTCGATGAACTCGAGAATGTCCTGCTTCGTTACCCGACCTGCGTGTCCCGTTCCCGCGACATCGGCTACGGAGATCCCATGCTCCTCGGCGATCTTCCTCACCACCGGCGTCGAGCGCGTGCGCAGACGATCTTCGGCCGTGACGTCACCGTCCTCAGCGATCGCCTGAGGGGAGAGGCTGTCCGCCCCTACCGAGGTCGCCTGTGGAGGCGTGGCCACGGTCGGCGTAGAGGGTTGGGCGGGCGTCTCCGGGGCAGGCGTCGCTTCGGCGGGCGGGGCCTCCGGAGCCGCTTCGGCGGTTGGAGCGGGTGACACCGCAGCGCCAGCCTCGGTTTCAATAAAGGCGACGACGGTGCCGACCTCGACGGTCTCCCCCTCCTCGGCCCTGATCTCGACCAGAGTGCCGGCCTGTGGCGCCGGAATCTCGGCGTCCACCTTGTCGGTTGAAATCTCGAGAATGGGTTCGTCTCTCTCGACTACATCCCCAACCTGCCTCAACCACTTGGAAATCGTGCCCTCCGCGATGGACTCACCCATCTGGGGCATCGGGACCTCTATGCGGGCCACGTTCGTCGCTCCGGATCTTTGTGTTTAGGACCTAATACTTTGCAAGATAACGTGCCGCGGTCAGGATATCGCTGGTTTGCGGAAGGAAAAAATCCTCCAGCGTCGCGGCATACGGTACGGGTGCGTCGATCGCAGTCACCCTGAGGATCGGTGCGTCGAGCCACTCGAAGGCTTTTTCGTTTACCCGCATGCAAATCTCCCCTGCGATGCCACCCGTCCGTGTATCCTCGTGGACGATGAGGAGCCGCCCGGTCTTCTTGACGCTTTCGACGATCGCGTCGTCATCCAGCGGAAGCAGCGTCCTCAGGTCCAGCACCTCAACTTCGAAGCCATCCTGCTCACTTAAAGTTTCGGCGGCCTCGTGGCTCTTGTGGACCATCGCACCGTAGGTGACGATCGTAAGGCCGTCCCCCGCGCGCGTGACCTTGGCCTTGCCGAGGGGGACGAGGTAGTCCTCGGGCGGCAACACGGCCCGCAGAGCAGGGCTCCTGTAGAGACCCTTGTGCTCCTCGAAGAGTACCGGATTGTCGTCGCGGATCGCAGCCTTCAGGAGTCCCTTGGCGTCGTAGGGATTCGACGGGTAGACAATCTTGAGCCCCGGAGTGTGAAAGAATGCCATCTCGACGTTCTGCGAGTGGAACGGTCCACCGCGGTTTCCACCTCCAACCGGGCCACGAATCACCACAGGCATCGGACCGCTTCCACGATACAACGACGTCGCCAGGTAATTCGTGATGACGTCGTAGGCCGGAGAGATGAAGTCCATGAACTGGACCTCCACCACGGGCCGCATGCCCATGTGAGCCGCACCAGCTGCCGCACCGGTGAATCCCGCTTCCGCGATGGGCGTGTCGATGACACGGTTCTCCCCGAAGTGCTCCAGGAAGTCGCGCGTCACCTTGAACGCCCCGCCGTACACTCCGATGTCCTCTCCCATCAGAAACACGCGGTCGTCCCTCGACATCTCCTCGAAGAGCGCTTCGCTGATCGCTTCGAGAAAGGTGACTGGGTCCCCCTGCTCCGTCTTTGTGACGTGCTCAGGCTTGTTCGCCAAAGCTCCTCCCTCTCATCAGGCGTGCTGAGGGTTGGGCACCCTCATTCGCGTCCATGGGGACGCAATGTCCGTGTCTGTGTAGACCTGCTCCAGCGCTGCTGAACCCTCTGGACCAGGCTCCCCGAGCGCCGTTTCGGCCGCGGTCTGAGCCTCGTCGAAGGCCTCCTCTACCATACCATCCAACTGGTCACCCGTGGCCCACCCTTCACTCCAGAGACGATGTCTGAACTGGATGAGCGGGTCCCGCTTCTCCCACTCGGAGATCTCCGCGGCGTCCACGTACTCCTGGGCGTCGTGCTGTGCGTGCCCCATGCGCCGATAGTACTGAAGTTCAACCATGCCAGCACCCTCGCCCGCTCGCGCTCGAGCCGCAGCGCGTGTCACCGTACCGTGGACGGCAATCACATCCGTGCCGTCCACAGACTCTGCGTGGAGGCCGTACCCCGCCGCCTTCTCGGTAAAACTCTTCACTCGGGTGTTCTTACGGGTCGGGGTCGAAAACGCCCACTGATTGGCTTCGACCATCAACACCATCGGGCATGCCTGCGACGCGGCAAATACGAGGCCCTCGTGCCAGGCTCCCGTGGAGGATGCCCCATCGCCACCGAACACCAGGCCCACGCGCTCCTCCCCCCGGAGCTTGAAGGCAAGCGTAATCCCCGCCATGACCTCCAGCATAGTGCCCAGCGGGGAGACGGGCCCAACGAGCCCTGTCTGGTAATCGACCCAATGGACGTTGGCTTCCTTGCCCTGAGTGGGGCCGGTCACCCTCGCCAGATACTGGCGGAAGAACTGGAGCGGTGTGCCACCCATCAGGAAGACGGCTCCGGTCGCACGGACCGTCTGCGCAATGATGTCGCCGGTCCCGTCCGTGCGCCTGCGTAACGCGAATGCCGCTCCCACCGAGCCGGCTTCCTGGCCTAATGAGCGATACACGCCTCCGCCCACATGGCCCTGCCTGAAGAGGATTTCAAGGCGTTCCTCAGCCGCTCTCGCCAGTGCCATGGCATAGAACATATCGAGTCGCTGATCCCGGGAGACTTCGGGAGCCTCATTCCTCGATTGTGGTTCCGATTCAGGCATCCGCACTCACCAGGGTGTCGTGCCGGCCCTCGGCCGGCCGCCCACATTCGATGATACGGCGGCCCCAGGGAAAGGAGCCCGCCGATCGATAATTCCTCGAGTCCAGGAGAGAACGGTCTAGTTCCCCTCGGTCTCCCCAGCATCGCCACCCGCCGGATTGGCATCGGTCGGAACAGGCACCGAGGGCAACACCGGTTGCGCGGCCGCGGGCACGCTCTGCTGGATATCCTGACCAAGAATCGGATCGGGCAGGCGCGCGCGGGACGACATGATCGAAAGCACAAGCGCCAGCGCCATGAAGACCGAACCGGAGATCCAGGTGGCCCTCGTCAGCACCGTCGTTGCCTGGCGCCCTCCAAGGACTCCGTCGGTAGCGGCCGCACCGCCGCCGACAGCCGCGAGGCCACCCCCCTTACCCGACTGCAGAAGGATGACGACACCCATGAAGAGTACATCGAGGATCAGAACTACAAGTAAGAATCCGTACATCGATTTCGACTTTTTTGCGTGTATTTGCGAGCCATAAACGTCGTTTGCCTCGAATGGACTGTCAACCCGATTCACCCGTGCAGAACAACCGCTTTCGTCCTCAATGGGTTCGAATCTGCGACGAACCGTTACACGGATTCGACGATTTGGGAGAACGACTCAGCGCTGAGACTGGCCCCTCCCACGAGCACTCCGTCGACGCCCGGCGTGGCGAGAAGATCTCCAGCGTTGTCTGGCTTTACGCTTCCGCCATAGAGAATCGGGACGTTTTCTGCCACGTCTTCTTCGAGGCGGACCCCCAGCCGCGCACGGAGTACCGCATGGGCTGCGTTGGCGTCGTCTGGGGTCGCGGTCTCGCCCGTCCCGATAGCCCATACCGGTTCGTAGGCCACCATGAAGCGACATCCAGGCATGCATTCAATCCCATCCAGGATGGCATCCAGTTGGCGGAGGATGACCTCCTCCACCCTACCGCCCTGTCTCTCCTCCAGCGTCTCTCCAACGCAAGCAATGGGAACCAGGCCCTCTCTGACAACGGCCTGGACCTTCTGGGTCACCTCTGCGTCGGTCTCGCCGAACACATGGCGCCGCTCCGAATGCCCGACCAGGACGTACCGAGCCCCAGCAGCCATCGCCATCGCCGCAGACACCTCACCGGTAAATGCACCCTTGGGCTCCCAGTAGACGTTCTGGATACCCAACTCCACCTCGGGCCTGCCTCGTCGACTCTGTACCGCTGCGGCGAAGCTGAGCGTTGGCGGAAAGACGATGAGGACGAGGGAGGATTCAGGCATTTTTGGCTCGAAATCCCTGAAGAAACCCTGCGTCGCCGTCGGTCCGTTGTGCATCTTCCAATTTCCGGCGATTACCTTCGGGCGTGTCATGTCATTCCTCCGAATGATCTGTGAGAGCTTCAACTCCTGGGAGGTCGACTCCGGCCAGGAGCTCGAGCGCGGCCCCGCCGCCGGTCGAAATATGCGTGAGCCGCTCTGCGACCCCTGCCGCCGCCGCTGCAGCGGCCGAGTCCCCACCGCCCACCACGACTGTGGCCCCCTCATCCGCGGCACGGCCGGCCGCCTGAGCGAGTGCCAGGGTTCCACCCTCGAACCCCTCGACCTCGAAGACGCCCATCGGACCATTCCAGAGCACCGTCCCCGCCGACTCAACCTCCGCGCCAAAGAGCGCCGCTGTCTCCGTACCGATGTCCCCAATCCGCTGACCCGGCCTCACCATTCCTCGCCCAATTACCTCAACCGAGGCTCCCGGCACCAACTCCGTCGCAGTCCGCACATCCACCGGAATCATGAGCCTCTCTCCAGCTCGAGCCATCAGCGCTCTGGCCAGGGGAATCCGATCCTCCTCTACCAGTGAAGCGCCAACCTCCAGACCCATCGCCATGAAGAAGGTATTCGCCATCGCACCACCGATCAGAAGGCGGTCGACTCGAGGGAGCAATGCCTCGACGACATTGATCTTCCCCGAGATCTTCGCGCCACCCAACACCGCCACGAGGGGGCGTTTTGGATCATCGAGCGCGATTCCGAGAAACCTGAGCTCGCGATCGAGCAGGTATCCAGCGACGGCAACCCCGCCTGCCGCCCTGATGGCCTTCGCGGCTCCGACTGTGGAGGCGTGCGCGCGGTGAGCGGCCCCAAACGCATCGTTGACGAACACGCTCGCATTCCCGGACAGACGCTGGCTCCAGGCCGCATCGTTCAGGGTCTCTTCCGCTGCGAAGCGTGTGTTCTCCAGCAGCAGGACCTCCCCATCCTTGAGCTCCCCTCGCGCCTTCCCTGCCATGTCACCGACGGTATCCGCTACGAACTTCACGGGGGATCCGAGCAGATGGCCAAGGTGCTCCGCGATCGGAGCGAGGGTCAGTTCGCGTACGGGACGGCCCCCGGGGCGCCCCATATGGGAGGCCAGCACCACCCGCGCACCAGCTTCGATCAGGTGTTCGAGGGTAGGCAGCGTACTGCGCAGACGGGTATCGTCCGTGATACGCCCGTCGGGCCCGAGCGGGGCGTTGTAGTCGACCCGAACGAGTACCTCGTGACCGCGAAGCGCTTGGGAATCCATGTCCGCGAGGGAGAGCTTATTCATGGGGCGCGAAGGTATCCAAACACCCGTTTCGCCACAATGCAATGCAGAGGTACCGCCGCTGGGATCCGCCTTAACGTATCCCCGAACCCAGGTCCGTATCGAGCGAGAATACGCTCGACGTGCCCGAACGAAAGAGCTCCACGACGATCCGAGCCGCATTCGGCACGGTCTCGATACGTTGTTCGAAGAAGGGCTGCTGAGCCGGCACGCGAAACAGCGACGACTCCAGGATCTGCCCGGTCGAGCGGACCAGATAGATCGCGACCTCAACAGGGTCGTCATCGTCTGAGGTCCTGAACACCTCAGGGATGCGAACTCGGATGCTGAGCCGCTCCCCGCCGCTCACTCCAGCGACTACGCGCACCTGACCGGGTAGAGCCACCACTTCGCGCGACTTTGCAGATTCGAAGTCGTGGGGAAGGACTCCGAGTAGGCCGTCCAGGTGCGTGCGGCTCTCCGGAATCAGCTCCAGATGGAGGCTACGCGCACTGCGCCGGAATATCACATCAGGCTTATCCGGATACGCCCAGAAGATCGTCCGTAGACCAAATCCACTCCCGAACGCCCGGATCTTACTGGGAAGCCCATACCGAATCAGGACCTGGGCAGCGTCAGATTCCACATCACCCCACCGCAGTAGCGCATAGGTCGCTCGAGCAAGGTGCTCCACCTCTCGCTCGTTGACCGGCGTTGAGAGGATCGGATCCAGGATGGTCCAGAAGTCGGTGATCTCTATCGCGCGGTCGGACGCATCCAGGCGGTCGTACCGCGTGGCCTCTTCCTCCGTGAGGAGGGGGCGAATATCGATCAACGCATCACGTCGCTCGTCGTCCATGATCTCGAGCGCGAAGGAGAACCTCTCCATCGCCTCCTCGACGTGTCCGAGCCGATGCAGCGCAAGACCCGAGAGGAGTAATCCGTCTGGGTGGCCGCGAGAGGCGCGGATGAACTCATGTGCACCGTCGAGAACATCGCCCCATACACCCTGGTTCGCCTGCTCAAGGAGGATCTCCACATTGGCCCGGCGGTGTGCCGGGAACACTGCGACGGCATTATCGAACGCCTGGAGCATATCCGCATGGTTGCTTCCCCCGGGAGCGGGGATGTGCTCAAACTCGTCGGCGAGAATCCGATCAAGCTCCGACACGCAGAGGAAATTCATCGCGACGAGGGCATCCACGCCCACCTCTGATTGCCCCTGGGCGAAACCGTCCCACCCTGGGCAGCTGACACCGGAAACGCTGGCTGCAGGGACCCTGCCAAGGGCTCTGAACACGAGCCACTCCTCCTGAATCATGCGGCCCAGCTCAAAGTGCATCTCCGACAGGAGTGCCGGAGATACGATGGTCGTCTCCAACTCCGCTCGGCGGACTGCCTCTTCGTACAGAGAACGAGCCTCCGTCCGAAGCCCCTGATCCTTGCGGACACGTGCAAGCGCGAACACCGGCACGGGATTGTCCGGATCGCGCTCCAGTGCACGATGAAGGACCACGGCAGCGTCTGAACGCCATTGGGTTGGGAATACTCCATTCGGCGGGATGCCGGAAACGAGCGCATCCAGCGACCTCCGCCACGGGCTCGTCCGCGCGTCCGGCCCGAGGGCCGTCCTCAGGAGGTCCTGAGCCTCACGCTCGACAGAGGGAACGTGAAGGAAGGCATCGAGGGTGATTTCGGCGGGAAGATTGAGATCCAGAACCTCGTCGCGGCGCTGCACCGGCTGGAGAGCTTCCCCGCCGGAGGGGCTGTCCAGGGGCCTGAACTCCACCGGCACCTCGACCCATGTGGCCACCGCCACACCCCCGATACGTGAAGGCAGGAACTGCAGGCTCGGAGCCATCTCCATCGCCGCGCCATCAAGCTCCGGCACACCCGAGCTGCGGGCCATGGCAACGTGCTCCACGCGGCCCTCCACCGTCACCCACAGGCGAAGCTGGACCGTGCCGCCGATTCCAGCTCGTTGAAGGCGGCGCGGATACCGGCTCTGAATCGCCTCCTCGGTTCCTTCCCGGTCAAGGAGCTCAGGATGGGTGAACTCCAGGGCACCCCCGACCTCGGGCAGCTCCGCGTCCATTAGGGGAACGGCTACTGGTTCGACCACCTCAGCGGCCTGATCCAACTCTGGAGCTGCCTCGACGGGCAACTCACCGTCGGGGATTTCCACGGGTGCCGGGGGCTGAGTAACCTGGACCTCGTCTATGACGTCTGCGGTCGGCTCCTGAAGGAAGGGGAAAAGTCGCGCCATCGCGGCCCGAGCCTGCGGTGCCCCGAGTCCGATGATCAGAAGTGCCGCGATCCCTGCAGCGACAAGTCTTCCAACCCCTACAAAGCGGGGGATAGGCCTTCGCCCCTTCCAGGAGTGTTCCAACTCCGCGAGGAGTTCGGGGCCAAATGAGGGACGCTCGGCGATCTGTATCGCATTGAGTTCCCTATCTAGCTCCGCAAGCTCCTGCGGGAGTTCAAGATCGTCGTTTTGTTCGTTCGGAAAATTCATTATTCGCTACGGGACTCGCGCCCCATCAAAGGACATTCATTTCTGTAACGGCATCCTGGAGGCGCTTGAGCACTCTATGAAGCCTGACAGCCACCGCGTTGGGACTGATCCCAAGTGCGTCGGCGATTTCGTTGTTATCCAATTCCGACCCATACCGCAGCGCGAGGATCTCCTGATCCGCAGGCCGAAGCATCTGGGTTCCATTCAGCAGGTGCTGAATCCTCTCCTCCCTGAGGACCCGTTCCTCCTGAGACGGAACATCCGCCACGAGGTCGGGGACCCGGTCGAGCGACACATGCAGGGACCCACGTCGTTGAAGTGATCGCAGATGGTCCGTAATGGCGTTCCTGGCAATGCGAAGGAGCCACGTCCGGGGGGAGGCCCGATTGGAGTCGTACCTCGCGAGGGACCGAAGTGCCTTCATGAAAACTTCCGAGGTCACATCCTCGGCGGTCTCGCGCGTACTCACCCTGAAGCGGACATAGCTGTACACAGCCGAACGGTGGTCGTGAAACCACTGTTCGAAGTCCGGGGGGAGTTGGGCGTCCGTATTCCCCGCCTGATTGGGAGACCGCGGCGCCAGCGGTCTCACCTCGTTTCGTGTGAGTTCTGCTTGCATCGCATAACCATACGGCAGTCCCTTCACACGCTTACACAGAGCGGCAGAGGGTTATAACGCCAAGGCGGCGCGACTCTCCCCCCCAACCGGCCCTCAGGCTACGGGAGCAGGGAGTCGCTCCCCGACATAACGCACGAGGTCGACGACCCGGGAGGAGTATCCCCACTCGTTGTCGTACCATGCCAGGACCTTCACCATGCGACCATTGATCACGGTCGTACTGGCGCCATCGACAATCGAGCTGTTGGGGTTCCCGGTGAAGTCCACCGACACCAGCAGTTCGTCGGTATACGCGAGGATTCCCTTGAGGGGGCCCTCCGCCATCTCTCGAAGGGCTGCGTTCACCTCTTCGGCCGTCGTGTCCCGGCCGAGCTCTGCAACGAGGTCTACGATTGAGACGTCGGGCGTCGGCACGCGGATCGCCATGCCGTCGAGCTTTCCGGTGACCTCGGGAAGAACGAGCGCCGTGGCCTTCGCGGCACCGGTCGAGGTGGGGATCATGCTGACTGCAGCTGCACGAGCCCTGCGCATGTCGGTATGTGGCACGTCGAGAAGCGCCTGATCGTTCGTGTAGGAATGAACCGTGGTCATCAGGCCATGTTCGAATCCGAAGTTATCCAGCAACACCTTCACGACGGGCGCCAGGCAGTTCGTAGTGCAGCTGGCGTTCGAAATCACGTCGTGGTTTTCCGCGTCGTAGGCACCCTCGTTGACGCCGAGGACGATCGTGATGTCCTCGTTCTTTGCGGGTGCACTGATGATGACCTTCTTCGCGCCGGCTTCGAGGTGTTTCGCCGCCTGACTCCGCTCACGGAAAAACCCGGTCGACTCCACTACGATGTCGACATTCAACTCCCTCCACGGCAGCGCCGCCGGATCGCGCTCGCTGAAGACCCGAATTTCGTCGCCGTCCACCACGAGACCGGTCTCGGTCGCGACAACCTCACCTGGGTAGAGGCCGTGCACCGAATCATACCGGAGAAGGTGAGCGAGCATCTTCGTATCCGTGAGGTCGTTGACCGCGACGAATTCAATGTCGTCGACACGACCTTGCTTGGCCGAACGAAGAACGTTGCGTCCGATCCGTCCAAAACCGTTGATGGCAACGCGAACGGGCATATTGAAAAACTCCTCAGAATCCACTTGTGAAAGGAGCAGCTCGGGCGAAGGTGGTGAGCCAGATCTGCGAAGCCCCGGCCTCATTGAGAACCGCCGAAACAGCAGAGGCGGTCGCACCGGTGGTGAGTACATCGTCCACCAGAAGTACCGCCCGATCCCCCAGCTCGATCACCCCATTCCCCCGAACCGCGAACGCTCCCCGGACGTTAGTCCAGCGCTCATCCCGGTGCAACCCGACCTGGGTGGATTTGCCGGTTCGAACCAGAGGCGAAACGACCGGGCGGCCGAGCTCCCCCGCGACGGCCTCGGCAAGTACGGCAGCCTGGTTGTACCCCCGCTCAGCCTCCCGCGCCGTGGTCGTTGGAATCGGAACCACCACGCAGGCGTCAACGTCGAGCGTCGGGGGAACCGCCCTTTGCGCCATCCGGCGACCGAGCGGGCCTCCAAGCGAACGCCAACCGTGGTACTTGAGGGCGTGGACGAGCCGGTCCGCCGGCGGTTCCATAAGCGTTACCGAGCGAGCAGCCACGAGGCAGTCCGGCCACCCGGAACATGTCGAACATCCATCCGCATCCACGCTGCCCGGTACGCCTGCGTCGAGGGTGGCGTCACACCGCGTGCAACGTGGCCAGGGAGCGCTCGGGAGCCGCATCCAACAAGCGGGGCAAACACCCGCTTCGCCTTCGGAAGCAGAGATGTGGGTGCCACATCCATGGCAAGCAGGAGGCAGGAGCACGTCGAGCAACGTCTGCCCCCATGCTGCCATCGATCCGATCACCGGTGGGATTCCAGCGCCTTTCGCATGGCATCGACGGGGGCCTCGGTACCCCACCACCGCTCGAACGCCGCCGCGCCCTGCTGAATAAGCATCTCCGATCCGTCGGTGGCACGGATTCCCGCCTCTCTTGCCGCACGCACGAAGGCGGTCTCGCTGGGACCGTAGAGGAGATCCATCACCCCCCCGACACGTGCGAGCCGGGAGAGGTCCAGCGGAAGTTCATCGTGCCTCCCGAGGCCCAGGCTCGTCGCATTTACGACCAGGTCAAACGCCTCGCCGTCGACTCCAGCAGGAGTGTCGATCACCCGCACCTTTTCTCCGCCGATCCTCCGTGCCACGGCCCGTGCTCGCTCTGCGGTGCGGTTCAGGAGTCGAACTTCGCCTACACCCTCGTCGAGTAGACCCACGAGCGCCGCACGCGCCGCTCCCCCCGCGCCAAGGAGAAGAACCCGCGTTCCATCAGTAGAACCGTTCACAAACTTCCGGAACGCCCTTCGAAAACCCTGGACGTCCGTATTATCGCCGTGGATCACACCGTCCTCTCCCCAGAAGGTGTTGCAGGCCCCGGTCCGACGCACCGCATCGGACCGTACGTCCAATACGGCCGCGGCCTTCTCCTTATGAGGCAAGGTGACGTTTCCACCCCCGCCGGCACGAGCCAACGCTCCCATCACTCCGGGGAGGTCCTGCGTCGTGCACTCGAGCGCTACGTAGACGCCGTCGACCCCTCCCGCAGCGAATGCGGCATTTTGGATGGTGGGCGATCGTGAGTGCGCAACCGGCTTACCAAGAAGCGTCAGGAGGCGGGTGGTCGACGAAATGGGGCTCATGGTTCTCCAACATCTATGATTCGATCGAGAGCAGCGTCGATGAGCCGCTCCAGGGTTTCAAAGGTCGCAACGTAAAGCTCGGGCCCACCTCCGAACGGGTCCAGGACCCCCACTTGCGCGGCGTCACTCCCTGGCGCAACGAAGTCGGAAAGCAGCTGGGCATTGCTCCTCCCGCCGGCAGCCTCAACGGCAGAGACGTGGCCAGGCGTCATTCCAAGGATGAGATCCACCGCATCAAGCATTTCGTCTGTGAGGACTCGGCTCAGGTGCGACGTGAGGTCGAGACCATTCTCACCCGCCGCATGCACCGCGCCAGGGGTCGCACCCTCTCCCGGAGATGCCGCGGTGCCAGCGGACTCCACGGTGACGTGCTCCATCCCCCTCGAGCGAATCAGATCCCGCGCGATGACCTCAGCCATCGGACTTCGACATGTGTTCCCGGTGCACACAAATAGAATCCGGTAGGGTGTCCCGCTCCCTGACCCGGTCACGAGACCTCCGGCCGTACGCATCGGAGACGACTCAGCGGGATGACTCCCTCACGCACGACCAAAGGAACGTCACCCGTGCAGTCGACGACGGTCGAAGACCGCGAGGGTTCGAGGAGGCCAGCGTCGAGGCCGAGGACAACATCCCCGAACCCAAGCTCGTCGGCGGCCCGGAGTGCGGTTTCGAGATCAAGCGCCGGCGGACTCCCCGGTGCATTCGCGCTCGTCGAGGTGATGCCGTTACCGGTAACCTCGATGAGGGCCTTCACGACAGGATGAGGGCTCACCCGAACCGCCACCGCGCCGCGATCGGAGCGCACGCCGTGGGGAAACCGCCCAAGCGGATCTTCGAGAATGAGAGTAAGGGCCCCCGGCCAGAACAGTTCGCCCAACTCCCGCGCTGCGGGCGTCCACGCGAGGTCCGTTACAGACTCGGCGGAGGGTATCAAGATCAGGAACGGCCGCTCGGCACCGCGGCGTTTCGCCTTAGAAAGCCGTTCAATCTCGCCCGCCCGCACAAGACTGCCGAACCCGTAGACCGTCTCGGTGGGATAAGCCAATACGCCTCCCCCAATCAGGTGCTCGGCCACGCGATCCCAGTCGGGAGGGAGCTCTTCAAACGATCGAACATCGATCGATCGACCCTCCCTCACATCCCCTCCAGGAGTACGCGAGCCAGGTCGAGGTCACCCGGACCGGTCACCTTCAGGTTCGCCGCAGAAGCCTCAACCATTTGTACCTGGCCACCGAAGGCCTCCACCAACGCCGCGTCGTCGGTAGCCTGAACGTCATCCTCTCTGGCCCGGCGATAGGCTTCGGTGAGCAGGTGCCGGGGAAAGACCTGAGGAGTCTGTGCGTTCCAGAAACCCGCTCGCTCCGGAGTTTCGATCACGACCCCCTCGGAGTCCACACGCTTGATCGTATCCACGACCGGTACCCCTGCCACCGCTCCAACACCCCCGGCGGCAACATCCACGCACCGGCGAACGACATCCGCAGTGACGAGGGGCCGAGCGCCGTCATGAACGGCAATCACATCGCATTGGTCAGGAAGCGCCTCGAGCGCCGCCCAAACCGAGTCACGACGCGTCGCTCCACCCAGCGTCACGGACACGCGAGGGTCGAGATTGATCAACCATTCTGGGGGGCTGTCCACGTCGGCGGCGGGGAGTGCCACAACCACCGCAATCACCTCATCAATCTCGAGAAATGGTCGAAGAGCCCTCTCGAGAACCGGCACTCCATCCAGCATGAGGAAGGTCTTCTTGACCCCACCGAGCCGCCGTCCCGAACCCGCAGCAGGAACCGCAACCCCAACGCTGGGCCTTCCGGATTTCATCTAGGAGGCTGGGAACGAGAGGTCGTGAGCCGCGCTATGGACACCGCAGGCTCCGGGGCGGATGGAGCACCAACCGCTGTCACTCACGGTCCCGAATATTCCTGCGAATCGGGAGAAGAAAAGGCCTTCGAGCCCTGTACCACGGAATCGAAGCGAGTGTACGCCTTGTTGAAGAAGAGCTCGATGCTTCCCGTCGGTCCGTTCCGCTGCTTCGAGATCATCAACTCGGCCTTCCCTTCGATGTTGTTCCCGTCCTTGTCCACCGTACCAAAATAATATTCCGGTCGGAACAGAAACATGACCAGATCGGCATCCTGCTCGATCGAACCGGACTCACGCAGGTCTGACAGCTGCGGACGTCGATCGGGGCGTGCCTCCGGTGCGCGCGAAAGCTGGGAGAGTGCCACCACAGGCACATCCAACTCCCTCGCGAGCGCTTTGAGGCTCCGTGAGATTTCGCTCACCTCCTGCACACGATTCTCCGCTCGGGTCCCACCTGACATGAGCTGCATGTAGTCGATGATGATGAGCCCAATGTCGGTCTCGGCCTTGAGCCGCCGCGCCTTCGCCCGCATCTCGAGTACCGTAGCTCCAGCCGAGTCGTCGATCCACAGGGGGGCGGTATTGAGGTGCCCAGCGGCCGCCGCCAGGCGTTGATATTCCTCGGGCGATAGCCTCCCGCTCCGCAGTTTCTGTGCATCGACTCGGCCCTCTGCGCAGAGAAAGCGTTGGACGAGCTGCTCCTTCGACATTTCGAGCGAGAAGATCGCAACGGGAAGCTCGTGCTCGATGGCTGCGGTCTGGGCCACATTCATCACGAACGACGTTTTCCCCATCGACGGGCGGCCGGCCACGATGATGAGATCGCCCTTCTGAAAGCCCGTTGTCATGCGGTCCAGGTCGGCGAATCCGGAGGCTACCCCCGTAATTCCACCGTCGGACTCCTGAAGTCGCTCGATGTGTTCGAAGGCAGGCCAGAGGATTTCCTTGATCCATACGAAACCCTCGCGAGTGTGGCTCTCTGCAACCTGAAACACTCGCTGTTCCGCAAGGTCGAGGACCTCCTCCACGGGTCGTTCGCCCTGCTCGTACACGTCGCGAATGATCCCAGAGGCCGCGTCGATCAGCCGGCGCAAGAGCGCCTTCTCGCGCACGATACGGGCATGGTATTCGATGTTGGCCGCGGTGGGGACCGCATCGAGCAGTTCCGCGAGGTAGCCTGCACCCCCGATGCTCTCCAACTCATCGGTCTTCTTGAGGTCCTCCGACACGGTGATGACGTCGATGACGTCGCTCCGCTCGAAGAGGCGCGCCATCGAGCGGAAGAGGCGTCGGTTCGCCTCCCGATAGAACATCGTGTCGTTGATGATCTCGATCGCCTGGGCAACGGCGTCCCGATCGATGAGCATACCGCCAAGAACCGAGACCTCCGCCTCTATGGAGTACGGAGGCTGCCGGTCGTACGCCGCGGCTACGGCTTGGTCAACGAAGGTAGGTGTAGCGTTGGATTGCGGCATGCGCTGCGGCTCAAGGGGTTCTAGCGGCGGCGTTCAGACACCGGACAGATCGTGAGAATAACGACCTGCTCAGGCTTCGTCCATGATCCGTCGTAGGAGCTGCATGTCATCCCACACGGATCGGCTCCAACCTGAGTTCCTGAGGAGCGCTGCGGGGTGGTAGGTGACCACGAGCGGAACCCCTTCATAGCTGTAGATCTGCCCGCGAAGCTTGCCAAGCGGAATCTCCTTACCGGTGAGCCACTGTGCCGCGAAGGTGCCGGTGGCCAAAATCACCTCGGGGGCGACGAGCTTGATCTGCTGACTCAGGAAGCCCGAGCACGCCTCGATCTCCTCGGGCATTGGGTTTCTGTTTGCGGGGGGGCGGCACTTGAGGACGTTGCAGATATAGACCGATTCCCTTCGGGACAGATCGACCGAGGCAAGGATAAGGTCGAGGTGCTTTCCCGCCTGGCCCACAAAGGGCACACCTGTGCGGTCTTCGTTGGCTCCCGGTGCCTCCCCGACAACCATGAGGCGGGCGGAGGGATTTCCATCGGAGAAGACGACCGAGCTTCGCCCTTCGGCGAGCGAGCACCGCGTGCAATCCATAGCGGCGGCGCGCAGGGCATCATAATCAAGCGTCGTAAGCCCCTCGGTAGCGGACCCGCCCGCAGCCCGGGAAGCTGCAGCTTTCGGGGGTCGGGCAAACGGTGGATTCGGCCCCAGCGGAGAGGGATTCGGAACTTCGGGCGCACCCTCACCGGCCGCGCTTCGACCGAGCGCGCTTCGACCGAGGTCGAGCGCCTGAGCTCGGCTCATCCCCTCCAGAAACATGGAGCCGGCCCCAAGCTCCTCCCGTTGTCTCAGGTAGAGTGCGAGACGTTCCGAGTCCGTCACGCCCGCCCCGCAAGGCGATCGGCAATGTGGTCGAACAACACCTCCGCTACCTCGTGCTTGGGGAGGAGGGGCAACTCCTGGGGGTCCGCCCCACGCAAGATCAACGTCACCCGATTGGTCTCGACATCGAACCCCGCGCCCTCTTCGTCGACAGAGTTCGCAACCACCATATCAAAGCCCTTCGCCTCGAGCTTCTTGCTGGCGTTCTCAACAAGGTCGTCCGTCTCGAGGGCAAACCCGACACACACGGACCCTGGCTTGCGGAGCTCGCGCGTTCCCGCTGCTATGTCGGGGTTCTCGGTGAGGTGCACCTGAACCTCCCCCCCGGCATCCGCACGCTTCATCTTCTGGGCGTTTACGTCGGAAGGGCGAAAGTCGGCTACCGCAGCCGAGAAAATCGTTATGTCGGCCTGAGCGATGTTACGCCTCACCGCCTCGTCCATCTCGATCGCGGTCTCGACCTGCACGACCTCGGGACCCCTGGGATGGGGGATCGCCACCGGACCGGTAACCAACGTCACCTCAGCACCCCGCCGCCAGGCGGCCTGAGCGATCGCAAAGCCCATGCGCCCCGAGGAGCGATTCCCGATGTAGCGGACGGGGTCGATCGGCTCTCGGGTCGGGCCCGCCGTGACGAGCACCCGCTTCCCCTCGATGGGTCCATGCCCGGTGAGGGCGCGCCCCACCTCCTCGACGAGCTCGCCTGGCTCGAGCATGCGGCCCGGTCCCTCTCCTTCGCCGAAGGCCAACGGACCGATTCCCGGACCCGCAACCCGGTATCCGAGCTGCTCCTCGATGTGCTTCAGGTTCTGCTGTGTCTGGGGATGCCCGAACATGAGATCGTTCATCGCCGGCGCAACGACCACGGGTGCCCGTGTAGCCAGGAGCGTGGTCGTGATCAGGTCGTTGGCACGCCCGTGCGCCGCGCGAGCGAGAAAGTCCGCCGTCGCAGGAGCCACAAGCACGGCGTCGGCCTCGTGGCCCAGACGAATGTGCAGGGCGGCGCCATCCGTCGAGAACATCGGCCCGAGCGCCTTGCGCCCGGTCACACCCTCGAATGAAAGTGGACGCACGAAGGCCTCTGCGCTGGACGTCATGACGACATCGACGAGGGCGCCGAGGCGGGTGAGATCTCTAGCGATTTGAACGGATTTGTAGGCCGCGATCCCGCCCGTCACGCAGAGTACGATGCGGCTCCCCTGCCAGGGGCGCCTCGGAGTCAGGGGGGTGTGCCCCATGGGGTTCAGACCCTGTCCAGGATTAACCCGGGCGGTCAGATCTACTTGGGTTGACGCCGGTCGAGCAGCCTGAACTCGAGCTTACCCGAGGTGAGCGCCTCGAGTGCCCGGGTGGTAAGCTTCTTCTCTTCACCCAGCGGCATGACCTCGCGGGGAAGCGCGTTCAACTCTCGAGTGTACTTCGCAGCCACCAGCACCCCTAGATACTTGCTATGGCTATGCTCGGCGACGTCGTCAGGCGTAAAAACGTGCATTCGTTCTCCTCGGGTCCCCTTCAAGATCGATCATGCCTGCCCGGGTCGAATACCGGATTCGCCAAGACAGGAACGAAGTTAGCTAGCTGGGCGGTCAGAGTGAAGGCCCTGGATGGCTGTTCAGACGCCCTCTTTGAGCACTGCATCGATCTCCGACTGCAGCCGAATGACCTCCTGATCGAGGTCGGTAACGCCCTCAACGCCGTCGGGGACCCCATCCACAATCGCAACAACCTCGCGAATCGCCCTTTCCAGGTCGTCGTTCACGACGACGTGGTCAAAGTCCCGAGCCCGGTGGAGTTCACCCCGAGAGCCTTTGAGCCGACGAATCACCACCTCCGTGGCCTCCGTACCCCTCCCCCGGAGTCTGGCCAGGAGTACAGAACCCGAGGGTGGGAGAAGGAAGATGAGCACCGCGTTTGGAACCAGCTCCCGGATCTGGGCCGCACCCTGAACGTCGATGTCCAGCACAACGTGCGCTCCAGATCCAGCAGCATCGAGCGCGCTCCGCGGCGTTCCGTAGGCATAGCCGTGCACCTCGGCCCATTCGATGAGCTCGCCCTCCACCCTCATCCGCTCGAATTCCTCCTCGGACACGAAGCGGTAGTCGACACCGTCCCGCTCAGACTCACGAGGGGGCCGCGTTGTGGCCGAGACTGAGAAAACGAATCGGTCGAACCGTTCAACGAGCGTCCGGGCAATCGTCGTCTTGCCGGTGCCGCTGGGAGCAGCGATAACGACAGGCACTCCAGAGCGTGCGGAGTCCGTCACTCGACATTCTCCAGCTGTTCCCGCAACCGCTCGACCTCCTCCTTGAGGCCAACCGACGCGTGGCCAATCTCGAGGTCGTTCGCCTTGGAGCCGATCGTATTTGCCTCTCGGTGCATCTCCTGCACCAGGAACCCGAGGCGCTTGCCCACCCCCTCTACGGCACTCTGTCCGAGAACCTCCCGAAACATCTCTATGTGGGCGCGAAAGCGAACCAACTCTTCGTTGATGTCCCACTTCTCAGACAGGTAGGCGATCTCCCGCGCGATGCGGTCCTCATCGACGTCCTGCGAGCCGATCAGCTCTGCAATCGCAGCCCTCAGGCGCTCCCGCTCGGAGTCCAGCCGCACGGGCGCACGGGTCTCGACGACATCGAGTTGGCTCGCCATGGCATCGAGGCGGCCTTCGAGATCCGCCTGGAGCCGCGCTCCCTCTTCGTCCCGGTGGGCCACGACCGCTTTGAGCGCCGTATCGGTCAGCTCCCGCAGCACCGAGGGGTCGACCTCGGACGGGTCGACCCTGGTGTCAATTTTCTTGAAGATGTCCCCGAAGCGCAGGAGGTGAGCGAGCTCGATGCCTCCTTCGATTCCGAGCGCATCCCTGAGCTCGCCGAGCTGTTCCGCGTAGGCACGGGCACACTCGATGTCCAGGCCGGCGGTATCCGCCGCAGCGTCCTCACTCGGTACCACCGAGAGCGAGAAGGATACGTGGCCCCGAAAGAATCGGTCCCGAATCCACCCCTGGATGAGGCGCTCAAATTGGGCAAACCCGTGCGGGAGGCGAATCTGCGGGTTCAGGAACCGGTGATTCACCGTCTTGATCTCGAGCCTGAAACTGCCCCACTCGGTATCGGCCTCGGCCTCGCCGTAGCCGGTCATACTGCGAATCATCGCTTCGTCCTCAGGCGGATGTTGGGTCGTTCGAACATCATTTCAGCATTCCATCAAATTCTGGTCAGTTCCCGAGCGCCCACCGTACACCAAAAAGTGTCCTCGTGCGAGGCTGTTCAAGGCCGGGAAAGTCGAGGTTGGTGTCGGCCATGAAGTTTTCGAGGCGAACGAAGATGCGCACCGTCACAACCCGGACCTGAATCAGCCCGAACCACTCTTCGAACTGATTCATTCGCGTAAGCTCGATCGCCCCTGGCACACTCGTCGCAGTTTCGATCGGGAGCAATAGTGGATCGTGGCCCTGCACACCCAGCCGGCCCCAAACCTCCAGGTTCCGGGACTCCTTGAAGATGCCGTGGTAGGTAAGGGCGCCCTCCCACAGCTGCTTCGGGAGGTACACCGACTCCTCGTCCCACCGGCGGTAGGTCCCGTCGAGGCCAAATCCGTAGCGTAGGGGAAACGCCAAACCACCCTCGAATCCCGTGCGCTTCGAGCCGGGAAGAACCAGCCCTCCCCGGTCGAGCCGCAGTCCGGAAGGGTGCAGCGAGTCTGCCTGAACGGAGAGGATAGCGCCCTTCAACTTCACGCCCCGTGCGGCAATCGAGGCTCCCATTCTGAAGCTCTTGCGATACGTGAAGCGCGCAGTCGGAAGTACAGGCAATGCAATAGGTTGTCCAAGCGAGTCTACACGAATTATCCCCGGAAACGAAGAGTCGATCGAATCGCGCAGGTGAGCGACGGATTCAAACCCCTGCACGAAGGGAACCCCTCGGGTGCCGTCTTCGAATGATGCGAACAGCGTCACGCCCGCGACCGGCCGGGTGCTCGCGCGAAGCCGAAACGAGTTGACACTCCGGCCATCCCACGACTCCTGCAGGACCTCACCATCCACCGAGCCCAGTGCGTCGGCCCGAAGCCCTAGCTCACCGGAGAGCACGGTGTTGGGAAGCCCGTCGCCGCCGAGCGAGCGGACCCCGACCCGAGCCCACGCCTGAGGCACGTCCCATGCGAGCCTGGCACCGACCTGCCTGCGATCCGTGTCCAAGGGCGTGAATACCCCCGTCTCACCGCTCGACTTGACCGAGGAACGTCCGAACTCGGTGGCAAGAAGGAGCGCATCCGACAAGGCCCAACGCCCTCTTATGGCCCAATCCGAGCGTTCGTTGCTCCCGGGAAAGGCCTCGACGTCGGTGCCTGCATCGAACCGCCGAACCTCTGCGATGATGCCCCCTCTACCGAAATGCCGTACATACCGGGCTGTGACCCCCGTCAGCGACCCTGCAGCATCGAATCCGGGACCCTGCGTGTCGATCCGGTCGATGGAGAGAGCGATCGCGCCGCCGAAGGCAGTCGGGTGCACGATTTCACCGCGGAAAACGTTGGTGCGAAGGTCACCCGTCGCGATCTCGAGGCTCGTCTGGGGCTTGGGATCGAGCGCATCCGACGAGAAGATGTGGATGCGAAGCTCGTCCCCGCGCTGTTCCACGATCACTCGGCTCACGCCTCCGAGCCCAATGCGTGACAGGTCCGGGGTGGCGCCATCGAGGGGGGACCATTCGAAACCGTCCCAGAACACCCGCACACGGCCCCCAACAGCGGCATACGAAGAAACGGACTGGGGCGTCCCAAAGTCCCCGCCCCTGAGGGGAATCACGCCCGGAACCTCGGCAACCAGCTCCGCGAGCGTCAGGGCCCGGCGGGTCCACATCTCTTCGCGATCGAAATCCCACACGCCTGTCTCAAACCCAGCTCGGATGCGAAACGGAATCGTGGGAATGGTATCGACCGCGGGAATCGTGTCTGGGGGAAAGGCCGAACTGTCGGCCTGGACCGCGAGCGTGTCGACCACCTGCACGGAGTCGGGGAGCTGAGCCGACGCGCCCCCCGAGAGAAGAACGGAGAACCCCATGACGAATACCGCGACAAGTAGCGAACACCTGTGCCGAGGCGCCCCGCCGCGGATGGGCCGGAGCGCCTGAACTACCCTACCCCTGAGGGTCAACGAGTGTGGCCCCGAACCCATTCCACAAGCAGTCGGGCTGGAACACCGTACGCCCCTTTTCTCTGGTAGGGCAGCTTACCTTCGCCATACGCTGTACCCGCAACGTCCAGGTGGGCCCAGGGGATGTCGCCCACGAATTCACGGAGGAACCAGCCGGCGGTGATCGACCCGGCTGAGCGGCCGCCCACATTTACCAGATCGGCTACCTCGGAGTCGATCTGGCGCCGGTACTCGTCGAACATAGGGAGCGGCCAAGCGCGCTCCCCGGATGAATTGCCGGCGGCCCTGAGTTCTTCGATAAGCGTCTCGTCGTTTCCCATGAGGCCGATCGCTTCGTTCCCGAGCGCAACCACCACGGCTCCGGTCAGCGTCGCACAGTCAACGATCGCGCGGGGGGCCAGCGTCTGCGCGTAGGAGAGCGCATCGGCCAGGATCAGCCTCCCTTCGGCATCGGTGTTGACCACCTCCACCGTTTTTCCCTCGCGCGTGTCGATGATATCCCCAGGCTTCATCGCTGAACCGGAGGGGAGGTTCTCCGACGATGGCACGATACCCACGACGTTCAGCGGCACCTCTAGCTCACAGATGGCCTGCATCGCGCCGATCACCGCCGCTCCACCAGACATGTCGTACTTCATCTCCTCCATGCCGGAGGCGGGCTTGATCGAGATCCCACCCGCATCGAAGGTGAGTCCCTTCCCTACCAGTACCAGCGGCGCCTCGCCCTTCGCTCCACCCTCGTGACGCATCACGATGAACCTCGGCTCTTCGACAGAGCCACGTGATACAGCGAGCAGAGCGTGCATCTCTTCGGCAAGGATTTCCTTCGGCCCCAGGATCGTGACGTCACACCCGCAGGTAGCACCCATCTCCACGACCTGCTCGGCAAGGTGCGTGGGTGTCGCGACGTTTCCCGGACGCGACTGAAGAATCCGGGCGAGATTCGCCCCGGAGCCCACGGCCATTCCGGCCCGAAGCCCGTCTTCGACTTCGTTCTCGGGTCCCTCGCACACGACGGCGAGTCTCTCCACCCGGTAGTCGAGCGGGGGGGCCCCCTCGGCCGCTTCGTTCTTGGCTTCGGTATAGCGCCACGCAGCCATCACAGCGCCCTCTGCCGCCGCCTGGCAACTCGCCTCTACGCCCGAACCGCTCGCCTCTATCTGGAGACACGCATCCTCGAGGCGAAGCCCCTCGGCACTTCGGACGGCGCGCCCCGCAAGACGGCGGATCACTTCGAGGTCGTACTTCGCCCGGGGTCCGACCCCGAGCGCCAGAATGCGACGCGGCCCATCGGCCTCCGGGCCGTACAGCTTTACCGTCTCGCCGGCCCGTCCGGTCAGATCGCCCGCTGCACGCGCACGCGCCAAGGCACCGCCCAGAGCCTGGTCGAGCTGCACCTCGAACTCACCCGGCTCCTCCTCCGAAAAGGTGGGAAAGGCGAGAATCGGGACGTCTTCCTGCGACGGTTCACCATGAAGGTGGGTAACAATCATTTCACGCTTCCGTTGATCACATGTGGTCGATGATGGCCTGCCCGAATTCGGAGGTCTTCACCGTAGTGGCGCCCTCCATCTGTCGCTCCAGGTCGTACGTTACCGTCTTCGCGGCAATGGCTCCCTCAATACCCCGATTCACGAGGCCCGCAGCCTCGTCCCACCCCATGTGCTCGAGCATCATGACCGCCGAGAGGATGAGCGATCCCGGATTCACCTTGTCGAGGTTGGTGTACTTCGGAGCGGTGCCGTGGGTTGCCTCGAAGAGCGCGACATCATCGCCGATGTTGGCGCCGGGTGCCATCCCCAGGCCCCCGACCTGTGCTGCACACGCGTCGGAGAGAAAGTCCCCTGTGAGGTTCGGGGTGGTGAGCACGTCGTACTCGTCGGGACGCAACAGCACCTGCTGGAACATCGCGTCGGCGATTCTGTCTCCGATCACGATTCGTCCATCGGCCTCAGCCCCGTCCCAGATTTCAGACTCCGGCACGGTCTCGTCTGCGAACTCGGCGGCAGCGACCTCATATCCCCAGTCGCGGAACGCTCCTTCGGTGTACTTCATGATGTTGCCCTTGTGGATCAGCGTAACCGAACGACGGCCACGTTCGAGGGCGTACCGGATAGAAGCGGCGACGAGCCGCTTGGTTCCGAAGGGGCTGATCGGCTTGATCCCGATTCCGCTGAACTCCCGGATCTCGGCTCCCATCTCGTCGACGAGAAAACGCCGCACACGCTCGGCCTCGGCCGTGCCCGACGCCCACTCGATCCCCGCGTACACGTCCTCTGTATTCTCGCGGTAGATCACGACGTCGAGGCGCTCCGGCTCCTTCATGGGGGACGGTACTCCCTTGATCCACCGCACCGGGCGCACGCAGGAGTAGAGGTCGAGCACCTGCCGCAGCATGACGTTCAGCGATCGAATACCCCCACCGACCGGAGTCGTGAGCGGGCCCTTGATCCCGACCCTGAATTCGCGCAGCGCGGCGAAGGTCTCTTCGGGAAGCCACTCACCGGCCTCCTGCTCCGCCTTTTCGCCGGCCAGGATCTCCATCCAGGCGATACGCCGTTCACCCTCGAACGCCTTCTCGACGGCTGCATCGACCACGGCCTGAGTGGCCCGCCAGATGTCTGGGCCTATCCCATCGCCCTCGATGAAGGGGATGATCGGCCGATCGGGAACCACGAGGCTCCCGTCCTGAACGGTGATCTGCTCACCATCGTCGGGGACGACGGCGTGAATGTATTCGCTCATGACATCGATCCTGAACTCGAAGTGTGGGTCCGGCTCGTGCGACCAACGGCACCGGAATGGGTGCGATGCGGACCGGCAAGTTACAGAATTCACAAGGGTACCTGCAAGCGCCAGCAGCTATACCGAAGCGGTCAGGGGGCTTGCCGACTCCAGACGGGAGAGCGTGAAGCCCCAAGGACAGAAAAATGTATATCCGCATGACCCCTTGTCCGTGTCGCACTTGGTAATTAGTGTGCGTGAGTCGGAGCAGTACGCCCCCCCCCCGGCAACACATATTTCTCAACCCGTTGCCTACGCGAGGCGTGGGGATCTCGGCCGGTGCCGAGATCCGCGTTCTCGATGCAAGTGAAAGGAATTGCGACTCGCCCAATCCGTCCTGACCGGAAGGAGCAACCTTCCTGTACTTCATTCCCAATCTGCCAAAGGGAGTTTGACATGAGAGGTTCTTGCAAAGCATCAATTGTGAGCATCGCTGTTCTTTCGGGGGTGGCCGGTTGTACCGGAGACTCTCCGACAGCCACGGATTCAGACGCATTTTCTGAGGGG
>JAZDDA010000151.1:0-2110 GCA_036679625.1 Gemmatimonadota bacterium | reverse complement strand
TCCACGTAGGCCAGCGGATCTTCTGCGTGCAGCGCCTCCAGCTCCTGCCTCCGCCTCGGGCTCAGGCGCCTCAGCACCCAGCTGCGAAACGAGAGCAAGCTCGCGCGCGAGTAGTCGAACTGAAGCCCGGGATACCGCAGGTAGTCGAAGTGAAGCCCATCGAGGTCGTACCCCTCGATCAGCTCCATCCAGACCCGGGCGAGCCGCTCCTTTACCTCAGGGTGCGCCGGAGCTGCGAAGATTCCCTCGACCGTCTCCCGGTTCCGGCGCGCGTAGTCCTGAAGCGCGGGGACGTAGCTCGGGTCGGTGGGGTCGAGCGAGTAAAGCTCAAGAGCCAACGCCCGAGGCACACCGAGCAGGTCCGGCCGGGAGCGGATGATGTGATCGGGCGAGGCCGGTAGAGCCCCGAGGCCGCCCACCAGATAGGTGTTGACCCAGGCGTGAACCTTCAGGCCACGAGCATGGGCCTCGCGAATCACCAATGCGAGGGGGTCGAATCCTCTGGGGCCGACCAGCCCTTCAGCCCGAGGTTCCAGCTCACTCCTGTAGTAGGCGTCCCCGCGCCCACGGACCTGAACCAGCAGCGTGTTGAATCCCGCCCGGTCGGCTCGCTCGACCATCACGCGAATCGAGTCGGCGTGGCGAAGCGTCGTGCGCACCACCCAGAGCCCCCTCACCTCCCCCACTGCGGGGGTCGCCCCCCGGATCGTCGGAGAAGCCCGGACGGTGGCATCGGAGACGGCTCGGGGCGCCGCGTCGTCAGCAGCAGGCCGTGCAGGAGGGGGCGCTGTGACCGGCCGGCACACCGAGACCAGGCCGGATGCCAAAAGCGCCAACCCCACGCGCCGTGACATCCACCACATCGGCCGCCGCCTGCGGCCCGTGAAATTCAACAACGGAACACTATCCCTGGCGCCGCTCCACAAAAAAGGCTCTGAGCAGCGACGCCGACGCATCCCCAAGCACCCCGGGAGTCACGAGGGCGCGATGGTTCAGCCGTTGGTCTTGCACCAGGTTTCCCAGGCTCCCAACCATTCCGGCCTTCGGGTCGCTCGCTCCGTACACGACACGCTCCACGCGTGAGAGCACGATGGCACCTGCACACATCGTGCAGGGTTCGAGCGTGACATATAACGTGCAGCCGGTCAGGCGCCAATCACCCCTCGCCCGACCCGCCTCTCGAAGTGCCACCGCTTCTGCATGACCCGTCGGGTCCGCGCGGGTTACCGTCTGGTTGTGGGCCTCAGACACGAAGCGCCCATCGGCCACGACGAGCGCGCCTACCGGAACCTCCCCTCGCTGAGCGGCGACACGTGCCATCTCGAGCGCACGTGCCATCCACAGGCGGTCCTCCGGCAATGCTGGCGTCGCCGCAAAGGGGAAGGAAGATGTGTTGGTCATCGCTACCGTGCGGCGGCGAGAAGAAGCCCGGCCGGCTTAGTGCGCGGTGGTGCTGACCAGGACCGAAGTCCCGTCCATCCGCCTGTACAGCGCAGCCACCCGTCCGAGAATCGGAGCGGTTTGGGAATCCTCGACGAGGGTTCGCATGGATCCGGCCTGAAGACCCGCCAGGTACGCGCCTTTACCGTTGCGTGAGTACCGGAAGTACTCCGACTCGAGCCCGAGGCGCGCCGCGACCACGGATCCGTCCTCGAGTTCATCCGGCTCGGTGGGCTCGACGAGTACGTAGTCACCATCGGCGACGCCAACAGCTGCCAACTCATCACCCCTCGCCTTCACGAAGAATGCGCCCTTCGCCCCCGCGAGCCGACGGTCCATCGAGAGGTACATCTCGGCGCGGTCGGTGCGAATTCCATTGCGGTCCTGAGGAAGCTCCAGATAGCACGGGATCGAGACGGTCTGCGCATTGAGATCGACGCCTAGAATCTTGACGCCGCGCGAACGCGAGGGATCGCGCTCCAGGAAACCCTTGTTGGCCAGAGCCTGCAAATGCTCGGACACGGTCTTCGTACTCTTGATACCGAAACGTTCCCCGATTTCGCGAATCGACGGCTGATAGGTGTTCGCGCGAAGGTACTGGACCATGTAGTCCAGGATCTTGCGCTCGATTGCGCTAAGGGAAAGTGCCATTTCGGCGGCCCCACGAACG
>JAZDDA010000150.1:0-18323 GCA_036679625.1 Gemmatimonadota bacterium | reverse complement strand
GGCACCGGCTCCGGCTGGTTCTATGGAGACATCGGCATCCGTGGCGATCGCATCGACGCTGTCGTCCCCCGCGGGATGCTGCGGTTCGAGACCACACGCCAGCGCATCGACGCGCAGGGACACGTGGTCGCGCCAGGGTTTATCGATATTCAGGGCCACTCCCGCTTCTCCTTCCTGAATGGGGATGGAAAGGTCGTCTCCAAGGTCTCGCAGGGGATCACCACCGAGATTCTGGGCGAGGGGACGACGAATGCGCCCGTCAACCCAGAGTCGCTGGGCCCGGTGGAAGACGACGACACGCCCGCCGAGCGGCTCACGCGACGTCTGTCTGGAGATCACGGGTTCGACGCCTGGCTGACCGCGATGGAGCGACACGGGGTGTCGAGCAATGTGGGGTCGTTCGTGGGGGCGTCGACCGTGCGCACCTACGGAGCAGGAAGCCGCATGGGGGCTGCCAACGCGCGCGAGCTCGCGGCGATGCAGCTGGTGGTGCGCCGCGCGATGCAGGATGGGGCGTTCGGACTCGCCTCAGCTCTGATCTACCCGCCCGGGAACTTCGCTTCTACCGAAGAACTGGGGCAGATCGCAGCGGCGATGGCTCCGTACGGCGGGGTCTACATCACGCACATGAGGTCTGAGGGCGATCAGTTTCTGGAGGCGATCGACGAGGCGATCGAGATCGGGAGCCGGGGCGGCGTGCCGGTGGAGATCTACCACCTGAAGGCCGGCGGGCAGCGCAACTGGTACAAGGCCCGCATGGCTGTCGCCAAGATCGACTCCGCCCGGGCCGCCGGTGTGGATATTCAGGCGAACATGTACCCCTACACGGCGGGCTCGACGGGCCTCACAGCCTGCTTCCCTCCCTGGGCGTCTGCCGATGGCCGGCTGTTTGCCAATCTCGCCGATAGCGAGGCCCGGGCTCGCATGCGGGTCGAGATGGAGAGCGAGACGGTGCCATGGGAAAACCTCTGCGGCCTGGCGACGGCCGAGGGGGTCCTGATCCTTGGCGTAGAGAAGCAGGAAAACCGGAAGTACTCCGGGATGAGGCTGTCTGAGATAGCGGAGGATATGGAGAAGGACTGGGTCGACGCCGCCTTCGATCTCGTACTCTCGGAGCGGCAGCGGGTCGGCTCGGTGTACTTCCTGATGAGCGAAGAAAACGTCCGCATGCAGCTTCAGGCACCGTGGATGAAGTTCGGAACCGACGCCGGGGGAGTGAACCCAGAGACGACCACCGTTCTGGTTCACCCGCGCAGCTACGGCACCTTCCCACGCATCCTCGGGAAGTACGTGCGCGACGAGGGTGTGATCCCGCTCGAAGACGCCATTCGGAAGATGACGTCGGCCGTCGCAGACCGCCTCTCGATTCGTGATCGGGGCCTGCTCAAGCAGGGTTTTTTCGCAGACATCGTGATCTTCGATCCCGAGACCGTTGGTGATCGGGCTACGTATGAAGATCCGCACCAGCTCTCTGAGGGAATCCGCGACGTCTTCGTGAACGGCATCGGTGTGATCCGAGATGGACGACACACCGGCGCGAAGCCGGGCCGGGTTGTGAGGGGCCCGGGCTGGACTGGCTGGAGGCCCCTGACCTTCTGATGTGCCCTGAAGGATTGGGGTGAGCCGCTGCATCCGACCCGGCGAGGGAAACAAAATCCGCGACCGATCGTAAGAATATGTGAGGGTCGGAAACCCCAGGGAGGGGTCCACGCGGGAGGGGAGGGTGATGATGGCCGTAGAAGAGAGGGTGCGATACCTGATGCGAGCCGCATACCGAGCAGAGGGTGAAGGGGATGCCAAGATCGCCGAGTCACTTCGGCGGATGGCGCGTGACGCGATGTACCTCGCCGCTCCCCGACTGGCCGTCGCCGAGTGAGGTAGGGAGAATCCGGCAGGACCACCAATAAGAGAGGGCCGACCCCCGGCGGGGTCGGCCCTCTCTTTGTTCATCCTGCGCCGTACAATCCTACCGTCGTTGGGTCAGCCGCCCTGGCTGAGCGTCCAGACGTACGCAGCCACGGCCTGAACCTCTTCGTCAGAGATCGCCGATCCGCCCTTGGGTGGCATCGGGCTCGCGAACTGCTTCGGTGAGTCCACGCCCGTCATGACGAGCCCGGCGATGGCTTCCAATGACCCGTCGATGTTCAGCCACTCCGAATCGCTGAGGTCGGGCGCGATGCCCATGCTTCCGTTTCCGCCCGGGCCGTGGCACGCCTGGCACACGCCGGCTCCGGCGAAGATCTGCTCACCCTGAGCGACCATCTCGGAGGTGACGCCCTCGGGGAGGTCAATGTCCAACGCTGCAGGCGCTGCCGCTTCAACGGCGGGAGCCTCCGCGGGTGCTTCAGCCTCGGCGGGGGCTTCGTCTGCTCCACCGCATGCCGCGACGGCAGCAACCAGCCCGAGGGCCAGAAGGCTCTTGAGATCGATAACGTTCATGATGAATCCTTTGATGGGTTGATATTCTCGGCCTGGGCCGCAACAAAGATCGACGATCACCCGGGGTCGGCAAGGCCGGGGGGAGCTTTCTTGCCACCGTGGGCCTTGAGGTTGAAGGCCTCAACCAGCACAGAGAAGCCCATCGCGAAGTAGATGTACCCCTTCGGAATGTGAAAGCCAGCACCCTCTGCCACGAGTGTCGTTCCGATGAGAAGCAGAAAACTCAGCGCGAGCATTTTGACCGTTGGATGCTTTGAAACGAAGCTGCCGAGGGGCTCGGCGGAGACCATCATCACGCCTACCGAAAGGACCACGGCAGCGATCATCACACCGACATCTTCTGCCATCCCCACCGCAGTGATCACCGAATCGAGTGAGAACACCATGTCGAGGAGGGCGATCTGCACGAGGACGGCAAGGAAGCTCACCTGCTTTCCAAATCGTTCTCCCGCGTCCTCACCCTCGAGCTTGTGGTGAATCTCGCGGGTGGCCTTGGAGAGGAGGAACATGCCTCCCGCCATCAATACCAGATCTCGCCCGGAGACCGCATGGCCAAGGAGCGCGAAGAGCGGCGTGGTGAGCCGCATGATCCAGGTGATGGAGAGCAGGAGGAGGATCCGGGTGCCCATCGCAAGGAGCAGCCCGACCCGCCGTGCGCGGGGTTGCTGCTCCGCCGGCAGTCGATCGGCGAGGATCGAGATAAAGACGATGTTGTCGATGCCCAGGACGATTTCGAGGAGGGTGAGCGTCGCGAGGGCGACCCAGGCCTCCGGGGTTGTAATCCATTCCATGGCGCCGAGGCAGCCTCCGCTGGTGTGATCGCGCGTTCAGACAAAGCGGAACTCGCGGGTGCGTACGCTGAAGGGTGCGTACGCTACAGTATGATTTGCCATGGGGATCCATGGAAGGGACCCCGCTGGAATCCGAACACCAGCCTTGTCGTTCGGCGTGTTGCCCTGCAACCTTCACGGGACAGGGTCCGTCCTCCCCTTTCGGAAGGCAGAGCGTTGTCTTGTGTTTACCCTGGTCAGGAGCCGACGTATGGAATCCAGTGGCGGCGATTCTTTGATCCATCTCGATGGACTCAGCAAGGTGTTCTACACGGAAGAAGTCGAGACCCATGCCCTCTCCGGGATCCACCTGGATATCAGGAGTGGGGAATTCGTCTCGATTGCCGGGCCCTCCGGGTGCGGCAAGACGACCCTCCTGTCGATTCTGGGTCTCCTCGATTCTCCGACGGGCGGCACGTACGAGCTCGACGGAGAGCCTGTTTCTGAGCTCTCCGCAGGGCAGCGGGCCAAGATCCGCAACCAGGCGATCGGGTTCGTTTTTCAGGCATTCAACCTCATCGGTGATCTGACGGTTTTCGAGAACGTCGAACTGCCACTCACCTACCGGGGGATGGCGGGCGCCGAGCGAAAAGAGCGTGTGCATGAGGCGCTCGACCGTGTGGGCATGGCTCACAGGATGAGCCATTATCCGAGCCAGCTCTCCGGCGGTCAGCAGCAGCGCGTGGCGGTTGCCCGGGCGATCGTGGGTAAGCCCCTCATCCTGCTTGCCGATGAGCCGACGGGTAACCTGGATTCCAAGAATGGCAACGCCGTGATTGGACTCCTCAAGGAGCTACACGCCGACGGCGCCACGATCTGCATGGTGACGCACGATCCTCGCTACGCCCATGTGGCGGACCGTTCGATCCATCTGTTCGATGGTCAGGTGGTCGACGAGGAAGATGTGCTCAGGGCGAAACACGAGGCGGAGCTGAAAGAGTCCGGGTTCGACACGACCTGACGTTTCAGGTGAGTGGGAGTGAAGTCGGAACGACGCGGGGGGTGGCTGCTGCCACCCTCCGCTCTTTTTAGAAAAATGACTTCTGACCTGGTACACCAGTAGAATGTGCAAGACCAACCGGTTGAAACGTCATGCAGTGTGAAGGGCGAGATGCCCGCTGACCATCCGGAGGCAGCGCGTGAGTACAGACATCGACTGGGATGCTCTCTATAGGAGCACGCTTCCCGATCTCGTTCGCTTCCTGCACCGCAAGGTGTGGGACGTGGAGCGTGCGCGGGACCTCGCTCAGGAGGTGTTCGTGCGAGCATTGCGCGAGAGGCCGGACCAGCCGCGAGCCTGGCTGTTTACCGTCGCAGGGAATCTCGCCAGGGATGAAGCTAGAACGGCGATACGCCGGAGAAAGCATTTGACCTTGCTCACTGCGGAGGCCTCGGATCGTGTCTCGCCGAACGATCCGGACAGGGACCTGGAACGCGCGGAGAAGGTGGCCGCGCTCAGGAGGGCGCTCGAAACGTTGAGCGAATCCGATCAGGAGGTCCTTCTGCTCTGGGATGCGGGGCATGACTACACCGAGATCGCGGCGACCACCGGCCTCTCGCCCGGCGCGATAGGAACGACATTGGCACGGGCCCGTAAGCGGCTCGTGCGGGCCCATGAGGAGATGGAGGGCAAAGATGCAGCACATCGATGACGGCCTGCTGAATGCGTATCTCGACAACGCTCTCGACGCCTACCCGGCTGAGGACGCTCGGTGGGTAGAGGAGCATCTCCCGACGTGTGACGAATGCGAGCGTCGGTTGGAGGAGCACCGCGTTGTCCGCACTGCCGCTCATGGCCTCTTCGAAGACACGGCTCCGTCGGGGTTCGAGCTCGCTTCGCTGGATGACCTGAGGGCCCGCGCTACCGCCGCTGAAGCCGGGGTCGAGGATGCGCCGCCCCGGCAAGCGCGCCCCCGCTCTGCGCCGGGCGTGTTCGTGCAGTTGAGTTGGGCCGCATCCATCATCGTGGCGCTCGGCGCTGGTTGGGTGGCTCGCGATCTTCGGGTTGCGGCGCGCCCGGCGGGGACGTTCGACCAGTTGAGGCAGGTCGCGACTCCTCAGGAGGAGCCCCAGCGGAGCCTGATCGTCGCAGAGGGGCTGTCCTCCCCTGAGGTGTCGGCCTCGGCACTCGGGAAGGCATCCGCAGATGCCGCAGATGTGGTGGATGCGGTGGCGGATGTGGGAGCGGTAACGCCCGCCGACGCGGGTCGCGGTGGCGGAGCCGGCGCCCGCGAGGGCCCTCGCGGACGTTTCTGCGGCGGCCGTTTCCTCTGGGGCGGTCGTGCCCTCTGGTGCGTTTCGTGAGCTGGCCGCGGCAGAAGAGACTGGGGCCGGGGCCCGCTCGAACCGGGCGCCGCTCTCCCCCACGCTGCCGCTCTCCCCCACGCTGCCGGTGGACCTCAACGCCGCCTCCTTCGACGACGCGCCAGAGGCGAGGGAGAGGTGGGAACGACCTCGCACCTTCGAGAACGAAGGTCTGGGGATCGTCGATGGATTGGGCCTCGTACGGAGGTACGTCGAGGTGCTCGAAGACGGTCGACGCCTGGAGTTCTGGCTCGTGCCGAGCTCCGATGCGCCGGACGGTGGACCCGGCCTCTCGGAGGTACGCAACTTCTTCGAGCGCGACCCACTCCCCGACGGCTGGAGCCAGCTCTTTCGCGTGCGCGACGAGGGCGTACTGGCCGTGCGCGGAGCCATGTCCTTCGATGAGCTCGGGGCGCATGTAGACCGCCTCCGGCCGCGCCGGTAGGGCGCCTCTTTCAGCGACTGCATCTGGAGAGATTCGCGGGTCGGCACTACGTTGCCCGGTCGCTGTCAGATGACGCGCGCGCGCTCGGTTCCAGAAAGAGGTAGACGGGGATGAAGACGGCTCAGTGGATTGGTCTTTCCTGTGTGTGGTTCCTGGGCGCATGCGCCTCGGACGCCCCACCCGACTTTTCGGACCTCCTGACGAGGGCTGAGGCCTCGGACTTCCGCGAGACCAGCAGCTACGACGACGTCATGGCGTTCTCCACGGCGCTCGCCGAGGGCGACCCTCGCATCCACCTCACCTCGTTCGGTACGACCGGTGAGGGGCGGGATATGCCCTTGCTCGTGGTAGGGGATGTCGCGGATGCCTCGCCCGAGGCTGTGGCCGCCAGCGGCAAGGTCCGCGTCTTCATCCAGGGCAACATCCACGGAGGCGAGGTGCCGGGGAAGGAGGCCGTTCTCATGCTTCTGCGGGACTGGGCAGAGGGAGAATATCCTGACTGGACCCGCGACCTGGTGCTGCTCGTGGCTCCGATCTACAACGCAGATGGAAACGAACGCGTCGAGCTTACCAACCGTCCCAGGCAGAATGGTCCGGTCGGCGGTATGGGACAGCGTCCGAACGCCCAGGGACTCGACCTCAACCGAGACCACATGAAGCTGGCCTCTCCCGAGGCACGCGCGTTGGTGGGGATGATGAATGCGTACGACCCCCACGTTGCCGTCGATCTCCACACCACCGACGGCTCGCGCCATGGGTATCACCTGACGTATTCGCCGCCTCTTCACCCCGACGTAGATGCGGGCATCATCCGCCTGCTCAGGGAAGACTGGCTGCCGACGGTGACCGCGACTGTAAAGGAAAAGCGAGGGTGGGATTACTACTACTACGGCAATGCCTCCGACCGTCGAGGCACGGCACCGATGGGGTGGTACACCTTCGACCACCGTCCCCGCTTCAACAACAACTATGTGGGGCTGCGGAATCGCATCGCGATCCTCTCTGAGGCGTATGCGTACGCCACCTTCGAGGACCGCGTGTTGGCCACGCTCTACTTTGTGGAAGAGATCCTGAACTTCGCTCAGGATCACACGGCAGAGATCCGTGAGGTAACCGCGGCAGCTGACGCGGCTAAGGTTCCGGGCATGGTGCTCTCCACCCGGTCGGGGTTTGCGCAGGATCCGGTCACCGTGGAAATCCTCATGGGCGAGGTGGACGAAGAGGCGCACCCGGTAACCGGGGAGGTGATGCTCCTGCGCAGGGATGTGCAGGTGCCCACACCCATGCTCGAGTTCGGGACCTTTGAGGCCACGGAAACCGAGGTCGCTCCCTCCGCATATCTGATCCCAGGGGACATGGTCGAGGTGATCGGCCTTCTGGAGAACCACGGGGTTGTGATGACACGCCTCGAGGAGGCCAGGCCGGCGCGGGTGCAGCGGTTCATGATCGACTCGACGAGTGCCTCGCCACGGGTCTTCCAGGACCGCAACGAGCGTCAGGTGTGGGGGACGTACCAGGAGGCGGATGTGGAGCTCACGGCGGGCACGGTGGTGGTCTCACTCACCCAGCCCCTCGGCCGACTCGTCTTCCATCTACTGGAACCGCGGGCAGACGATGGGTTCCTGAACTGGGCGATTCTTGATCTCTTTATTCGTGAGGGCGAGGCGTACCCGATCATGCGGGTGATGTCGCCCCTGGATTCTCAATAACAACTTCGGAACTGGAGCTGGGATGATGCGCGGAGCGGTGGTAGCGGGTGCGGTGCTTTCGATTGGAATTTTCGGCTGTACCGGGGCGGATGGCGGGGCGGATTCCGAGGCGAATTCGCTTGCAGACGATATGGCAGCGGCGGTGTCCTCGATCAACCAGGACGACTACGCCCGTCGGTTGGGCGTGATTGCCCATGATTCGATGTCGGGCCGGTTCACGCCGAGCCCGGGACTCGATGCGACGGCTGCCTGGATTGCAGGGGAGTTTGAGGCCATGGGGCTGGAGCCCATGGGCGACGACGGCAGCTACCTGCAGAAGTACTCCCTGGGGGATGTCATGGAGACGCCCCCCACCGACGATGCAGGAGAGCCCCTTTCGGCGCCGAATGTGGTTGCCGTGCTCGAGGGAAGCGATCCCACGCTCAAGGACGAGTACATCGTCTTCAGCGCCCACATGGACCACGTGGGCATTCGCCGTGCAGTAGACGGCGACAGCATCTACAACGGTGCCGACGACGACGGCTCGGGGACGATCGGAGTCGTTGAGCTTGCCGAGGCCTTCGCCTCGATGGAGACGCCCCCACGGAGGTCGTTGATCTTCCTCCTCGTGAGCGGTGAGGAACGCGGTCTGTTGGGGAGCCGGTACTTCGCCGGCCACATGCCGGTGGCGACCGATGCCGTCGTCGCGAACCTGAACATGGACATGATCGGGAGGAACTGGCCCGACACGATCGTGGCGATCGGTAAGGAGCACTCCGATCTCGGCGAGACGCTCAACGCCGTGAACATGGCTCACCCGGAGCTGGGCATGACCGCCATCGACGATCTCTGGCCCGACGAGCGCTTCTACTTCCGGTCGGACCACTACAACTTCGCCCGGCAGGGAATCCCGATCCTGTTCTTCTTCAACGGGGTTCACGACGACTACCATCGTCCCTCCGACCAGATCGAGAAGATCGACTTCGAGAAGGCGACCAGAATCGTCCAGTTGGTCTACTTCCTTGGCCTCGAAATCGCCGACAACGACGCCCGCCCAGTGTGGAACCCAGAGAGCTACACGGAGATCGTGGAGGGCGAGGGAGGCAGAAGGCGATGAGCCAGGCCGGCGTTCGGAGTGCCCCTGACTTCTGGGGGGTGCTGTCTGAGTGGGACGGGATCGGAGCGGTAGTCCGCTACGACCGCCCAACCGGAGCGTGGATCTTTGTCGCTCTGCATGACGATACCCTGGGCGCACCCACGGGGGGATGCCGGATGAAGGTGTACGAGCGCCCGGAGGATGGTCTCTGGGATGCGCTTCGCCTTGCCGAGGGAATGACGTACAAGTGGGCCTCCATCGGCTTCGACTTCGGCGGTGGCAAGTCGGTGCTCGCGATCCCGCATCCCCTCGAGGGTGCGGAGCGGGCGGGCCTGCTGAGGCGCTTCGGCGCGCTGCTCAACACCCTCAGCGGCTCATACAATGCCGGCGAGGACCTGGGCACGACGCCTGACGACATGCAGATCGTGGCCCAGGTGACCCCACACGTGGTGGGCCTCGATCCCTCGGGTGGGAAGCCCGAAGATCCCGGACCGTACACGGCACTGGGCGTCTTCGTGGGCATTCAGGCCGCTCTCGAGCATCGCTTCGGTTCGGCGGAGCTGGCGGGGCGCTCGGTGCTGGTTCAGGGTGTGGGGGACGTCGGTGCGCCGTTGGCAACGAGCCTCGCGGCGGCAGGTGCCGAGGTGTTGGTCGTGGACCTCAATGCCGAGCGGGCGACCGCCTTCGCGGCTGAGGTCGGCGGTCGCGTGGTGGACGCCTCGGCGATGTTCGAGACCGAGTGCGACGTCTACGCGCCGTGCGCCATCGGAGCCACCGTGAACCCCAGCAGCATTCCGCTGCTCCGGTGTGCCGTCGTCGCGGGATCTGCGAACAACCAGCTTCTCTCGGATGCAGATGCACAGGCGCTGAAGGACCGTGACATCCTCTACGCGCCGGACTATGTGATCAACGCCGGCGGAGCGATGGCCTTTGCGCTGATCCATCAGGGGGTTTCTGACGAGGGTGTGCTGCGGGAGCGGGTCTCGAGCCTGCGCGGGGCGCTGGCGGAGATATTCCGGGAAGCGGATACGGAGGCGACCACCCCCCTAGCTGCAGCGAGAAGCCGCGTAGACCGCATTTTGCACGAACGGAGGCAGCAGGATCCCCGTTAGTGTGTCCAGCGTGTCCAGCGTGGAGATCGTGGGATCACCGTCATGTGTCCTCCATGGGGGACAGTGCTAGGGCACATCGTGATGAAGCACGCAGGGCTCAGTCCACGGGGCCGTATGCCTGCGGAAAGCGCAGGAACAGCTCGCTGAGTCCCATCGCGATCAGGATTTGCCACGTATGGTAGGGCAGATCCTTGATCCACACCCGCCGATTCTTCGCGGAGGCCAGCCGCTGTGCGGTTAAAAGCAGTGACAGACCGCCCAAATCGGTCGTTTCCTGGTCTGAGAAATCGAAGACCACATCGTCTCCGGGGCCGATGCCTCCGCTGTCGAGTGGCACTTCCTGGGTGTGGGCCGACCGAAGAACTTTGGCCACCGCCTCTTTCTGGTTCTTCTCGTAGGTCTTCATCTTCACCCTCCCCTCCTCACGGCTTCTTGCATCAGAGTGTGCAAGCCTGTCGGGGGTTTCATGTTTCAAGACCCGTGCCACACTGGATGGAGAAGGACTGCCAAAATGGCAGTACTCAACTTTCGAGTCTCCTGAGGTGGCCCGAAGAGTGCATATGGGTGCAGATTAGGGACAAGAGGATCTCGTCGCGGGAGGGTATATGTACAAGCGCTTGAGACAACTGACGCTGTGCGGACTCATATTGGCGCTTGGGGGGGCTCCGGCCCAGGCTCAGCGACCGGGTTCGGAAGCAGGGGGGGCGTATCTTCGCGCCGTCGCAGGCTACCACGACGTCTCGCAGGCTGAGATCCGGATTCTTCGGCGGTGGGATATCACTCCTCAGGAGGTTCCGGTGGTGTTGTTCATTGCCCGGAGGGCAGGCGTATCGCCCGATGCGCTTGCGGCGCTGCACGGACCCGGGGCTTCGTGGATGGACCTCGCAGGCCGGTACAACATCGGGAGCGCGGACCTCTACGTTCGGCTCTCGGACGGTGCGGAGGGTACGCGCCTGGCCCGAGCCTATGGAGCGTTCGCCGGCCGGCCACGGTCCGAGTGGAGTCGGATCCGCCTGAGCGACGTCGAGGTGGTTGCTCTGGTGAATCTGCGCTTCCTGTCGTCCGTTGTCAGGGAGTCGCCAGATAGGGTTCTCGCTGCGGTTCGGGATGAGGGTGGTTTCATTCAGGCATACAGGATGCTCAGCGGCGCATGAGTTCCCACGGTCCCTCCGTTCCACTTCAGGACTTTCCCGAGCTCTCCCCCGAGGAGATGACGGCGCGCGCAGAGGCGTTTCGGGACGAGCTGCGGAGGCGCCGGACGGTGCGTGATTATTCGACACGGCCGGTGCCGCGAGAGGTCATCGAGGCCTGCCTCGAGGGCGCTGCGGCCGCTCCCAACGGAGCCAACCTGCAGCCCTGGCACTTCGTGGTGATCTCGAATCCCGAGCTGAAGCACAAGATTCGCCTCGCGGCCGAGAAAGAGGAGAAGGCGTTCTATTCGGGGAGGGCGCCAGAGGAGTGGTTGGAGGTTCTCGGACCTCTGGGAACCGACGCCGAGAAGCCGTTCCTCGAAGACGCCCCCTACCTGATTGCGGTCTTCGCCGAGAGTTATCACGTGAACGAAGACGGTACGCGCCGCAAGAACTACTATGTGACCGAGTCGGTGGGCATCGCGACTGGAATGCTGATCACCGCACTCCACACCTCGGGCCTCGCCACCCTCACCCACACGCCTTCTCCCATGGGATTCCTCAACGATCTTCTCGACCGGCCTGCCAACGAACGGGCGTTCCTGGTGCTGGTCGTAGGCTACCCTGCCTCGGATGCGCAGGTGCCCGAGATCTCCAAGAAGCCCCTGGAGGCGATCGCGACCTTCCTCGATTGAGTGCGGATGCGGGCCAGCGCCTTGTTATCGATCCGGTCGGGCCGATACACTGGCGAGTGCTTCGTGAAGTTTCACTTCGGTCCCCCGGGGGCGCATGGGCAAGGTTGTAGATTCAGACACGGGCCCCGATGTAGTTCGGACCTTCACCAAGGCCCTCCTCACCGATTTGCAGGCCCTCGAAACGATGCTGGATCGGGGGATGATCGAATCTGGAATTCGCCGCTTCGGATGTGAGCAGGAGCTCTTTCTGGTGAACAAAGCCTGGTGCCCCGCACCGGTCTCTGTTGAGGTGCTCGAAAGAATCGACGACCCCGCATTCACCACCGAGCTGGCCCGCTTCAACCTCGAGATTAACCTCGAGCCGAGAGAGCTGAAGGGGAAGTGCTTCACCTGGCTCGAAGAGCGGATCACCGAGCTCGTCGGGGTGGTCCAGGAGGCAGCCCGCGCCGAGGATGCGGAGGTCGTTCTCTCCGGCATCCTGCCGACGCTCTCCAAGTCGGACCTCTCGCTCGACAACATTACTCCGCGGGAGCGGTACCACGCCCTCAACGATGCCCTCACGAAGATGCGGGGCGGTACGTATCGCCTCAGGATCGAGGGCACCGACGAGCTTCACATCGAGCATGACTCCGTGATGCTGGAGGCCTGCAATACGAGTTGTCAGGTGCACCTCCAGGTAGATGCGGACGACTTCGCTCGACTCTACAACGTCTCCCAGCTCGCCATCGGCCCGGTGCTGGCGTCATGCGTGAATTCCCCGCTTCTCTTCGGACGAAGGCTGTGGGCCGAGACCCGCATCGCGCTGTTTCAGCAGTCGCTCGATACGCGTAGTTCGTCGGTGCATCTTCGAGACCTCTCCCCCCGCGTGCGCTTCGGAGACAGTTGGGTGGAGAGCTCCGTGAGCGAGCTTTTTCAGCGTGACATCGCAGCGTTCAGGGTCCTCATCGCTCAGGAGATCGACGAAGATCCGTTCGAGATGCTCGAGCGCGGTGAGGTGCCCCTGCTCAAGGCCCTTCAGCTCCACAACGGCACAGTGTACCGGTGGAACCGGCCGTGCTACGGGGTGGGTGGCGGAAAGCCACATCTGAGGATCGAATGCCGCGCCCTGCCCGCGGGCCCAACGATTCGCGATGAGGTGGCCAACGCGGTTTTCTGGATTGGGCTCGTGCTGGGGATGGCTGAAGAGTATGGGGACGTCACCAAGCGGATCGACTTCGATGATGCCAAGTCGAACTTCCTTGCTGCAGCGCGGCACGGGCTGAGCGCTGGATTCCACTGGGTAGACGGAGAAAGCATTCCGGCTCCGAGGCTCATCAACGAGACGCTCATACCGCTGGCCCGCCAGGGCCTCGCCGGTTCGGTGGATTCGTCTGACATTGATACGTACCTGGGGCTCATTGAAGAGAGGGTGGCGAGCCGGCAGACCGGTACGATCTGGGCGATCAAGTCGCTCTCGGCGATGAAGGGTCAGGGGACGCGTGGAGAACGCCTCACCGCCCTGACCGCGGCGACGTGGCATCGCCAGGCCGAGGGAAAGCCGGGGCACGAGTGGGCCCTCGCGGAGATCTCCGAGGCCGGGGAGTGGCAAAGGAAGTACATGAAGATCGAGCAATACATGACGACCTCGCTCTTCACGGTTCAGGAGGACGAGCTCGTGGAGATGGTGGCCTTCCTCATGGACCGAAAGCAGATCCGGCACGTTCCGGTGGAGGATGCTGAGCACCGATTGGTCGGGCTGGTCTCGTACCGCTCGATTCTCCGCATGGTTTCGGAGATGGGCAGGGGGGCCACAGACACCTCTCCGGTGAAGATGATCATGGAGGAAGACCCCGTGACCGTGGAACCCGAGACCACGACTCTGGAGGCGCTGGAGTTGATGAGGAAGCACAAGGTGTCGTGCCTCCCGGTGTGCAAGAACGGAAAGCTGGTCGGGCTGGTGAGCGAACGGGACTTCATGCCGCTCGCATACCAACTGCTCGGAGAGAGGCTGGCCGAGGCAGAGTGACGCAGGCACGGGTAGAGGAGATGGCGGACTCGGCAGGGGTGATGTCCCCCAGGGAGTTCCCCCGAACGCTGGGGTGTGTTCGGGGACAGCAGCCCGGACCGACCTTGATCTGCGTCGGCGGACTCCACGGCAACGAACCCGCGGGGGTGCTGGGCATTCAGCGGGTGCTCACGCAGCTGGCTTCAGGGGGCTACGAGCTTCGGGGTGAGTTCCGCGCACTCGCCGGAAACCTCCCTGCGCTGGCGGTGGGCAAGCGGTTTCTTTCGCGCGATCTGAACCGAGCCTGGACCGCCGACCGGATGGCCGCGATACGGGGTGCGAACGGAATGCGGGCCAGGGCCGTTACCAGCGAGGACGAGGAGCAACGGGAGCTCTGGTTGGCGATCGAAGCGGCCATCGGGGAGGCTCGCGGTGATGTCTGTGTGCTCGACCTTCATACGACGTCGGGGTGCGGGGGCACGTTCTCAACCGTTTCCGACACGCTGAGGAACCGTGCATTTGCCCTGGCGCTCCCAGTTCCCATGGTCCTTGGGCTCGAGGAGCTCGTCGACGGAACTCTGCTCGAGTTCCTGGGCCGCAGGGGGTACGCCACGGCCGTTTTTGAGGGGGGACAGCACGGCGAGGAGCGCGCCGTCGACCGCCATGCTGCAGCAGTGTGGATTGCCCTCGATGCTGCGGGTGTGCTCGTGGGGTGTCCGAGGGAGGTCCGCGATGCCCGGCGGTTGCTCGCTGGAGATACGAAGGGGATTCCCCGTGCTCTCGAGATGCGCCATCGCCATCACGTGGACTCCGAAGACGGCTTTGCGATGCTTCCCGGGTTCGAGAATTTTCAGTTCGTGGCCGAGGGCGAGGTGTTGGCGACCGATCGACGGGGTGAGGTGCGGTCTCCGGCGCGGGCCCGGATCCTCATGCCGTTGTATCAAGAACTGGGAGACGACGGTTTCTTCATCGTAAAGGCGTTCACGCCGTTCTGGCTGCGCGTGTCGTTGGTGCTGAGAAGGCTCAAGGTGAACCGATTCGTGCATTGGCTTCCGGGTGTGAGCAGGCACCCCACCCGGACCGGGGCGCTGGTGGCCAACCGACGGGTCGCACGATGGTTCGCGATGGAGCTCTTTCACCTGCTCGGATATCGAAAGCACCTCGAAGAAGAGGCACGGCTCGTCGTCGATCGACGGCTGCGGGACGACTGAGCCCATGTGTGGCCGCTACACGCTGACGGCGAGCTCCGCCGAGCTGATCGAGGTCTTCGATGTTCCGGAGATCACCTTCGATTACCAACCTCGGTACAACATCGCCCCTACGCAGGAGGCACCCGTGCTGGCGGTCGATCGGCGGGGGACCCGGCTGGGGCTGCTTCGCTGGGGCCTGGTCCCGCAGTGGGCCGAAGACCCGCAGGTTGGGAATCGCATGATCAACGCCCGCTCCGAGACGGTGGCGACGAAGCCGGCGTTTCGGTATGCGTATCAGTCGCGACGGTGCCTCGTGATGGCAGACGGGTTCTACGAGTGGAAGCCAGCGGAGCACGGGAGCCCCAAACAGCCCTTCTGGATCCATCAGCCCGACCGCATTCCCATGGGGTTCGCGGGCCTCTGGGAGTGTTGGGACCGGGGCTCGGAACCGTTGTTCACCTTTACGATTCTCACGACTGAAGCGAGTCCGGACGTCGCAGGGATCCATAAGCGGATGCCGGTGATCATCCCTCCCGCCGACGCCGCCCTCTGGCTCGACCACACGGCTGAGGCTGTGGACCTCGACGCCCTCCTCAAGCCTTATGAGGGTGACCTCGAGGTGGTTGCAGTGTCGACCCGGGTAAATTCACCTGCGAATGACGGTCCGGAGCTTCTGGAACCCGCCTGATCCAACATGGAGTGACGATGATCGGTACCCTGCCACTACTGCTTCTGACGGCCCTTCAAGCACCCCCGAGCGTGCTGATCGAAGACGGCGCGCGAAGCCCTGCCATCTCTCGGGACGGCCGCCTGGCCGTGGAGCTGCGCGGCGACCTGTGGGTGCTCGACCTGCGGGAGGGTGACCGGGGAGAGGGCGACGCGCCTGCGACTCCCGTACGCATCACCTCGACGAGCTCCTGGGAGCGCGATCCGGCGTGGTCGCCCGATGGACGCTTCCTCGTCTTCTCGGCTCAGGACGGAGATGCGGTGGATCTGTGGCGGGTTGCCGTTGGCCCCCGGGGTCCAGAGGGCGTCCCGGAGCGCCTCACGTCTTCGGCGGAGCCTGACTTCGAGCCCACCGTGGCGGCAGACGGGAGCATCGCCTTCGTCCGAGGGGATTCAGAGAGGGCAGACATCTGGCTGCGTGATCCGGCCGGGGCGGAACGACGGCTCACCGTGGCTTGGGGAGCCGACCGCTGGCCGGCGCTCTCGCCAGACGGCGAGCGGATCGCGTTCTCGTCTCAACGTGATGGGAGCTGGCGCCTTCACGTCGCCAGCCTTGGCGAAGGCGGTGGTGTGTCGCACTCGATCACGCCGGCGCACCGGGCCGAGCGCCCGACGTGGTCCCCAGACGGCGAGCGGATCGCCTTTACCGTACGCCAGGGGACCCAGGGAGGGGGGGGGCAGGCCGCGGGGGCCCAGGGTGTGTGGTTGACTGACGCAGAGGGCAGCAGCTTCGAGCTGGTGTCGAGCGTCGTGGGTGAGGCCGCCTTCCACGGTGCAGCTCTCCTGGTGCTCGCCGAGCTTCCCGGCGCCGAGCCTGGCTACAACGGCGACCCCGATCGCCTGGGAGACCGCGAGCGTCAGCTGCTGTTCCCGGAGCGGTCGCCGTTACATCGCGTCGAACTTGGTCCAGAGGCGGGCGTCGCTTCAGGCGATCTCCATCTACGCGTGGAGCTCCCTCGCGAAGAGTACGCCCGGTGGATCGCGGATCGTATCGACGAGCGCATGCGACGGCTCCGGGGTGAGGGCCGCGAGGGCGCCGACGGCACCTGGGCAGGGTGGGGGGCTGGGCAGCGCGCGACGCTCGCCTCGGCCCAGAGCGAGGCACAGATGGAGCTCGCGCTCTACGCCGTGCTTCGGGAGCTCCCGCCCTCGCGCCGACAGGCCGAGGGGCAGGCGGTGGTCTCTTCTGCCCACCCCGCCGCGACCGAGGCTGGGCTGGAGGTCTTGAGGCGCGGGGGTAACGTCGTGGATGCCGCGATTGCCGTGTCGTTCGCGCTCGGTGTGGTGGAGCCGGACGCATCGGGGATGGGCGGGTACGGCCAGATGATGCTCTACCTCGAGGGGATGGAGCGCCCGGTGGCGATCGACTTCCTCACGCGCGTGCCCCAGGCGGCGACGCTCGACAACCAGGACCTCGTGGGCCCCGATGGACAGCTCCCGTCGGATGGTCCGGTGCTCGTGAACGTTCCGGGCACTGTCGCGGGGATGGAGCTGGCGTTTCGCCGCTACGGGAGCCAGGAGCTCGCCTGGGAGGAGCTGCTCGGGCCGGCCATCGGGCTAGCCGAGAACGGCTTCGTGCTGGACGACGCCTTCACGACCACGCTGAGCCGGGAGCGGCGCCGGTACGCGAAGTATCCTTCCTCGCTCGCAGCCTTCTTCGACGATGGAACGCCTCTCGAGCCCGGCGACACGCTGCGGAACGCGGACCTTGCCTGGACGTTACGCGAGGTGGCGAAGGGAGGTGGGGATGCATTCTACCGCGGCGCGGTGGCCGAACGCCTGGTTGCGGACCTGCGAGGCCAGGGGAACGCCATGACGCTGCGGGACATGGCCCGGTACTTCGCCGTCGAGCGGAGCCCCGTGGTGACCGAATACCGCGGCCATACGGTGTACGGGTCTGCGCCGCCCACCTCGGGAGGCGCCCTCCTCGCGGGCAAGCTGAACCTGTTCTCGCGGGTACCGTTGTCTGGGGAGTACAGAGACGATCCTGACCGGCTTCACGCGATGATCGAGGCGTGGAAGCTCGCCCCGAGCACCAACGGTCGTGTCGCGGATCCCGGGCTGTGGCCTGTAGACGTCACACCCTTCGAGAGCCCCGACACCGCGGAGGTGCGTTGGCGCTGCTTCGATCCGGTCTCGGCCTCGCCCCCCGACGCGCTCGAGCGGGAATGCCCGCGCGCAGATGTGGGACCTTCGCTGGGGTTGGGGCCGGCACCAGAGCCGCGGGAGGACCCAGAGCCGCGGGAGGATTCAGAGCTGCTCGAGGACCCGGAGCCGGCGTGCGCCGTTGAACCGGCGCTGGTGGAGGGACGATGCCGAGCTGCGGGAACGACGGCCTTCGTGGTTGCGGATGGGCGGGGCAACCTCGTTGCCGTAACGCAGACCCTCGGCACCTGGGGCGGAAACTTCTATGTGACGCCTGGGCTGGGGTTCCCCTACAACGACAAGCTGCGCTCGTACGGTACGAATCCCGACGCGTACAACGCCCGCGTTCCCTTCGCCCGCAACGTCACGAGCATTTCTCCGACCCTCGTCTTCCAGGGCGTAGGCGATGCCCAGACTCCCTTCCTCGCCCTGGGCGCGGCGGGGAACGCCTGGATTACCTCGGCGGTGTACCAGACGCTGATCGGTGTGGTGGACGATGGACTGGATCCGGGTGAGGCTCTGGCGCTTCCACGCTTCCT
>JAZDDA010000149.1:0-3081 GCA_036679625.1 Gemmatimonadota bacterium | reverse complement strand
CGGCGAAACATCAAAGCGTCGGAAGAACGCCGAGCTCGTCAGCTCCGCACCCGGAAGGTTCAACTCTGAACGGGTGACCTGAAGAGGGGCGTCAGGGCGCAGCCAACCCCACGCGGCGAGGGCGGCGACCGAAGCGGCGAACACCCAGGGCAGGCGCCCGCCCGCGGCGGCCCTCCGCGACGCGGCAGCGGGCGCGGGCACCCGGGCGCTCGCCGGTCGCGGGCCCGCCGACTCCGCGCGCTCGTACCGAAAACTTTCGTCACCGAGCGCATCCAGGAACGCCTGTGCGCTCTCGAAGCGGTCAGCCGGAAGCTTCTCGATGGCTCTGGAAACGACTGCCGCCACGTGCCTGGGCACTGTGCGCCTCAGATCGGTCTCGGTCAGCTCGCGGGGGTCTTCGGTGAGGATGCGCACCAGCACCGCCTGCGCAGAGGGTCCGGTGTGCGGCGGCTGCCCCGCGAGCATCTCGTACAGCACGCACCCCAGCGAGTACACATCCGAGCGAGCGCTCAGGTCGCGGTCGGCGGTGGCCTGCTCGGGGCTCATGTAGTGCGGCGTTCCCAGACTCAGCCCCGTCTCGGTCATGCGCCCGCCGCCCGCCGCACTGATCGCGAGGGCGATCCCGAAGTCGGCAACCACGGGTTGGCCGGCATGCAGCAAGATGTTCTCGGGCTTGATGTCTCGGTGGATGACATCGCGCTCGTGCGCGTAGTGGAGCGCGCTCGCGACGTCTTCCGCCAGCCCAACCGCCTCGTCGATGGGGAGCTGCTTTTCGCGGTTGAGGCGGTCCCGGAGCGACTCGCCCTCCACGTACGGCATTACGTAATAGAGGAACCCGTCCGCCGCACCCGAGTCGAAGAGCGGCAGAATGTGAGGGTGCTGCAGGTTGGCTGTGGTCTTGATCTCGGCCAGGAAGCGCTCGCCGCCAATAACCGCAGCCAGCTCGGGCTTCAGAACCTTGATCGCGACCCGGCGTCCGTGCTTGAGGTCCTCGGCCAGATAGACGGTGGCCATCCCGCCCTCGCCGAGTTGGGTCTCGATGCGGTATCGGTCCTCCAGGGCGGCCTGAAGGCGTGCTTTCGCTGCGTCGGGTGTTCCGGGTGGTGCGTCGGGTGCGTCGCTCATGGCGCACAAGATCCGGTGGGAGCGCACCGGAGCGCAACACCGATCTTCCTGGCCCTGCGCCGGCGGCTTCTACCCCCTACTAGAGAAAAGGGAGGACCGGAGTTTCCGGCCCTCCCCCCACTTCAACACCGCCAGCCGATCAACGCTGGCAATCGATACGCGCTACTGGTTGAACCTCAGCTTGTAGACCAACGGCGTTCGGGCGTGCCACCTCTACTGAGATCTTGTTGAAGAGCTTCCTGTAGGGCTCAGACTTGTAGACTGTCCTCTTTCCACGACGAGGCACACCAGCAGAATTCCGCGTTCTCGATGCGGCCTGGATCATTGTGTAATCGGTGACCACGTCGCGGTCGTCGAAGATCAGAATCAGGTCGAATGACTTGGTGGTCACCGTTGAGGATGCCCGGTGTCCACCTGCCCCTCCCGCGGCCCAGCCACCCCAGAAAATTCCCAGCACCCCGGCCGACGAGCTCGCGGACTCAAACGACATGCGGTTGTAGTCCCAGACCTCGTCTTCGGCGGTGTTGATCGTGACGATGTTTGGGGCCCCGAAGATTGCGAGAATTTCGGCCTGCGTAGTCACGCCCTTGATGATCTCGATTTTCACCATTCCAGCGGTGAGTGTGCTCGAGCCCAACGAAGGGGAGCGGGGACCGACGGCGCAGCCGTTGAGGATCATCGATGCCACGGCCGCACTAATGAAGAAAAGGGCTGGTGTTCGTTTCATGACGCTACCCTCTGATCGAGTTCGTGAGGTTGCGTAGGAACGTTACGTGACGGGCGCAGCGGCCCGTATACGTCATCCTACGTAGCTTCGCAGAGGGATTGCGTAGATGGATGGGGCGTGGTTTGGCTCAGTTCGGGTCGAACGAGCTTGGAGGTGCAGGCGCGGCTAGGGCTTCGCCGGACTGGAGGGAGCCGCCTCGACGTCGCGATGCTTCTCTACGAAGTCATCGGCCCCCTCAGGGAGCAGGAGGTTGTCGGCGATTCCAGCGATCTCCTCTGCCTCTTCCCAGGCTCTCTCGAGACGCCATAGCTCGCCCTCCAGCGCCCGCCGTTCCTGCTCTTCGTGCAGCGCCATCTCGAGCGCGAGCTTGGTCGGCTTGGACATCTTGTTGATGTACCCGGGGACGCCCTTCTTGTCGTTGAAGCGGTCGCCGGCAACGACGTCGAGAAGGAAGTCGTTGGGATGTCCGTGACCCTCGATCTCGTCCACGGCCTTCTGAACGATCTGGGGCTTTCCCCCCATCGCATTCATCTTCGGCAGGATCGCACCAACAACTGAGCGCGCCTCTTCACCCTCGAACCACTCCTTCTTCTTACCCCTACGCACCTCCACCTTGAATCCCAGCTCGTCGTCTGAGGCCCGCAGGCGCGTGCCGAGTAGATCGGGTCTCTTAAGCTTGAGGACCCGTCCGTCGGGCAGGCGATGTTTCACCCGGGTGCGACCGTTCATCCAGAGATTCCAGAAATTGCCGCTCTGGCTCAGCATCACACCCGAGAGAACCCCCGTTGCTGCCCCACCAATGACGATTCCACCCATGACGACTGCCGCACCGGCTCCGTAGAGCATCTGGCGCTTCCGACGGCGTCCGAACTGGTCTCCATAGCGCCACGCGGCAAACTCGGGGCGCATCGGTTCGCCTATACGAACCAGGACGAGTCCTTCGGGGTGCTTTGCGAGCCCGACGTTATCGGTAGAGACGCGCACGCGGGTCTCGCGGAAGATCTTCTCGCAGGTTTCGACCGCCTCCCAGCGCTCCTCGAGCGGCGTGAGATTCCACCGCTCACACTTTCGGCACACCACCCACAGGCGGCCCCGGGCCGCGTCGAACGCCAAGCGGCGCCCCACAGGGAAGGATTCGACCACCTCGTTGGTACCGAGCGGTTTATTGCAGAACATGCACGTCTTGTACAACGGTCGCTCCGGGTTAAACGGCAGTCACTCCAGCACCT
>JAZDDA010000014.1:0-2219 GCA_036679625.1 Gemmatimonadota bacterium | reverse complement strand
GGACGCCAGTGGGGAGTAGGCGCCGAGCGGAGAGCGGGCTCCCAGGCGAGCAATGCCGGAGTGGTCTTGCTGCTCGTACCGGGCCGACGGCCGGGGGATGGCAGCGCCGATCTCGCGATCTCTACCGGGCGGGGTGCGGAGGGATTCATAACCGACGCTGAAACCCTGCGGATTCGAGATGCCATTGGAGAAGCGGCGACGAGAACCGGGAGTTACGCCGAGGGTCTCGCCGTCGGTGTGCAACTCCTCGCGCGGGAATACGCCGAAGAATTCGATGTGACGTTGACGGGTCAGGCCGCTCGGTCGAGCTCCCAACGGCAGCCGTCGGGGCGCACAGGAGGAAGCTACGCATGGCTGCTGTTGCTTGCGGTGTTCTTCCTGAGCGGCAGACGAGGATCAGGCAAGTGGCTCCTGCTGGGCATGTTGCTTGGTGGAGGACGAGGGGGCCATTACCATGGCGGTGGCTTCGGCGGTGGGGGCTTTGGAGGAGGTGGTTTTGGGGGTTTCGGAGGAGGAGGCGGTTTCAGTGGTGGCGGTTCATCGGGGGGTTTCTAGAGAATGGCGGACAAGATAGAGAAGGCAGAAAAAGTCGCAGCGCAGATCGCCGACGATTTGGGAGAAAACCTGAAGTCGGTGTTGTTGTTCGGTACGGCGATACGTGGCGGTGTCGCGCCCGCCCACCAGGAAGTGAACATCATGGTGGTGGTGGAGGACGCGTCAACCGACGCGATTCGACCGATAGAGAAATCACTTGCTGCGTGGGTCAAGAAGGGAAACGCGGCCCCCCTTATCTTCGAGCAATCGGAGTGGGAAGGGTCGACCGATGTGTTCCCCATCGAAATCGAGGATATGAGGGAAGCCCACCGACTCGTCGCGGGAACCGATCCATTCGAGGGCATCGTCACCGAGAGGAATGACCTCCGGCAGGAACTGGAGCGGGAGGTTCGGGGGAAGCTTCTACAGCTAAGAGCTCAGTACGCTGCCTTCGCTCCGAACGGGGGAGCGCTGACCCGGCTGTTGGTCGACTCGGCTCCCACCTTCTTCGTCCTGATGAGGGCGCTGGTCCGCCTCGAGGGTCAGGCGCCCGAGACGACCCCGGCTCGACTGGTTGAGCAGGCGGGGAGCATCGCGGGCCTCGATGTAGGCGCCTTCCAATGGGTCGTGGACAAGATCTCGGGAGACAAGGTAAAAGCGCTCCGGAGTGACGACCCTATTGCAGCAGGCTACGTGAACGAGATGCAAAAGTTGACCCACTACGTAGATCAGGCATGACGACCGATGAGGTTCTCTACCAAGGAGATCATTATATGAAGCGGGTAGTAATTGGATTGGTTCTTGTTTCGATGAGTGGGTGTGGGTACAACCGGATTCAGACCTACGACGAAGAGATCAACGCATTCCAGAGTCAGATAGAGGTACAGTTGCAGAGGCGTTCCGACCTGATCCCCAATCTCGTCGCAACGGTCCAGGGCTTTGCAGAGCAGGAAGAGGAGGTCTTCACCTCGATCGCCGATGCCCGTTCCCGTCTGGGCGGTGCGATCCAATCGGGAGACCTGGGCCAGATGGCGGTAGCCAATCAGTCACTTACGCAGGGGCTCGGACGTCTGCTCGTGATATCCGAGGCCTACCCGGAGCTGCGTTCGAATCAGAATTTCCTGGAATTGCAGGTTCAGCTGGAGGGTACCGAGAACCGGATCGCGACGGCCCGACAGGACTACAACGACGCGGTGCGAACCTACAACGGTTTCATTCGGCGGTTTCCGCAGGTTATGACTGCAAAGGCGACCGGTGCCGAGGCGAGAGAGTACTTCGAAGTCACCTCGGAAGAGGTGCGCGCCGCGCCAGAAGTGAACTTCAACTGACGCATTGATGCACGCGGCCCAGCTGCGCAGGACCTTTCCGCTGGGCTTCCTCAGCCCGGCGGGGAGGTGAAGTACCCACCCACTCTGGACAGCCTCGGTTACTCAGCCGGTGGTTTTTTTCATCTCGTTTAATTACTCTTACGGTATATATGCGCAGTGAGTATACCTCTGTGACGGAGTGAATGGACGATGACCGATGTGGGCACGGGTGGCCTCAGCACTCTCGAATACCACGTGCTGCTGGCGATGGCGAGTGGCCCGCTCTACGGCTATGCGATCAAGAGTGCGGTTGAGGCCGAGTCGTCGGGTACGCTCACGCCGCGTGCTGGATCCCTCTACCGGGTGATTGCTCGGTTG
>JAZDDA010000148.1:0-14887 GCA_036679625.1 Gemmatimonadota bacterium | reverse complement strand
GTCCTCGAGTTGGATGCGCCGCGCGGCGGTCAGCTCGGTGCCCGCGGGCAGGCCTACCGCAATGATCGTCCCGTTCCTGATCAGGATGCCGGGGTTCGGAACGGCATCATCTCCAGTGCCGGCGAAGAGCGTCCCCCCGAGGAGCACGATGTCGCCGTCGCGTGCCGCGAGATCGGCCTGCGCTGCGGCCTCTGCGAGCCCTGCGGCCGGGAGGGTGGCGAGCGCGAGTACGCACACGACCAGTGAGAGCACCGGTTCCCGCACGGCACGAGGCATGATCCACGTCATCGGGTAGGACTCCAGCTCGGAGTCCAGCCGAGCAGCTCTGCGGCGTTGCCACCCAGCACCCGGGCCTCGTCCTCGGCCGAGAGCTCCAATGCTCCGATGGCTGTCTTCATCTTGTCGAGGCTGCTCGCTCCCCGCTAGCACGTGGTCGGCGCCCGCGAAGTCGACCGCCAGCTGAAGGCACCTGGGGTCGAAGTTGACGGTGTCGTAATAGAAGTCCTTCAGGTATTCGCTTGGGAGCTTCGTGAGGTTCTTGCGACAGCGACGGAAGGCCTCGTATCCGCGGTCGAAACGCTCCGCGAGAAACGGAACCGCACCTCCCGTATGGCACAGTACCCACCTGATGTTGGGGAAACGCTCTGGGACACCGGCGAACACCAGGTGGGCGGCGGCGAGCGTCGTATCCATGAGGAATCCGACGAGCGGCATGAGCATGTACTCCTCCATCGCCTCGACCCCGAGCGGGTACGTCGGGTGGATGTACATCACCGCGCCGGCGTCGTTGGCTCGCTCGTAGATCGGCCAGAAGCGCTCGTCGGCGAGCGGAACGCCGTTCGCGTTGCTGAAGAGCATCACGCCGGGGAATCCCAGCTCCCCGAGCACCCTCTCCGTCTCCGCGGCCGCAGCGTCAGCGTTGGTGAGCGGGAGATGCGCGAGCGAAGAAAATCTGTCTCCGTGGTCGCGCACCCGCTCGGCGAGCGCGTCGTTGATGATCCGCGCGAGCTCGGCGGCCCGATCCGGAGACTCCATGCTGGTACCGGGTGCGGTGAAGGTGATCACCTGACCGTCGATGCCCGCCTCGTCGAGCACCTTTCGGCGGAAGTCGATGTCCCTGTGGCCGGGGACGAGCACGTTGTAGTCGCCGGGCGAGTGCAGCACCGGGTTCCCCGCATCGTCCGTCGTGATGCGGAAGTTACTGGGTCCCGCCTTGATCGCGTCGACGTACTCAGGCGGAAAATAGTGGTTGTGGAAGTCGATAATCATTCGATTCGCAGGGTTCAGGGCTACGTTGGCTCGGCGGCACCCCGCCGCCGAGTCCAGACAGCGTACACCGGGAGTCCGGCGGCTACAATGCCGAGTCCGGTAAGGCTCTGCACGGGCTCAGCGATTACCTGATTCGCGACGATCGCAAAGGCAGCGAGCGCGAAGATCACTGGCGTGAACGGATAGCCCCACACCGAGTAGTCGCGGCGAAGATCGGTCCGGCGGCGTAACACAAAAATCCCGAGCGCCATCACGCCAAAGAAGATCCACTCGGTGTAGACCACCCGCGTAAACAGCGTGCGGTAGGTACCTGTGCTGACCAGCACCGAGGCCCACGCCGCCTGCAGGAGGATGGCGCGGTGGGGCGTGCGAAAGCGCGGATGCAGCTCGGAGGCCCATCTGAACAGGAGGCCATCGAGCGCCATGGCGTGGTACACGCGAGGGCCGGCGAGCACGATTCCGGCCAGCGCGCCGAAGGTCGAGAACACGACGAGCGCCGTCATCGCGATCCCGCCGCCGCGTCCGATCACCGCGTCAGCCGCCTCGGCGGCAACCCGGTCAGACGCAATGACGCTCGAGAGCGGTAGCACGTAGAAGTACACGGCGTTCAGGACGACGTAACAGGCGGTCACGAGCAACACGCCCCAGGTCAGCGCTCGGGGAATCGTGCGGCGCGGATCGACGGTCTCCCCGGCGTTGTAGGTGACCATGTGCCACCCACCGAAGGCAAAGAGTGCGGCCACGAGTGCGAGCATGAAGTCTGCCCACGTGCCGCCCCCGAGCAGCCTCGAACCCACTCCCTGTACCGCCGCTCCGGCGTCTGCAAGCCCGGCCGCGGCACTCGGTGCCGCCAACGCCGCCTCGTGCGCCGGTCCGCCCAGCGAGAACCCGACCGCGACCATGAGCACGATCGCGAGGACCTTCACGCCGGTAAATGCGGCCTGCAGATCGGAGCCGTGCTTCACCCCCCTGTAGTTCACCGCCGAGAGCGCGAGGATCGCACTGATCGCGACGAGCTTCGTCTCGAGCGGGCCGAGTGGAATCAGGAAGCCGAGGTAACTGGCGAACACCATGCCGATGGCCGCGATGATCCCGGAGTGCATCACCCAGAACATCGCCCAGCCCCACAGGAAGCCCAGCCAGGCGCCAAAGGTCTCGCGTAAGAAGACGTACACGCCGCCGCTGCGCGGAATCGTCGAGGCCAGCTCGGCCGTAACGATTGCGCCCAAAAGGGTGAGCCCCCCGGCCACCACCCAGACGAGCGCTGCACCAGCGAGCGACGGGACGCGCCCGGTGACCTCAGAGGGCTGCACGAAGATCGAGGCGCCGATGATGGTGCCCACGACCATCGCAGTCGCGTGAGGGAGCCGAATGGCTCTCTTCAGATCAGGTGCGGGCGGTTGGGTCATCGCGCCATTCTGGCACGGAAATCACCGAACGGTCAAACTGAGCGGTCGAATCGAACGGTCGAACGCTCTACCCCGCAGGCGCTCCCCTGCTCGCGTGCCAGGCGCGCAGCAGCTCGGCCTCGTTTGCCCGAGAAAGGCCTGACCGCATCTGAGTGCGCTCCTCCTCAGGCCGAGCGTTGTGCCACTCGATCGTGTCGCGTGCCGTGTCTGCGAGCGGCCTCAGAGTCAGGCCGGCCGCCAGAGCGCGGAGCTGGCTGAAGGTGCTGAACCCTATCATCTCGGGCGTCGATGGCACCCATGCCGGCATATCCGCCCAGGGCCGTATGCCCTTCTCCTCCAGGAATTCCCACGGAATCCAGGTGAAGCCGATCTCACCGGTGGTCACGGCGCGGATGCCGTACAGCATCTCGGCCATCGTCATCGGCGATTCGGGCCCCGAGGCGTTGAAGGTACCCATGGTGCTGGTCTCGACCATGTGGATCAGGAAGCTCGCAAGGTCGCGCGCGTCGATGATCTGCGTGAAGTCGGTGCCGTCCCCAGGAGCTGCAATCTCACCACCCCGATCAATGCGGGCCGGCCAGTAGGTAAAGCGATCGGTCGGATCTCCGGGCCCTACGATCAGGCCGGGACGAATGATCGTCGCACGGTCTCCGAAGGCGCGCCGTGCCTCGTTCTCAGCCAGAACCTTGGAGAGTCCGTACGGGAGGCGCCCGTCCTCGGGGAGCTCGACATCCTCGCGGCGAAACACCGGTGAGTCCTCGTTGATGCCCGTGACGCTCGTGTCCGAGTAGACGGACTCAGACGAGATGTGGACGTACTGGTTCGCGGCGTCCTTGAGGAGCTGGGCCGAGAGCTCCACCCATTTGGGGTTGGTGGCGGGTAGGTCCAACACCACGTCCCAGCTTCGGTTCTCGAGCGCGGTCAGGTCGTCGTTGCGGTCGCCGATCAGGCGCTCGACATCGGGAAAGATCCCTGGGTTCGTGCGGCCACGGTTGAACATCGTAACCTCGTGACCCCGTCCCAGAGCGGCGCGAATCGTGTGCGGCCCGATGAACCCTGTGCCACCGAGCACGAGAATGCGGAGGGCTCGGCCCGAGGCAGCCCCGGCGTCCGACGGCCCCGGAGATGGCTGTTGTGTTGCGGCGCCCGCGACCGCCGTGGGGAGTGCCCCGCTCAGCTGCATCCCCCCCGCAACCAACGCTGATGTCCGTAGAAATTCTCGACGATTCGTGGTCATCCCCAGTCCCTTTCGCTTGATTCTCAGCCGTGCACGGTGAGCGGGGCCTCCTGCGGGCGGGCGGGCGTATCCGCCTAGAAGTGGTAGTGTAGGCTGAACTGACCATAGCTGTCACGGCGCACTCCGTAGAGCGGTCCGGAGGGGTCGGTGTTCACGAAGCCGCGCACCTCGAAGTCGGCGGTCCACACATCACCCAACCGTCGGCTGGTCTCGAGAAATAGCGCCACCGCGCCCATCCCCAGATCGACCACCGCGCCACCGAGCAGTTGCGTGTCCTGCACGTCGTTCAGCGCGAGCCGCGAGCCGACGAAAAGGTCCTGGTCGAAGGGCGTGGCACTCACCTGCTGATCCCCGAACTGGATGTCGTCCCGGGAGTCGAGGTTCAGCTCCGCGAGAAGTCCAAGATCCGCGCCTGAGCGCCGGATGTTGCCAATCGTGTACTCGAATCCGCCAACACTCGCGTAGAAGCGGTCTCCCTGCCCGCTGCGGGTCAGCGCCTCCAGCTTCCACGCCCAGTTTCCGGTGGTGAGCTGCAGGTCGAGGCTGGTCTGGTGAATCGTCTCGTAGATCGGCAGCAGCGCAGGAGCACCGTCATCGGCGGTGATGAGGAACCGGGGATCTCGGCTCGATCCCCAGAAGTGTGAGACGCCCAGGTCGATGTCGCCGAGCGTGTGAAACCAGCGCGCCGCATACCCCACATCGCGCTCGACCACCTCATTGTCGTCGTCCACCGGCAGCGGCAGCGCGAGCCGCCCGTCCGAGCCGACGAAGGTCCTCTCCCTGAATCCCGGAAGCACGAACAGGTCGACGGTGCCCCACGACCTCAGCAGTGTCAGGTTCACCATCGGCTGGCCCAGCTTGTCTTCACCGTCCGGGCTCTCCACGAGGTCAGTCTGGTTGATCACATCCACCAGGTGCTGAGACTCCGTAACGCCCCAGAACACCTTCCCCAGACCCGCGCGCACCTCCCAGCTGTCGCCGTAGATCTGCCAGAACAGCTCGCGGATGTCGAGGTGCGTGCGCTCACCATCCGAGGAATCCAGACGAAAGAACGGAGTGAAGGTCAGGCTCTGCACTCCATCGCCCCAGGTGAGGTAGATCTCGGGCTCGCCGGAGAGCGAGAGCGTGGCGTCGGGCTGCTCAGGAAGGAGCGCCTCACGAGGAAACCCGCGGGCCTCGAGCGTTATGCTGCCCGAAAGGATGTCCTGCGCCGCAGCGTGCAGCGGTGCCCAGACCGACGCGAACGTCAGCCCGGCCACCCACACCACCGCACTTCTCCGCCAACCGTTCATGGTCCGTTCATGATCTACAGCCTGGAGTACCTCTGCGAACGTGGGCCGTCAGCGTATGCGGCGGAGCGTACTCGAGTTGAAATCGTTATCCGTCAGGCCGGTCCGGAACTCGTAGTCCGCCCACGCAAGCGTCGTGCTCTTGCCGGTCTGGTGGTTCACCATCTCCATGCGGTCGGCCCGCCAGAACTGGTCCACATACTGATTGTATCCGTGGTAGGTGAGGGTCTTGAGCAGGTCGTTCTTGCGATCGTAGAAGTCGATCCGCTGCACGCGGTACTCCGCCTGATCGTACCACACCACCTGCCGCGTGTACCCGGACTTGGGATCCACCGGCACGCGCTCGATCACGAAGTGGGGCACACCCTCTACGTCTTCCTCGCCGATGAAGGTGTAGGTGTACTTCTCGATCTCCTGCGAGGAGATGTCTTCGTAGGCGAATTCGCTCCCCATGAAGGGCCCGGACTTGTTGCTCGACGCGATCCGCTTCACTCGCTTGAGCGCAGGCAGGTAAAGCCACTGGTCGTCGTCATCGACCTTGTGGGTGTGGTTCAGGAACGCAGTGCCCTTCACGTCGTTGGGCTGGTCGAATATGACCACGGTCTTGTCGCCGTCCCCCTCCACCTCAAGCGTGCGATTGCGCATCCGGCGCGTACTCTCCTGACCGTGCCGGTTGCGCAGCGTCATCGTCATGGCAGCGGTGAGATCGGCGAAGCCGTCATCCCTGCGCTGGGCCTCGAGGGCGACTTCCATCCCCCGGGCAGCGGCTGCGGATCCGGCGGCCGCAGATCCGGCCGTCCCGGACTCCTGGGCCTGGGCCGGTTGGGTCCCGATCAGTACGAGTGCCACCGCGAGTGCGATGGCCAGTGCGAGTGCGGCCGCCAGGCCACGAATATCCAGGTGCTTCGTTGTCGTTTTCATGGGTAACATCCCCTCAGGAACCCGTCGCGGGGGCCGAAATGGCCCGGCTGGTGCGACGGTCAAACTTCATCAGAAGCGGCGGGAGCAACAACAGGTCTGCAGCGAGCGCGATGGCCAGCGTAATCGCGGTAAGGCGACCCATGCTGGCATTCATGTCGAAGGCCGAGGTCGCCAGGATGCTGAATCCTGCGATGAGGATCAGCGTGGTGATCACCAACGCCTGGCCGACGTTGATAAAGGCGTGTCGCACGGCTTCTTCGGGGTTCAGTCCATCCTCGCGACGCGCCCGCAGGTACTTCGACAGAAAGTGAATCGAGTCGTCCACTACGATCCCGAGGTTCGGAATGAAGCTGATGAGCCCAAGGCGAAGGCTCTGGAGCGCCACGATCATCAGCAGCGAAATCACCGCCAACGCGACCGCGCTACCGATCAGCATGCTGCGGATGTTGATCCCCGAGATGTAGGAGAACATCACCATCGGACCTGAGCCCACCGACGCCATCTCCGGTTGCGCCTCTCGTGCGAGCCACTCCTCACCCCCCGTCGCCAAGGCCCGAATCTCCGTCGAGCTGATGTCGTCGAGCGTCACGGTGAACCGTGTGGCTGACTTGTCGACGTTGATCTGGTTGTTGAGGTCGAGGCCGTAGGGCAGAGACAGCTCGTAGAGGAGCAGGTACTGAGCGGCGAGCTCCCTCGACTCGGGCAGTGAATAGAAGGCCTCGTCGTCGCCGTGCATGGTCCGGTTCACGCGCTTCATCACATCGGTGAAGGTGTTTACGTGCGTTACCCCAGGCTGGGCGCGGAACCACACGGCGAATGCGTCCACCGTGCGCAGGTACTCAGGCTCGCTGATACCGCCCTCTTCGCCGCTCCCGATCGAGTACTCCACCTGGTAGATCCCGGTCAGGTTGTCGGTGGTGAAGTCGGTCGCCACCCGGAATTCGACCCTGTTGTCGAAGTACTCGACGAAACGGTCGTCCAGGACGTTTCTGGGGATGAACGCCACCGCCGCGAGCACCACCGCCGCCGACCCGTAGAGCAAGGGTGTCCTGCGAGAGATCACGAAGTCGGCGAAGCGCTCGAAGAAGCGTGAGGGCGCCTTGTCGCTGATCCGGGCCCTCATCGGGATGATCGAGGTGAGCGCGGGTAGCAGCGTCACCGAGAACAGGAACGCCGCAACGACCCCTGCGGCCGTCGTATTGCCCAGGTGATGGAAGGGCGGCACCGCGCTGAAGTTCATGCTAAGGAAGCCGATCACCGTGGACAGGCTCGTCAGGAATACCGGCAGCATGTTGACCCGCATGCTCTCGACGATCGCTTCGTTCTTGCTCAGCCCACGCCTCATCCCCTTGAGCATCGCCACGAGTATGTGGATGCTGTCCGCGATCGCCAGCGTCATGATGATCACCGGCGCCTGCGCCGAAGGAGGCGTAAGCCCCACCTTGAAGAACCCCGCGAGCCCCATCGCGACGACCACCGAGAGCAGGATCACCACCATCGTCACCATCGTTCCCGTGAACGATCGCAACGTCACCAGCATGACCAGGAACATGACGAGGAACATGACCGGCACGAGCCGCGCCATCTCGCTCTGGCTTATCTCCATGAAGGCGTTGTTGAGCATTCCCACGCCTGTGAGGTGGATTGCGATCTCGGGGTAGTCGGCGCGGATCTGATCGGCGAGCGCCCGGGCACCGGCGGCGGCCTCAGCCACCTCGGCAGACGACTCGCCTGAGAACTGCAGCGTCACGTTGATGCCGGTGACACGTGTGTCCCCAGAAATCAGGCGATCACGCAGGAAGGGCTCGGCCAGCGCCACCTCGCGAGCAGCGGCCAGCTCGGCGGGCGTCCTGCTCGCTGCGCCCTCCACCAGGTCCGCAACGATGAGGTCGTCTTCCTCGGCCGTCGTGTGCTGGAAGTTGGTGACGGCATCCACGCGGAGTGCGTACGGGATTCGCCAGGCTGCGGCGGTCAGCTGCTCGACCGCCTCGAGCGTCCGCGAGGTGAAGACCTCTCCGTCCTCCGGAGCCACCACGAAGAGGATGTTGTCGTTCTTGGTGTAGATGTCCTGCAGCGCCTCGAAGGCGTTGAGCTGCGGGTTGTCGCCCCCAAAGAACGCCCGGTAGTTGGTGTCGAAGAAGAGCCCTTTCGCGCCGCTCCCCACCCCTGCCGCAAGCACCAGTGAGGCCAATACCACCGGCCACCGCCACCGGATGACCCCCTGCACGAAGCGCACAACCTGCGCCTCGAATCTGACAATCGTTCCCATGCTTCGTGCCTGTTCTTCTATGCGTTACGGGGCCACCAGAACGGGTTCGGCCCTCAATCCTTCGATGTACCGTCTCAGCTCCTTCACGACGTCCATCGTGACTTCGACGTCGCGTCCGCTCTTCATCGTGCCGGCGATTCCCTCGATGGCTGCCACGATGAACGCCGCGGTCCTCTCAGGCACCACGTCGGCCCGCACCTGCCCTGCGGCCTGGCCTCTGGCAAACGCCTCGGCAATGCCGTCGCGCCACGTGCCGAGGATGCCGTCGATGAGGGCGCGGAATTCCTCGTTCTCACCCGCCAATTCCTGCGTCAGGTTGTTCAGCGGACACCCGAGCGCCAACTCCTCAGGCGAAAGCCCTTCGCAGATGCATGTACAGGCATCGAGGAGCCCGTCGACCGGGTTGTCTGCCGCCGCGAGGGGTCCGAGCCAGCGTTCCAGGACCATTCCCTGTACGACCTCCTCCAACACGGCCCGCCCTAGCTCGGCCTTGTTCTTGAAGTGGTAGTAAAGGGCACCCTTCGTGACGCCGGTCTTCTTCAGAATGCGATCGAGGCTCGCCCCCGCGTGGTGGGCGAAACAGTGCCCACACTTCTAACATACCGACCAGTATGTATGTTTTCGAAAGGAGAGTCAACCCCAGCCCCGTCGCGGCGTCCCCTCGACGAGGATCCGCGCCCGTCTTGCCCCCTCCTCCTGCAGCGCGCAATCTGTCGATACCTCAAAGGAGAAGACCCATGCAAACCCCACGGATGTTCACAGCGATGCTCTCGGCGGCAGCAGTCTCCCTCGGGACGCTCGCATGCACGGATACCGGGCAGGATACGGCGATGGATGGTGCGGATATTCAGGCGCGGCTGGATCAATACATCACCGTCCGCCTCGAGGCCGACCTGAGCCACCTGAGCGACGCCGACCGCGAGGTCGTACGTCACCTGCTCGACGCCATGGATCCAATGGATGCGGTGTACTGGGACCAGGCGTACGGCGACAAGGCCGAGCTGCTTGCCGGGATTACGGACACCGGAACACGACGTCTTGTGGAAATCAACTACGGCCCTTGGGACCGACTCGACGGCGACGCCCCCTTCATCGCGGGAGTCGGTGCGAAGCCTCTGGGTGCCAACCTCTACCCGGCAGACATGACGACCGAGGAGTTCGAGGCCGCCGTGGCGGCATCGGACGACGACGGAGCGGCGCTCCGCAGTCTCTATACGCTGGTTCGGCGTGACGGGAGCGGCGGGCTCGTGGCCGTCCCGTATCACGTGGCCTACGCCGAGGAGCACGCCGTCGCGTCGGCAGCGCTTCGCGCGGCATCCGAGGCCGCCGAGGAGCCCGGCCTCAAGAAGTATCTGAGCCTTCGCGCCGACGCCCTCGTCACCGACGACTATCAGCCGAGCGACCTCGCCTGGATGGACATGAAGGACAACGCGGTCGATGTGGTGATCGGGCCCATCGAGACCTACGAGGACCTGCTCTTCGGTGCGAAGGCCGCACACGAGGGCTACGTGCTCATCAAGGACGCCGTCTGGAGCGCCCGGCTCGGCCGCTTTGCGGCCTTCCTGCCCCAACTGCAGCGCGGCCTTCCCGTTCCCGACGCCTACAAGACCGAGACGCCGGGCACGGATTCGGACCTGAACGCCTACGACGTCGTGTACTACGCTGGACAGGCCAACGCCGGGTCCAAGACGATCGCCATCAACCTTCCCAACGACGAAGAGGTCCAGCTGTCGCGGGGAACCCGCCGGCTTCAGCTCAAGAACGCGATGCGGGCCAAGTTCGACCGCATCCTCGTGCCGATCGCCAACGAGCTGATCGCAGAGGACCAGCGTGAACACATCACCTTCGACGCCTTCTTCGCCAACACCATGTTCCACGAGGTGGCGCACGGTCTCGGTATCAAGAACACACTCGACGGCGAGGGTACGGTACGGCAGGCGCTGCTCGAGCACGCCTCGGCGATGGAAGAGGGCAAGGCCGACGTCCTCGGCCTCTATATGGTCACGAGCCTGCTGGAGTCGGGAGAGATCACCGAGGGAGTGCTCGAAGACTATTACACCACCTTCATTGCGAGCATCTTCCGGTCCGTGCGGTTCGGGGCCACAAGCGCGCACGGCCGCGCCAACATGGTGCGCTTCAACTACTTCGCAGAACACGGTGCCTTCACCCGCGATGAGGCGACCGGCACCTACACCGTCGACTACGCGCGCATGGGCGAGGCGATGAACGGGCTCTCGGAGCTACTCCTTACTCTGCAGGGAGACGGCGACCACGACGGCGCGGGAGAGCTGTTTGCGGAGAAGGGCGTCGTCGGCCCGCAGCTCCAGGCCGACCTCGATCGCCTCGGCTCGGAAGGCATTCCGGTAGATATCGTGTTCGAACAGGGCGTATCGGTCCTGTTCGGCGGTTGAAGCCCTAGCCACTACAACCCAGGAGACCTGATGAGCAAGCCCCAGAGCTTTGAGAGTCATGCGAAGATGGTGACCGGCTATCACTACATGGCGATGATGCCGATCATGGTGCTCGTCGTCTGGTCCGTGAAGGGGGCCTTTTCGGGGTTTTCCTTCGATGCCGCGATGGGTGTCCTCACGTACGTGGCTCTCTTCCTGATCGGCTGGTACGCCCGTGCATTCCCGCTCGGAGTGCAGAATCGGCTCATCCGGCTCGAGGAGCGGCTCCGCATGCACGAGCTTCTTCCTGAGGATCTGCGCGGCCGAATCTCGGAGTTCACGACGTCGCAGTTGATCGGGCTCCGCTTCGCATCTGACCGGGAGATACCTGCTCTCGCACGAAGGGTGCTGGATGGGGAATTCGCAGACCAGAAGTCGATCAAGCAGGCGATCGAGCACTGGCGAGCCGACCACGAGCGGATTTAGCCCGTGAAGAGCGGCCTCAGGCTGGCGGCGTGATCCGTGGTGAGGCCGTTCATCTCGAAGAACGAGACGCCCGCCGCCCCTGAGCGGCGGGCGGTCTCCACCGCCTCGGCCATCCCCGCCGGATCGAGATCGGGCAGGTATAGCCCGGCCCGGAGCAGCGTGTCGCTGCCCGCGAGCGCCGCCACTCCCTCGGCTACGCCCTTCCCGATCCAGCGGATGTCCTGCTCGTAAAACGAGTGGTAGAGCATCGGATAGAGCACATCCACAGGCCATTCATCCCAGGCCTGACGCACCAGCCGGCGGGCCAGCTTGGGGGTGGGAAACACCGCCGCGCTGATCGACTTGTCGTAAGCGTGCACGACCCCCGCTAGCTCGCTCACCACGCGCGTCACGCTGTCCCAGCGGAAGCGGCGCCATGCCTCGTGTGCCGGGGCATCCGCGAGCATCATCGGATCCACCCCCGAGAGCCGCTGGAAGGCGGGCCGGCACACATCGCAGTAGCAGTAGTCGAACTCAGGGTACTCGCGGTCCTGGATCAGATCGTACTTGGCCCACAGCCCCACCGGCAGGATGACGTCGGAATGGCGGATGTAGTCGAGGTGCACACCGTCGACTCTCGGGTCCGCAGCCACCGCCTCGATCTCGGCTCGGATGTGAGCGCGCACCGGCTCCCGCGTGGGGCACACCCACTTGTAGTAGGGCACGTACGGCGGGGTATCGAGCGTGGAGTCTCCGTTGCGGTTTACGGTGAACCACTCCGGGTGCTCCCGCTGGGCAAACGCGTCGTTGTTGCGGTTGAGGATCCACATCCAGCGGTGGAACTCGAGACCCTCGGCGTGCGCCGCATCGGAGAGCACCTGGGTGTCTCCGCCCGAGACGAGAACGCCGCTGATCCCCATCTCGCGAAGTCCGCCAAAGCGGCGGCTCCACTGCGCGGGCGTGCGCCGGCCATTCCCGTGCACCCAGGCGAATGCATGGAAGTCGGAGCGTGGCGTGGCCGATCCTGATATGGCATCGCCCGCAGACTCCGCTCGGGCCTCCGTCGCGGGTTCCGGCGCTGCGCACCCCAACGCCTCCCAGAGTCCAGCCGGGATCAGGCTTGCACCAAGCGCGCTGCGGCCCAGGCGGGTGAGAAACCCCCGTCGCCTCATCGGGGATGCCTCATCGAGGATGCCTCATCGAGAGCGCCTCAGCGCCCCGACGAACTCCAGCACGCCCCATCGTTCCGGTATGTGCATGTTGATCTCCCCCTGAGGCGACCAGACCCAGTTGTGCTCGGGATGCGGCTGTTCGGGTGTTGGTACCAGCGTTTTCTCGTAGCCGTCCCCTACCCTCTCAAGCGGCCATTGTACGCGAGAGAAGTTTATGCGCCAGAGGTCACCAACGGAGGGCGACCGACCGCGTGGCGCCCCGGGACCAAACGACGAACTCCCGTCACCAGCGTCTGCCGGCACCAGGTCTTCCCAGGGAATCGCGATCTCCACGCTCCAACCCACATCCCGATCCGTAGCGTCGTTCAGCGATCCATCCAGATAAACCGCGCTCAGCAGCCCAGGCATGTCCCAGGGAATGTCCGCCTGGCCCCCGTCCTTGTAGGGCCTCGCGAGAAACAGATCGAAGACCGTCCCAAGGGCGTTGATCTCCAGCTCGTAGTAGTCGAGCCCGTCTCCGTCCGGGTCCAGAAACACCTCGAAGTCGTGATCGTGGTAGATGATCGCGTCACGCTGGGTGAGGGTTCCCCACAGGTGCGGCTCCTCCAAATCGGCAGCGATGTAGAGGAAGTCTGCATCCCAGATGATCTTCGCGCGGGTCAGCCATGTCGGCGTAGGCCGCTCGGGACCGACAATGTCCAGGAAGGGCTCTGTCCATAGCACCATGCGCCAGGCCGGCCGAAGGGATCGTCTCGGGTGTGGTCTGCGCTGAAACCGAAGTGGTGACGCCGAGCGCGACAAGCTGGCCGGCCAGCGCCGCGCGCCCCACCGCGATCGCACATCGTCGAAGCCGAAGTGCGATTATGGCGCCCCCTCCGGCGCGTACACCTCACCGTCCAGATCGTCCAGCTTGCGCTGCATGAATTCTCGAGCGTCCTGCACGGCCTGGTTGTAGAGCTGGGGCGCGATGGATTCCAGGAAGAAATCGAGCAGCTGCCCAGCGCGAAACGGAGTGAGCTCTTCTTCGAATTCCTCGAGAAAGAGTCCCTGCATCTGACGGATCACACGGGCTCTACGCTCCTCATCCAACTGCACAGCCATGGTTCCCCCGATCAGTGTTTCGAACTCGAGCTCCTAGCGGCGAGACGGGCCTTCACCCAGCGTGCTGCAGCACCTCGGTTTCCAGGCGATCCCCCAGGCGATCTTTCTCAACCTCCAGATCGTACCCGGTCTGAAGGTTCAGCCAAAACCGCTCCGAAGTCCCGAAGTAGCGGGAAAATCGGAGAGCGGTGTCGGCGGTCACAGAGCGCTTCCCGTGAACGATTTCGTTGATGCGCCGCGGCGGAACGCTGATGTCCTTGGCCAGCCTGTACTGACTGATGTCCATCGGCCCGAGGAACTCCTCAAGTAGAATCTCGCCCGGATGGACCGGTGATAGCATCTGTAATGTCATCTCCATCCCCTAGTGGTAGTCCACAATCTCAACGTCGTACACATCGCCGGCACGCCAACGAAAACAGATCCGCCATTGTTGGCTGATACGAATGCTGTATTGACCCGCCCGCGCTCCCCTCAGCTTCTCTAACCGATTGGCCGGAGGGATGCGGAGATCATCGAGCTTCGTAGCCGCATCGAGCATGCGGAGTTTTCGAAGCCCGGTGCGCTGTAGGTTCGGACCCCATCGCTTGACTCGACGACGCCCGAATAGGCGCTCAGCATCTCGATCCCTGAAGCTCTTGATCACCTTCCATAGTAACGCATCTCGTTAATAACGCCAAGCGTTACTATTTGATCCGACCCATCGAGTCCAGCCACCGTCGTAGGGGTCGGTTATGTTTCGCTCGTTCAACCGGGGGTGCTTGACCCGGAGCCGAAATGCGCCGCACTGTGCGGCTGACCTGGGCCGACCGACACCCTGAACCGGAAGCCACGTCCCGTTGAACCAGAAGCCCTGCCCCGCATGACCGGACCGTCTCAAGCATCGCCTCTGGTCGAGCGCACCTTCGTTGGGTGGGATGCCCCCGCGCTCCCCCGCGCCGCGGCCCTCCTCGTCGACCACTACCAGGACGCAGCGGCCAGCGATTTGGACCTTCGCGGAGCCGTCGTCGTCACACCGGGTGGACGATCGGGGCGGCGTCTGATCGAGCTGCTTCTGGACGAGGCCGAGGCGCGGAAGCTGAGGCTCACCCCGCCGCGCGTGGTCACGACGGGTGGGCTTCCCGAGCTGCTCTATGCGCCATCGATGCGCCTCGCCGACGCCACGACCGCGCGGCACGCATTCTCTCAGGCGCTCCAGACGCTCAGTGCAGATCGGCTGGATGCTGCCTTCCCGACCCTCCCCACGGATGCCGGGGGCTGGATGACGCTCGCCGGGGTGCTCGCTCAGCTTCACCGGAGCGTCGCGGCCGAGGGGCTCACCTTCGGCGAGGTGGTGCGCACCCTGAGGGAGGACTTCCCCTACGACGA
>JAZDDA010000147.1:0-34808 GCA_036679625.1 Gemmatimonadota bacterium | reverse complement strand
CCAATGAAGAAGACGAAGCATATGATGTAGACGCCCCAATACTCGGGGCGATTGAGCCCTGTTCGACCGAGCCCGTAGCGCACCTGCAGGTAGTATGCGACCAGCCCCCAGAGAACGACCACGCCGAGCAGCGCAGCGAACACGTAGAACGTGCGAGATGTCTCGACGAGAGGCAGAAGCAGCGCCCGTTCGTCGGCGTCCATGCGGTCGAGGCGGCGCCGTACGTCAGGTCTCATGTCACTCCCTCGACCGGAGGTAGTAGACCTTGGGCTCCGTCCCCAGATCCTCCATGATCCTCATCGAACGAGGATCATCCTTGAGCGTCGCCACACGATGAGTCGGATCGTCGAGGTTCCCGAAGGTGATCGCCTGTGTGGGGCAGACCTCGGCGCACGCCGGCTGATAGTCCTCTTCACGCAGCTCGCGACCCTCGGCGCGAGCGTCCTCCTTCGCCTTTTGCAGACGGTGGTGGCAAAACGTGCACTTCTCGATGACGCCCTTGGGGCGCACCGAAACGTCTGGGTTCAGGTGTTGGAGCTCTGTCTCAGACCATTCCGGTGCAAACCAGTTGAAGTACTTCACGGTGTACGGACATGCATTCGCGCAGTACCGACACCCGATGCAGCGCGCGTAGATCTGACCGACGATGCCATCCTCTCCGAGGTAGGTGGCGCTCACAGGACACACCTTCACGCAGGGGGGATTGTCGCAGTGCATGCAGGGGCGGGGATAGAACTGCAGCGTCGAATCCGGGAACTCACCCTCTACCTTGGTGACGACCTTCATCCAACTCATGGCGCGGCCCATCTCGGCCTGCTCGGGAGAAACCGTCGCAATGTTGTTCTCGCTCTTGCAGGCGACCTCGCAGGCGACGCACCCCGTACAGCGATCAAGGTCGATCACCATTCCCCAGCGCGTCATGCCAGTACCTCTTCGACGGAATCCAGACGCACGAACGTCGTGGACCATGGCACGAGTCCCGTCAACGGATCGTTTGGAGCGTCGAGCAGCCGCAGCGGGTTCACCCACTCACCGTCTGGATGCCGGAGGCGATAGGGAACGCAGACATTCGCGGGAGCGGTTCCGGGGAAGACCTTGAGGCGAGCCTTGATGCGGCCGCGGGATGAAGAGAGCCAAACCATCGCGTCCTCCTTGAGGCCCAACTCCCGTGCAGTGTCCGGGTGCACCTCCACCCAGGGGTACCAGAGGGATTCCGGAAAGAGGCCCGGCGCCTCGGCAAGCCATGGCTCCAATGCGAGCGTCCCGGAAGACAGCGTCGAGAGCCGGTACGGCATAAGACGTAGCGGAAAGTTCGTCGGGGCCGGTGTATGATCACCGAAGAGTTCGACATACGGCGCTCGATCCCGTCCACTTTCCGTGAGGGCCTCCTCAACACCCTCAGGCATCAGCCGGATTCGACCGTCTGGGGTCGCGGCCAGGCCCGCTGGGTCCGAGAAGTCGACGAACTCGTCGGTCCATCCCCCGCGCTCGACGAGGTCGGTCCAGAAGTCTGAAAAGTCGTCATGCTCCGCCAGCCACCACCCTCGCTCCTCCATCTGACGGTGGTGGCGACCCTGGAACCTGTCCGCGAGCAGCATGCCCCGCCGGACCTCGAATAATCCCTTTGCGCGTTCCTTCAGCAACGCCTCAAAGTTCGGGTAGGCCAGGCTTTGTGCCACGCTTCCACCTACCCGGCTGGCGAGTGCCAGAACGGCATCGCCGGTCGCAATGCCGCTCGTCTGCGGCTCCACCATCGGCTGGGCGACACCCCAGACCGCGTAGGGATACGACCCCGGACTCGGAGCGTCCTGCCACCGTTCAAAGGGCAGCAGGTCCGGCAAAATCAGGTCTGCGTGCTTCGTAGTCTCGTCCAGGAAGGGCGAGAAGCTGACCACAAACGGGATACGTGCGAGCGCCGCCCTCCACGCCTCGGGATGAACCGACGAAGCGAGAGGGTCGGCATAGTAGAGAAGGAGGTTCTGGACGCTTCCCTCACCGGCCGCTATCGCTTGCGCGAATCGGCACGCCACGTCGCCTGGACCGAACGCGGGACCCGCCCCACTCACCGGAGCCTTCGTCAGACCCGTGCGTGCCACATCGTCCACCACCCGTGAGGGGAATGGGGCCAACGGTGGGTCCTTGCCGAACACGACCCCACCGGGGCGGTTCACACGGCCCAGGAGCAGATTCAGGCTATGTACGGCCATGCCTGCCAGCAGACCATTTGGCGCCTGCGTGACATCTGGTCCACACACCGCGACCGGTGCTGGGCTGTCGGCGAACGCGCGCGCGAGGGCCGTAATGCGTTCGACGGGAACGCCGGTAACCGCCGAGACCTCCTCGGTCCTGTAGTCCCTCAATACCTGAGATCGGTAGCCCTCTCTCCGCGTTCCATCCCGGTCCACAGAGTCCTCGAATCCGGACAGATGTCTGGAGACGAAATCACCATCGTACAGGTCGTTCCGGATGAGGACGTACGCGATGCCGAGGGCAAGGGCCGCATGAGTATTGGGGCGTACTCCCACCCACTCCTGCGTTTGCGCTGCGGTCCGAGAGAAGCGGGTGTCGACCTGAATGAACCTCGGACGCGGCCCATCCTGCTCGTCATCTCCTGCAAACGCGACATACGCCTGGAGAGGAGACCACCACGACTCGAAGAGGGGTGCACCGAAGGAGAGTACGAGCGAGGATCGTTCGAGGTCATACGAAGGTGGGCGCTGGATTCCGTGCATCGCTCCCATGATGCGGTCGGTGCCATCGGCGTATGCGTCTGAGACGTAGTTCGGCGAGCCGTAGGACTCGAGGAAGCGACGCCACAACTCCTCCATGCTGCCCGCACAGTATCCCGCCAGGAGCGCAAGGCTCTCTGGCCCGGATTCAGAACGCGAGGCAGTTAGACGGGTGCTCAGGAGCGTCAGAGCCTCGTCGGTAGATATGCTGCGCCAGTCACCCCGTCCCCGAGAGCCATCGGCTACCATTGGCGAGGCGATCCGTTCTGGATGGTAGACCATCTGGACGCCAGCGAGCCCACGCGGGCAGACGCCACCCCGACTCACCGGGTGTAACGGGTTTCCAAGGATTCGCACCAGACGCCCGTCGACCAGGCGGCCTCGGATGCCACACCGCGAGGGACAGATGAGGCAGGTCGAGGTCCGGAGCTCCTCCAGACCCGGCGTCCACCCGGGATCGATCTGGGGGTCCGGGCTCCAGAAAATTCCCGACTCGTCTTGAAGATTCTGGAGCCCATAGGCGGTGGCAGCAGCAGCAGCGCCCATGGTCCAAACGAACTCCCGCCGAGTCACCCCACGCCTTCCGGGTCCCTTACCGGTGGCAGGCATTGCAATCCACAGTTTCTCCCAGTTCCAGGTGGCACTCCAGGCAGAAGCTCATCTTGATCTCCACCAACGGTCGCTCAGGTGGCACCTCGGTTTGGCTGATAGGCCCGTGGCATCGCGCGCATTCCAATTCCGCGATTCCGACGTGCCGTCGATGGGTGTAGAACACGTGATCCGGCAACCTGAAGAGCTTGCTGAATTGAAGTGGCTCACCGTCGGCGATCAGCTGACTGAGCTTGCCCGCCTCTTCAGACTCGCCCAACGGAACCCGGTGGCATATCGAGCAGGTCTCGGCCCCAGGCAACCCGGGGTGTGCCCCGGTCTTGACCAGTTTGTGGCAGAACTCACAATCCAGCCCGAGGTCCTGCGTATGTTTCTGGTGGTTGAAGGCAATCGGCTGAGATACGGAGGGTTTACGCCCGCTGAGCAGCCCTGTGCCTATCACGAGGGCCAGAATGATCAGGGGAGCGGCCCACCCGACACGTGTCCTCGGCAGGTGAGCCATCGTCTACCGCGCTACATCGACGGCGAGGGAGGGGAGGATCCCCGGTTGCAGAGAGGAGACGAAAGCAACGAGGTCCCACATCTCATCTTCGCTGAAAAGTATTCCCCAGGGCGGCATCGAAGAGTGCGTGGCTTCTCCACCCTCGCGAATCCTTTGGAAGACGGCATCCCAATCGCGCCGAGCGATAAGAGTGTCCTGCGTAAAGTCGGCGGGCTTCGCCAGCACCAGGAATTCCGCCGCCGCACCGTCTCCCCGGCCGAACTCACCGTGGCAGCCCCGACAGCGAACCCGGTACATCACGCTACCGGCGATCGCACTTCCAGGGATCTCGGACGGGTAACTGAGGACAGGGACGTAGTCCAGCGCCTCGAGGAATTTTTCCGGCTCAAGGACCGACGTGATGTATTGCATGTGGGGATGCGTTTCGTCGGTTCCTGCAAGCACTCCCCGAAAGCGCCGCTCGAGGTCCGCTGCTGACATCTTCGGGTATTCGCCGGCGAGGAAGTTGGGTGGCGCGGGCACCGAGCCCACAAGCACGACCGGTCCGTCACCGCGTCCCGCTGATCCGTGGCAGGTCCAGCAGACCGTCTCAAATAGACGTCGACCGCTCTGTTGAGCATCGGTAAGCTGCAGGCTTGACGGAGGCCGAACCTCGCTCATCCCACCCGCCGTCGCCGCATCCTCCGTACGATCCTGGGGAACGCCGTCCGCACACGCGGCAAGGGTTACCCCGATGAGGACCGTCACACTCAACCTGAACATCAGATCCTCCCTGGGCCGGGCCGGTTGGCTCCGACGGGGATCCGCCGAGGCCAGTCGGCCCGTTGAGTGAAACCGGGTCCGAAGGTCGAGTCAGCTCCCTCCCTCACTGAGCTTCAAGAGGTATTCCGCGAGTGCTCTGATCTCTTCGGGTGGAATCGCGTCCGCGAAGGGCGGCATCGCGCCCTTTCCGTCCGTGATTCCCGCGATTATCTGGTCCAAGGTCAGCGTCTTCGCGAACTCGGGATCCGCGAAGTTCGCCGGCTTGGGATTGAACGCGACGGCCGCCACGCCGTCTCCCTTGCCACTCTTACCGTGGCACGCGGCGCATTGGCCCGCATAGAGGTCGGCTGGATCCCCTATTCTTGGAGCAACCGCAGCCACCGAAAGGCTCGCTACCGACGCGATCGCGGTTTCTTCACTGGCCTTCTGCGCTGCGATACGACGCGCAGCACCCTGCAGAAACTCGATGACGGCAGTCGACTCAGCAGACGTCAGTCGGGCCAGTATGGACATGTGCTGTCCAATGTCCGCCCACGCCTTGGGACCATACCGGTCGGCGGGTTGGATCATGTGGCATCGGCCACAGTTTGCCGCCCAGATCTCAACACCGGAGCGCTGAGCCTCAAGGGGAGAGGCGAGGGTCGCACCGGTGATCGCCAGGGCCACCAGAAGGTTGATGCTCGTGCTTAGATTGCGGTTCATGGTTGTCTCCTTCCTTCCTTTAGAGGATGACGCTGAATTGAATGTTGAAGGTGTTGTTCTCGCTCTCGAACCCGTCCTTCTCGCCGTTCAGGATGAACGCGCCCCGAATCGCAGCGGCAGGCGTGACGTACACACTCGCCCCTATCGCGAGTCGGCCTTGATCCTGTGAGGGGCCCGGCATATTGCGAGCGCTCCAGCGCACGACAGGCTCGAAGCGCGAGGTCGCCATATACGAAGCCTGGAGGTAGCCCCCGGTCTTCGTCAGGTCACCGCCGGTCGCATCCTGCTTTGCCTGGACCATCTCGCCGCGGAGTACGAAACCGTCGCGCTGATAGCTTGCATCGACACCCCAAAGCGTGAGTCTCAGATCCTCGTCGGTAGCCGACTTCGCATACTTGCCGGTGTAGAGGGAGGTCCCGATGTCGAAGCCGGAGTAGGGAAACTCGAGTCCTATGCGAGTCCCCACCGCCTTGTTGTCGTCGCGGCCAAACGCGGCCTTCTCGCGATCGTTTCCGCGGAGGTCCCGAATGCCATCCCCGTCCTCACCGGTCAGCCCATTCACCGCGTATACGTCATACACGAAACGGGCTTCCCCATCGTTGACTGGGTTGGCGCCGCTGATCCACAAACCCACATCGTTGTAGGTCTGCGGCAGGATGTCAGCAAATCCAAGGGGCCGGCCAGGGATCTTATTGACCGTCGTCGGATGGAGATCCTTGTTGAAGCGTCCGAACGGCACGATGAACTTCCCCACGAGGAAGCGGACGTTTTCTACCCCCGTGTAGCCGAAGTACGCATACTCCACTCCGACTTCCTCGCCGGCATGCTCGTATTCGACCTCGCCAGCCATGAAGAGGTTCTCCGATAGGGATCCGAGTAGGATCAGGTTGAAGTGGTGCTGGTCGAAGAAGAAGTCCTTGTTGTCACTGTCGAGCTTTTCGCCCACGATTTCGAAGTCGGCGTACCCGGTCACCGTAAGGCCCTGAGCCTGCACTCCACTCGGGGTTCCAAGGCCTCCGAAGATCAGAAGGCCTAGAGGAAGGGCCATCACACGCCAACGCTGTGAAGCTCCCATGTTCGTTCCTTTCGTTATCCCTCAGGTCCTCATGGATGAAGCTACGTGAGGACTCGGTTGTGAAGATTCCTTGCTTCCGATCAGTGCAACTCGAGTGCCGAACGGACCAAAACCGCGTAAGTCGTTGATCTGGAAATGGTTGGGACCGGAGCGAGGCCGAGTACCCCTTTCCAGATCGGGTGATTTCCCCCACTTTCAAGAAGCACCCGAGGGTGGAGTGGGGGATATCCCCCATAACGTTCGGGGTAGGTTTGGACGCAGGTCATTGCCCATCCGGCACTTAGCCATCCAGTGCGGGCGGGCCTGAGTCTTGCGAAGTGGCGTGCACGGATGGGATTGACCCTCGAGGAGTGCTTCGGGACGAGCACCTCGACTATCGAGAGGGGGCAGATTTGAAAATTCAGAACCACCTGAACAGTCGTCTGGGTCGGCGTCTCCTGGGGTGGTTCCTGCTGCTAGCCCTGGTGCCCCTCCTCCTTTCCAACTGGATCGGGTATCGGCGGAGCCACAGCATCACCGAGGGGCTGCTCGACTCCTCGTTGAGCACCGTTGCCGAAGTGCAGGCCTCGTACATCGGCACCCGCATCGACGGTCTCATCCTCTACCTCGAGACCGTAGCGGTCGAAGCTGCTCCAATCGCTTCCCCTCTATTGAGCGTCGCCGAACGCCCTGGAGAAGACGCGGGTCCTGATGCGGCAGAGCAGAGGACAACGCTATATCTGGAGAGTCATCTCGGTGCGACTTCAAACTTTGGCGAGCTGTTCCTACTCACGAACGTTGGCGAAGTAATCGTGTCGACGGGGCCCTGGGTGGGGTCCGCACGGGAGATCATCCCAGCCGAGGAGCCGTACTCCCTGATGACGGCCCGCCGATTGTCACCATTCGACCCACCCTCACTTATCCTCACCGTTCCCATGACCGACATCAGGGGCGTGCGCCTTGGGACGTTTGGGGGAGTGGTGCGCCCGAGTGGGCTGTCCGACCTTTTCCATGCTCCACCTCATTCGGATTCCGTGATCGAGAGCTTCGTTCTTGATGAAGACTCGCGGCCGGTCTTCGTCTTCCACCCACACGGACCCACGGACCACACGCGGCCGCTGGCAACTTCAGCTGTCCCCGGTGAGGGCTACGCGCTCTATACAAATCGTGCGGGCATTGGAGTGGTGGGGACGGTCTCCCCAATCCCCGGTTACCCCTTGCGATACCTTCTGGAGGAGCCCTTAGAGCAGGCGTTTGGCGAGTTGCAGGCGCTGCGTCGAGCCTCCCTCTACCTCTCAGGTTTCTTCGCCCTCCTCGTGATCGGAGCGGCGTGGTGGGTGTCTGGGGAAATCGTCCAACCCCTACGACGCCTGGTCCACGCTACAGGGAGGCTGGGCCAGGGAGACCTTAGCGCGCGTGTGGTGCCCAAGGGCCGTGACGAGATATCCGAACTCGCAGGCGCCTTCAATGATATGGCCCAGGAGCTGGCCGAGGTGTCCGAACGGGAATCGGCCCTTCATCAGCGCGAAATCGAGCGGGCCCAGCAGCTTGCGACCGTGGGCGAACTGGCCAGCGGGCTGGCCCATGAGATCAAGAACCCCGTCATCGGCATCTCAAACGGACTCGATCTGTTGAGGATGAAGATGGATCAGAACCCCAGGATGGAGCTGATCACGGGTGAGATGTCGCGCGAGCTCACGCGAATCGACAACGCGATTCGGAGTCTGCTCGCCTTCGCCCGTCCCCCGGCACCCCATCGGTCAACGACCGACGCGAACCGAATCATGGAGAGCGCCCTGACGTTGGTCCAACCGTCGGCGGAAAAGGAGGGCATTACCGTTCGGCTCGAAACCGAACCGAAACTTCCGCCGCTCGTCGCCGACGCTGAAATGCTGCGGCAAGCTCTCGTGAATCTTCTGGTCAACGCGGTCCAGGCGACGACAGGGGGCGGTGTGATCAAGGTCTCCACCGCGGCTTGCGACGGAGGGGTGCGGTTCACGGTGCAGGACACCGGGCCGGGGATTCCCCCCGAAAAACTGGAGCACATCTTCAGGCCCTTCTTCACGACACGGCACGAAGGCACAGGACTGGGTCTCTCGATTTCGCGCAAGATCGTGGAGCAGCATGGAGGCCAGATCTCGGTCAAGAGCGAGTTGGGCAAGGGGACTGCCTTCCGGATCGAGATTCCTCTCGGGCAGCGAGGCTGGACGGAGGCCGATCTCAACACCGGGGGGGCTACCCGATAATGGACAAGGCAACCGTCTTCGTCTGTGACGACGAGTGGCTCATCAGGGAGTGGTTCCAGGAGCACCTTGCCGCAGAGAACTACGCCGTAAAGTGCTTTGGAGACGGCGAGTCTTTGTTGGAGGCCATCGGCGAAGGCGTGCCAGATCTCGTGCTCCTCGACCTTCGCTTGCCGGGGATCTCGGGCCTCGAAGTGCTCGAACGCGTTCGAACGATCGACCCCGCCATCCTGGTCATCATGATGACGGCCTACGGTGAGGTGGAGGTGGCTGTAAATGCGGTGCGATCCGGGGCGTACCACTTCGTAGAAAAACCCGTCAACCTGTCGAATGTGGTCTTGCTGATCGACCAGGCGCTGGAGATGCGCGGGCTGCGAGGGAAGTCTGACCGGTCGCAAGCCCAGCACCAATGGCAGTTCTCCGGAGTGAAGCTGGTGGGGCGCTCGAAAGTCATCCGCGATATCGCGGGCGTGATCTCACGGCTCGGAGAAATGGGTAGTCCCGCGAATGTCTGCATTCAGGGTGAGAGCGGTACCGGAAAGGATGTGGTCGCCCGGGCTATTCACGCTCAGGGCCCGCGACGCACGAAGCCGTTCCTGGACGTGAATTGCACGGCACTCCCCGAGTCCCTTATCGAAAGTGAGCTGTTCGGGCACGAGGCCGGTGCCTTCACGGGAGCGGGCAAGCAAACGATGGGCCTGTTCGAGGCGGCGCACGAAGGAACCGTCTTCCTCGACGAAATCGGGGACATGCCACTGACCGCACAGGCCAAGCTTCTCCAGTTCCTGGAGACGCACGTCTTCCGCAGGGTTGGAGGGGTACGCAGCGTGAAGGTGGACGTACAGATCATCGCGGCAACGAACCGCGATCTCAAAGAAGCCGTGGAAGCCGGCGACTTCCGCGAAGACCTCTACTACCGACTGAACGTTGTCCCGATTTACCTCCCCCCCCTTCGGGAGCGCAGAGAAGACATCGCGCCACTCGCGTCGCACTTCTGTGAAATCCTGGCAGCTGAGATGCGGCGACCCTGTAGGCCGATGAGTGCGAAGGCCATTGAGGCCATCGAGCGCTTCGCCTGGCCAGGTAACGCTCGCCAACTGAGGAACGTTGTCGAGCGCATCCTTCTCTTTCACGACGAGGACGTCATCGACGAGTCGTTCCTACCCCCAGAGGTGCGAGGCGGTTTTTTGGATGGTGATCGAGACTTCTCCCTTCCGCCGTCGGGGATGGTACTGGAGGAAATGGAGAAGGATCTGATCCTTCAGGCCCTCGAACAGGCGAATGGTAACAAGACCGGTGCTGCCCGGCTACTAGGACTGACACGAGACACTCTGAGGTACCGCCTCGTGAAACATGGGATCGAGTAAGGGCCCCACCCTACACGAATGCCCGATTACCGTTACCTTTGTCACTGCGTGTCCTACCTGAAGCTCTCAATCCAGAGGGCGAACGTTCGTTCACGACTTTAAGCCAGCTTATCGTGCCGGATGTTCCGGCCGGCCTGCTGCGCATCCAACAACCGGACAATTCAATTGCCTTTTAATGCCCTAGAGCTTCACCCTACCCTTTTGCGCGGCATCCGCGATCTGGGGTTCACTAAGCCCACACCCATCCAGGCCCAGGCGATTCCCGCTGGCCTCAAGGGAAACGACCTCCTTGCATGCGCAGCGACAGGTAGCGGCAAGACCGCAGCCTTTCTCCTGCCCATCCTTCACGACCTCGTAGAACGGCCCCGTGGCACGACCCGGGCCCTGGTGTTGGCACCCACACGGGAGCTCGCACTCCAGATCCTGGACGACTTCAACGACCTCGCCCGCCATACGAACCTGACGGCAGCAGCCGTCCACGGCGGCGTCGGAATGGGCAAGCAGGAGGCGGCCTTCCGAAAGGGCGTGGACCTGATCGTGGCGACGCCGGGACGCCTGTTGGACCACTTCCAGTACGCTCACGCGAAGCTGAACGGAATGGAGTACCTGGTTCTGGACGAGGCGGATCGCATGCTCGACATGGGTTTCCTCCCCGATATCCGCAGGGTCCTGCGCCACATTCCAAGGCCAAAGCAGACGTTCTTCTTCAGCGCAACGATGCCTCCCGCGATCCGAAAGCTTACCGCTGATATTCTGCGGACGCCGACCACGATCACACTTCAGCAACGTTCTGCGCCGGCAAAGGGTGTGACCCAGGCGGTTTACCCGGTGGCAACGACTCTGAAGGGCAGCCTGCTGGTAGAGCTCCTGCAGGGGGGGCACATGAACGAGGCGCTCGTGTTTACGCGTACGAAGCACCGCGCCGACCGGCTGACCAAGCTCCTTAACCGCAACGGCATCCTGGCGGAGCGGATCCATGGGAACCGATCACAGGCACAGCGGACCAAGGCGCTCGCCGGATTCAAGGCAGGCAAGTTCCGCGTGCTGGTTGCGACCGACATCGCCGCTCGGGGCATCGACGTGGAGGCACTTGGGCACGTCGTGAACTTTGACGTTCCCGCAGTACCGGACGACTACATCCACCGGGTGGGCCGCACGGCCCGTGCCGACGCGACAGGCGAGGCATTCACCCTCGTCGCCCCAGAGGATGAGTCCGATTTTGCCCGCATCGAACGGGCCGTGCGCACGAAGATCCCGCGGGTCAAGATCGAGGGCTTCGCCTACAACGCCACGCCCGATGCCCCGCTAGAGGTACCCCTGAAGGACCGCATCGCGGCAATCCGCAAGGAAAAGGCAGAAGCGCGAAGCCGAGCAAAGAAGAACGCGGCGCGGAAGGCGGCAAACGGCGGAAACGGCCGCAACGGAGACGCGCCCAGCGGCCGCCAGCCCCACCGCAGCAGGCGTGGCAGGCCCAGGCGGCCTTCCGCCGGCTGAAACGCGAGCTAGTCCGGCCTGACCGCAACCGGCTGGAGGTTTGGGGTCAGGCCGGACGTCCCCGCTTCACCGCGTTGATGATCTGGTCCAGATGCTGGAGGAACGTCGACCGGTCGGTCTTGCCGAAGGGCCCCTGACCACCCGTAATCGTTCCGGCCTCGCGCAGCTCCGCCATGAGTTCCCGCGTCGCAAGTGCCTCGCCGATTGACGCCGGCGTGAACACCCGCCCTCTCGGGTTCAGCACCCGGGCGTCCTTCTCGAGGCATCGCGAGGCCAGGATGATGTCTTCCGACACAACGATGTCGTCGACCCCCACACGCTCCACGATCAGGTCATCGGCCACGTCGAGCTCCCCCGTCTCCTTCACGACCTCCAGCTGGATCCACGGCTCGGCTGGCACACGCATCCACGAGGCGGCCACGAGCGTTACCTCGAGCCCATATCGCTTGGCCACCTTGTACACCTCGTCCTTCACTGGGCAGGCATCCGCATCGATGTAGATATGGAGCATCTCAGGCGGCCTCGAGCAGTTTGACAAGCTGCCCGAGCTCCTCGTCCCAGCCGCCTGTATTCTGCTGGTGGTGCAGATCCGTGCGGAATCCGGACTCACGAAGATGGAGCGTCGTGCCCCCGTCCTCGCGGGCGGTCAAAGTCCACTCAACTCGAGTGGAGGGCGCGTCCTCGAAGGCGACACCGGCCTCATGCACCCAGCTCCACACTAGCCGCCGAGGGGGTTCTACCGTCTCCACCCGAACGGCAAAGCTTCCATGGGAATCCCAGATCATGGCCCCGTCGCCGCCAGGCCGGAGATCCAACTTCGTTTCGTCCCCGAACCACTGCGAAAGCTCTGCGGGATCGGTGAGCGCGCTCCACACCCGCTCCTGCGACGCCGCGAATTCCAACACCTTCTCGAGTGTCCGCTCGCTCATTTCGTGCCTCCGTCCAAATGGGTCCTCAGGCGTTCCAATCGCTCGTCCCATGCCGCCGAGTACGGCGCCAGCCAGTCATCCACAACCTGCAGCGGCTCCGGATGAAGGTGATGAATCCGCTCCCTTCCCTGCGTAACTCGGCCCACGAGCCCAGCCGCCTCGAGTATGTCGAGGTGCTTGGTCACCGCCTGGCGACTCATAGGAAGCGGGCCACTCAGTTCCTTTACGGAAAGCGGCCCACACTCGCGCAACGCGCTGAGGATGACTCTGCGGGTTGGATCCCCTACGGCATGGAATACATCGTTCATGATGTACAATATGCAACCATATGGTTGCGTGTCAATAGCGAGCGATCTCTATCGGTTCGAGCGTGTTCACCACGACCGGCCAACCCCCAGAGTCGACGAATCCCATATTGCGTTGGGTCTTGCCTTGGCCGCAGGTATACCCGCGTTCTATTCTCTGTGCATCGCGGGCACCTCAGGCGGGGATGTAATGGATGACGACCCACACCGATGCTGGACCCGGCGACGATCGCCAGGCTACGGATCCTCTCGATGGACCGAATGAATCGGAGGCTGACGTTGAGACTCCCCTGGAGGACCTCGGATTCGGATCGGTCGTTTCTGAGGAGAGCACGCAGCGGCTCCTCAACCGCGACGGTTCGTTCAACGTCCGACGGACGGGCCTCGGCCTGCGTCAGTCCCTTTCGATGTATCACTTCCTGATAGAGGTGAGCTGGCCTCACTTCGTCGGGCTCGTGGCGCTGGTGTACGTCGCGACGAACGCCGTGTTCGCAGCACTCTACATGTGGCTCGGGATGGAGGCGTTCCCAGGACTCGCGGCAGAGGGTGTCGGGACGGGCTTCGCAGCCTATTTCTTCTTCTCAGTTCATACGATCGCCACGATCGGGTACGGGAATGTGGTCCCACAGGGGGTAGCCGCGAACCTGGTCGTGACGGCTGAGGCACTCGTGGGCCTGCTGGGATTCGGGCTCGGAGCCGGTATGATGTTCGCTCGCATTGCCCGTCCCAGCGCACGAATTCTGTTCAGCGAATCCGCGATCATCGCGCCGTACCACGGCATCACCGGGTTTGAATTCCGGATCGCCAACGGCCGCAAGAGCCAGATCGGCGATCTCACCGCTCGGGTCGTGCTGACCGTAAAGAACGCGGACGGTTCCGGACGCGCATACCATGTGCTTTCCCTTGAGCGAGCCAACGTCGAATTCTTCCCGCTCTCCTGGACCATCGTTCACCCGATCGACGAGGAGAGCCCACTGCACGGGATGGCCCCCGCCGACCTGGCAGCCAGCGAAGCCGAGTTCCTGATCCTGATCACGGGCTTCGACGAGACCTTTTCGCAGACGGTGCATGCCCGATCCTCCTACCGTGCCGGCGAGGTGCTCTGGGGCAGGCGCTTCGTAGACATCTTCGACCACGCCGGAGCAGGCGAACCGTTGGCCGTCGACATCGGCCGACTCAGCGAGACGCACGATCCGTAGAACAACCGCGGCGTAGGTACAAAGCTAGCCCTCCGCCTCCGCCGCCAGCTGGGCGCGAAGCTCGCCCAGCCGACCCGCCTGCTCCGAGTCGAGCACCGGGTAGCGCAGCCCAAGCTTCTTCAGCGTCCCAACTACGACTTCGGCGACCGCCAGGCGCATCTGTCGCTTATTGTCGGCCGGAATCGCGTACCAGGGGGCCCAAGGACGTGACGTCGCACGGATCGCCTCTTCGTAGGCGTGCATGTAGGCGTCCCAATGGGCTCGCTCATCGACATCTGCTTCAGAGAACTTCCAGTTCTTGGATTCATCGTCGATTCGGGCCAAGAACCGCCGACGTTGCTCGTCTCTCGAAACGTTCAGCCAGAACTTGAGGATGACGGTGCCGTTCTCGGCCAGATGCCGTTCGTGGTCCCGAATGGAGCGGAACCGATCCTCCCAAAGCGTGTCGAGCTCAACCGATGCCGGCAGCGCCTGACCCTTCAGGTACTCAGGGTGGACCCGCACCACCAATACCTCCTCGTAGTAGCTGCGGTTGAAAACCCCGATCCTTCCCCGCTCGGGCAGGCGTCTAGCTGACCGCCAGAGGAAGTCGTGATCGAGCTCCTCGGTGGAGGGCTGCTTGAACGAGGACACCTGGAAGCCAGCCGGATTCGCACCGCTGAGGACCGCCCGAATCGTGCTGTCCTTCCCCGCCGCGTCCATCGCCTGAAAGACCAACAGCATGGATTGACGATTGTCTGCGTAGAGCAGCCGCTGGAGGTCGTCGAGCTCCCGGATGAGGCCCCGGAGTCTGCGTTTGGGATGGTCGGGGGCCGTGTCCAATGGCGCGGTCGAGCACTCCGACACCCGGAACGCATCCGGATCGTCGACCCGAAACGGGCCCGCATATGGCTCGATCAAGGCTGCGTCCTCCCTCAGAAGTGAACCGTGTGAGCGATGCCTCATTTGCGCCCGCAGGTGAGCAGTTGGCAATAGTACCCGCTATGTGAGTCCTACCTCAACCCGCCGCATCAACTGTTGTGTCTATGGAGCGCACCTCCAACATTACTTAGCTTGGAAGTGTCTTGGGATGGATAGATGGATCAACCAGATAGATGTGTACCCACCAGGAGAAAATTTGAGATGAAGTTGCTTGTTTTGGGTGTGGTGATGGCGGCGGTGGGCTCTAGCGGACGCCTCGAGGCGCAGCGCCAACCCGGTACGGGATACATGTCCAGCTGGGAGGTAGACCGACCAGACTTGCAGGATTGGCAGGACGCCTGGAATGTTCAGGACATAGGAACGTTGAGCGAGCTGTACTCCGAAGACGCCATGCTGTTCTTCACTGACCGACCGCTGATCGGGCGTGCCGCAATCCACGAATACTTCGAGGGCGTCGCCGCCGATATCGCCGGGTTCAGCATGGGGATGACCGACTTTCAGGTTAGTGGCCGCATGGCGCGAATGGTCGGCACGTACGCCTATCAGGTCTACGACAACGGCAGGTTCATGGTACGCGTCGAGGGTCCGTACGTAGCGTCCTTCGTCCGCAAGGATGGTCATTGGGAGATTCGCGCCCAGATGTTCCAGAAACCCTTTCCAGGGTAACCCCCGAGCTGGCGCGCCAGACAAGATGAAGCGATGAAGCGCCAAGGTTTTTGCGGTGCGGCAGCCCTGGTTGCGCTATGTACCTTGGTCTTCGCGTTTCCGATTCATGGCTATCTATGGCCCCGCTCGACCGCCGAGTTCGAGTCGGTTGCCCGTGTGCTTTCCGCCGAATCAGCACTCACCGGCGTAAGCCGCGCCCAGGTGCAGGACCTCGCCGAGCTGATGCGTGCCGGGCGAGCCGCTGATCGCCTCCTCGCACCAACTTCGGGTGGCGATTCCATTCAGGAATTCGTCGTCCAGGCACCCGGCGGCCGCACAATCCCCGTGTATGTACGCCTGCCGGGCCGTTACACCCCAAACGCCGCGTGGCCGATGATGTTCGCCATGCATGGTGGACCTCCGGGAAGCGAGGACGGAGCGAGGCAGAGCGCACTGCGCATGGTTCGGGTCTGGGCGGAGGCGGCCGAGCGTGCCGGCTGGATCGTCGTGGCACCCGCAATGATCTCGACGGTCGCCCGTGACGGACGCACGCAAGACCGACTCCCCTACGAGGTCTTCCACCCGGAGGAAGCCCGCGCGGTGATCTCAGCCGTTCGAGAACGGTACAGACTCGACCCCGACCGGATCGTCTCTACCGGTATCTCGCTGGGATCGAACTTCTCCATCGGGTACGGAGCCGCCCACCCGGATTGGTTCTCGGCGATCGTGCCGGTTTCAACAGAGGGAGATTCCCGGGAGCACCTGCTCCGGAACCTGAAATCTGTCCCGACCTACGTGCTCGAGGGCTCCCAGGACCGCAACATCCGCGGTGTGGGAGGCCCACGCTCCCTCCAGCAGATCATGACCCGCTTCGGATACGACCTGAACTACCGCGAGTTTGGCGACCGGGCCCACGAGGGCTTTCAGGAGCATTATCCAGACGTCCTCCGTTGGCTCTCGGGACGAACGCGCCAGGCCAACCCCCGTGAGGCGCTTCGCGTCCCGCACCCAGGAATCATGCCCACTGCGAGGCGGGTGCACTGGATCGAGGCCGACAATCGGCAGGCAGCCTTCCGTGCCCGCGTCACCACACCGACGCACATCGACATCGAAGCGCGCTGGGCAGGCGAGCTGACGCTCTTCCTGAATGATGAGCTGGTCAACCTCGACGAGCCGATCTCCGTGTCGATCAACGGGATGACGGTTTTCGAGGGGCAGATCGAACGGTCGCTGCTCGTTGCACTCCAGGAGGCACGCCGATCCGGAAATGAGCGACGGCTGTACTCCGCCCGCATTCACCTGGCCGTTCCAGACACCCGCGAGTCGCTCGAAGCCGGGCAGGCGTTCTGGGCCTCGCTCGATCCGCAGCAAACCGAGGGCCAGCTTTCCTTCTGGGAGATGTACGCGCAGCGAGCCCTCGAAGAGCGCTTCCCTGACGTCGGGTTCACCGGCGAAGAGGTCGCAATCCCCGGCCCGGGCGTCGAGTGGGCCCCCGAGCAGGTCGCTGTACGCGTGACCAGTGTCTCCACAGCGGGACCTGCGGGACTCCGGTCTGGAGACGTGATCCTCACCCTGGGGGGCGAGGCCTTCTTCCGTGGCAGGGGTGGCGTAGCGTCGGCCTACGAATGGCTGGTACGCGAGCTCAGAGAGACCCCACAAAGCTACTCGCTTTCTGTGCTGCGCGATGGGCTCCCGCTCTCGCTGACGCATGTCTACCAACTCGGTCCATACGTTCTTCCCGCCGAGTCGGGGAACTAGCAAGTCTCTCGGCCAGTCGACGGCACGGTGCATCCGAGATGCCCAGCGTTGGAACTCCTTGCCGTAGCTGTGCTACGCCGCGTCGTCCCGCCTTGATCCCTCGGCGCCCCGACCCTCTTGGTGGCTCGAGGACTTCGGCAACGGTACACTAGCATATCCTGCGGGCCGTTGGTGCAAAGGTCCCTCCACTTTAGATTCCGGGCTAATCAATTTCAGATCAGAGGAAGACACATGCGACTTAGACTCCAATCCGTGGCCGCGCTCGCCGTGATCACCCTCGCTGCCTGCCAACCTGCAGCGATCGAGGACGACTTTGAGAAGGCCAGCTACCTGATTGGGCTCGAGGTCGGCAGCTCCCTCCGGCAGGTGCGTGAACATCTCGACATCGACGCACTCGTGCGGGGCATTGAAGACGCACGCGCCGAGGCCGATCCGGCGGTCGAGATGGAGGAGCTCAACGCCGCTCGGGATCGGGTGGAGACCGTGCTTCAGGCCGAGCAGGAAGCCCGCTCAGCAGAGCTCTCTGCCCGCAACATCGAAGAGGGCACCGCCTACCTGGCATCGAATGCCGAGAAGGATGGGGTTACGGTTACCGAGAGCGGACTTCAGTACGAGGTGCTCACGGAGGGCGACGGGGTCCACCCGACCGGTGACCAGCGGGTCACCATTCATTACTCCGGCTCTCTGATCGACGGGACCATCTTCGATACCTCCTACGAGCGCGACCAACCCGCGCGGTTTGCGGTCTCCGGTGTCATCGCAGGCTTCGAGGAAGGCCTCAGGCTGATGTCCATTGGGGCCAAGTACCGCTTGAGCATCCCATCTGACCTCGCATATGGGGAGCAGCAGGCCGGCCGGACGATCGGGCCGAACTCAACGCTGATCTTTGAGGTAGAGATGCTCGAAATCGAGACCGAGCCCGAGGCCCCAGGTAACTAGCGTGGCCACAGAGGCGTTGACGTCGCGGCAGCGGGCGCATCTGCGCTCGCTAGCCCACCATCTCAGGCCGGTGGTTCACGTCGGTTCGGGCGGAGTGAACGAGACGGTTCTCCAGGCCGTTGTCGATGCGTTCAATACCCGAGAAGTGCTGAAGGTAAAGGTGCTCGACGGCGCCCCCGAGGACCCGCGAACTACAGCTGACACCATCGCTGCGGGCGTCGAGCGCGTGCATATCGCGCAGACGATTGGACGCACGCTCGTGTTGTATAGAGCCTTCGCAGAGGACCCGGAGATCAAACTCCCGGGCTGAGGTGGAGACGGCTTTGCGACGGGTACGATCCCCATCTCGAGTCAACCTCGGGGTGGGGATTCTTCGTCCACGACGCTGAAGTGGAACATCATCCCCGCGTGCAGATGTTCCGCAATGTGGCAGTGAAACATCCACTCACCGGGGTTTGACATCTCCACCAGAATATCCATCGTCGAGCCCACGGGTAGCAGCGCCGTGTCCTTCCAGACGAGGTTTTCGTTTGGTACCCCATCACGGGCGAGCACCAGGTAGCGCTGGCCGTGCACATGAATCGGATGGTGCATCGGGTGAAAGGCATCCGGATCGTTGAATATCCGGATCTTCACTACGTCTCCGACCGCGAAGCTCCAGTCGATCTCCCCGTTCTCAGCGCCTGAGGCACGGTCCCGTAGAATCCATGTGACCTGGTCCGCCGTGGAGAGCCAGTTCATCATCGGCATCGCGTCGTTCCACTCCACAGGTGGGACGTACAGCGTATCGACCTCCATCGCACGCATGATGTCGAGTGGCAGGCCGGTGACTCGCACGCTGGTTTCCAGCTCGAAGTCAGGCGCCCGTCCCAGGTGACGGCGGAAGGCCTCCATCTCTGTGCTCACGGCAGCGTTCTGGCGTAGGACCTCGAACGCCTCCGAGACCTGAGCATCGGCTGGCTCTCCCGCGACCCGAGCGATCCCCAGCGTATCGACGCTCGAGTAGAAGGTCCCGCGAAAGTGGTTGATCGCCTGCACGGAGTTGAGGAGTGGGACCTCACCCAGTTCGTCGAAGCGAACATCAATCACGTACCGCTCAGCCGGCGCAATCGGAACGGACTCGACCCAGCTTTCGCGCTCGAACCTCCCGATGTCCGAGGCGACTAGCTTAACCCGCGCACCGGGGATGACGAGGTTGAAGGTGCGGGTGTTCGCGACGTTGGTGATGTAGAAGCGCACGACCTCTCCGGGGCGTGCGTCCAGCTGATAGTCCGTTTGTCCATTCACCAGCATCACGTTGCCGAACCGCCCCATGAGTGCGTGCGTGGGTGACTCCCTGCCCCATGGAATGAGCCCATTCTCATCCATCAGGAGATCGTCGAGCACCAGGACCTCCTCGCGGTGAGCAGGCCCGTAGTAGTCCTCATCTGGGGAGGTGACGAGGAGATTACCGTACAGCCCCAGATCCTGCTGCACATCCTCGCGTGAGTGGGGGTGGTACCAGAACATCCCTGCGTCGGGGACCCGCACCTCATAGGTAAAGCTCTCCCCAACCTCGATTGGAGCCTGAGTGACCCCCGGCACGCCATCGAACCGGTTGTCGATGCGGACCCCATGCCAGTGGACCGAGGTAGGCAGGTCGATCTCGTTGGTCACTCGCACGACCACGGTCGCCCCCTGCGGCGCCCGAATCAGCGGCCCGGGGTACTGACCGTTATAGCCGTACATCACATAGCTCTTGCCGCGCAGCTCGCGCCTTACCAACGAGACGGAGATATCGAGGGTGTCACCGTTCCTCATCGACACCATCGAACTGGGCCGCGCCTCGGGGAGCTTCGCTGCGTCCAGTCCCTCGCCCGGGAGGAAGGCGCCCACCGGGGGAACCGCACCCACCAGCCCCGGTAGCGTCGGCATCTCGGGAGCCATCGGGGGCATGCGCCACCCGCCCTTCCCGTCGGCACCCTGCATGTCGTGCTGACCACCCTGGGCTGCGGCGAGGATCAGCGTCGCGGTAAGCGCAATGTGCATCCTCAGTTGAACCCGAAGGACCCGCAGTTTTCGACCTGGAACGGGCCGTGGCCCGCCATCGTGTGCAGCATGCCACTCCGTGAGACTCCACGCATCACCACCGGCCCCTCCCACCCCTGCGCCTCAGGATTCATCGAGGGCTCAAGCGTGACTACGATCAGAAACTGAATCCACTCGACGGTCCCGTGGGCCATGCCCGCAGCGTCGAGCGAAGACAACCGCCGAACGCGGTCGAGGTCGGGCGTCGTGACCCAGGCAACGTAGACGCCCCGCTCGGGCGGCAGCATCCGCTCGGTTTGGACCCGCACTTCGTAGCGATAGCTCCCGTCAGGACCCACCGCGAGCCCAAACGGAGACGGCAAGAAGGTCACGCTGCCCGTACCCTCGGCCTGGCGGGTCCCTGGAACCCTCCCCGTCGAGACGAGGGCGACCTCGTAGTATTCCGGAGGCGGAGGAGGCAGCGCAGGCAAAGCTGCCGGCAAAGCTGCCGGAGCCGAACAGAATCCGGCTCCGGCCACTCCGAGAAGGTGTATCCAGATCACTATGGCTTAGCTGATCGGACGCCTCGGAGGCGCGTCCCACTTCTGCGCGCTCGAGATGTCGGGGACTCCCCAGTCTTCACCATTCCACCCGTTGAAGCCTTCCATCTTGAAGGTCCAGATCCCGGTGGACATGTCACTGATCACGATAAGCCCATCCGCATTCCGGACGTCGATCCCAAACGCACCGTTGAACATCGGGTATCGGTCGGTGTTCGCTGGTCCCGGATAGGTGTCGTAGTACCCCACCGTCACGGGATTTGTCGGGTCCATGAGGTTGAAGATCTGGAGACCATCGAGGTACCCAGACACGAACACGTAGGGCCACCTGACCTCGTGGTTGTGCGTCAGGTTCTTCCAGTCCGCCGTCCACCCCGAGATTGGAGTCCTGATGTTGGTCACCTCACCGTCCAGCGCCGGCTGGAGGTCGAAGATTCGAAGCGGGGCGTATTGGTACTCGGTCTCCGCGACGACGTACCGTCCATCGGGGCTCGGCGTGAATGTGTGCCCGAACGACACCCCACTGATACCGGTGAGTGTCACGATGATTTCAGGGGATTCGAGGTCGGTGATGTTGAAGATGAAGTACCCCCCGGTGCCTCCGCCGTAGAAGCGGTCCTGGCGCGTATCCGGATGGTAGCCCACGTAGAAGTCGTGGTAGCCCCGGCTCGCTCCGTCCGTCGGCCCGGGAACGGGCACCTGCCCGACGAGCGCATTCTCCACATCCCCGCTGACCACGCGCCCCAGATCATAGACGTTGGCAAACGGACCACTGACGGTTGTGAGCAGCAGTACCCGACCGTCGGAGTGTTTGTAGATGAAGATGTTGTGGAAGCCGCCGGGAAGGTCGGGCTCACGAATACGCGCGACCTCACGGACGGTGGATGGATCCGGGAGACCGGTAACATCCAGCACCACAGCCCCCAGGTCGGAGTCCGGCCCACCCTGGCCGAATTGGAGTGACTGGACCACGTAATAGCGGCCGTTCACCTTGAAGTGCTTCACATCCATGGCACCGGTGCCCAGGTGCAGATCCTGATTCTCGATCCGCCATTCGTACAGCACCTCGGGATTCGCCGGATCCGCCAGGCTTATGATGTCGAGGCCCTTGGGTCCGACGTCTCCGTACGCCATGCGCCCCACATACGCGTAGGGCCTCCCGAGCTCCTGCTCGAGGTCGAGGTCAGAGACGCTGAGCCGTGGCCCAAGCGGCTGGTGTCCCAGGACCTCGATGTTGTCGCTTCCCGGACTCATCGGAGACCACGGAACCTGAGACTCCGCTCCGGGAGCCAAGACCAACGAGAGAACGAGCGCCGCTCCCAGGTAGAACGCAGGCTCGTGCCCGGCATTGCTGTACTTTCTAGACATAGAAACCCCTGTGCATCCAGACAAAACAGTGAGCAACCTTCGGCAGGCCACCCGTCCACTTCCCGCGCCAACCAACATAGAGTTACCCCCACCACGCCTGCAACGACGGGGCGCCTTGGGGGCGTCAACCTTCGGTTTCGATGATCCTGAAGACGCTGCCCTCGATCGTCAGGATGTACAGCTCACCGGCTGCATCCTCACCGAACGAGGCGATGCTCCCGTTCGGGCTCAGAAAGTCGCTGTGATCCGCAAAACTCGTGGCGGCCCCACCCTGAAGCTCAAAGCTCCGCACGAAGCCGGAGCAGAAGTCGGCGTAGAGGTACCGGCCAGAAAGCGACGGAATCGAGGTCCCTCGGTACACATAGCCTCCGGTGATCGAGCACCCCTGCCCGTGGTCGTACTCCAGGACCGGGAGCGTGAGGCCAGTCATATCACAGGCGCCACTCTGAAAGCAGGTGGATCCCTCCATGGTGTTCCAACCGTAATTCTCCCCACCCAGGCTCGTAGCGAGCTGAACGTCGACCTCCTCGATCTGGTTTTGCCCAACGTCGGCGATGTAGAGATCCCCGGTCAGTCGGTCGAAGGAATAACGCCATGGATTACGGAGTCCTGAGGCCCAGATCTCATCCGCTCCGGTCGGATCGCCCACAAAGGGATTGTCCGGTGGGATCGCGAACGGCGTTCCCCCGTCAACATCGATGCGAAGCATTGCTCCGAGGAGCGTTAGCCGGTTCTGACCACTTCCGAGCGGGTCTCCTCCCCCACCCCCATCGCCGATCGCGATGTAGAGCATGCCATCCGGACCAAAGGCGATGTGCCCACCGTTGTGATTCTCAAAGGGCTGAGCCACCGACAGAAGAATCATTCCGGAGCCCCCATCGGCGATGTTGGGATTCCCCGAGACGGTGTACCGTGCGATGCGGTTCCCACCTGTAGTGACGTCCGTATACGAAACGAAGAACTCGCCGTTTTGAGTGAACTGGGGGTGGAACGCCATGCTCAGGAACCCGCGCTCGCTGGACGTGCTCGTCAGGCTTCGGATATCGAGGAACGGGTTCGGGAGCAAAACGCCGTTCTCGACGATGCGGATTCTACCGGGGCGTTCCACCACGAAAAGGCGGGCCAGGTCCCCCGTGGGCGCCGTAACCAGGATGGGGTCCGACAACCCCGAAGCCACCAGTTCGAGAGCCAGCGAACCCCCGGGAATGGGGTCTGGATCGGGATCGGGATTGGGGTTCGGATCGGGTGTCGTTCCGGAATCCCCACACCCAAACACACCCACCGCCAGAGCTGTCCAAAGGATTCGCCGCCTCACCGCACGCCTTTCATCTACCTCAGTATGTAAGCCCTGCGATATAGTCCTTGAGTTGCCGGTTGTCGAACTCGGTCTCCTCGACGTGCGCGTTCACCACATCGCCGATCGATATGATGCCAACCAGCTTCCCCTCATCAAGCACGGGAAGATGTCGGATCCGATTCTTCGTCATGGTCGCCATCACGTAGGTGAGCGCGTCCTCGGGAACCCCGATGATAACGTCGGAGGTCATCGCCTCCTTGACCAGGGCGGGACAGGGATCCTCTCCCGGGACCGCCGGATTCGGAAGCGCAGAGCACCGTTCTCCGCAAAGCCGGAGTATATCCCGCTCACTGATGATTCCGGTGATCTCCCCGCCAGCGCCGGTCACGACCAACGCACCGATCTGGTTCTCATTCAGCACGCAGATCGCTTCGTGAACGGTCCGGTCCTCGTTCACCGTAACGACAGTACTTCCCTTCTTTCGGAGAATATCGCGGATTCGCATGGGCCCTCCTCTGGGAGTGGGGTGGGCGGGATCCCCCTCACTTGGCTGAACTCAACAATGCAATACGTGGGTGTCCGGCGACAGTCTTTTACCTCGCGGCACAGGACCACCTGGGGGACCAGGGACTTGCGGTAACGAAGTGGAAACGCCACGTGTCTCTAGTTGGCAGGGGACACCGATACCGGAACGCACATCGCGCTCCGACGTCCCGTACAGCCGTCAGGACACCCTACAATGGAGCCGGAAATGACCGTTCACATGAGTCGGTTACGTCTACCCTACTCCCTCGCGCTCGTCGCCTCACTCCTCGTCGGGGCAATGATTCCGGCCACCTCCGCTGCGCAAAGTCAGGACGGGCAATGGAATGCACAGGAGGCGCTCGATAAGCAGGGGTTCATCACGCCTCCAGGAATCGTATCTGAGGCGGTCCTGGCTCCGCGCTACCTGAACGTGTCGCTCTCGCAGGTTAGCCCCGACAAAGCGTGGTTCCTTCAGGAAGTTGGGGACGGGCCAGTGACGATGGATGTGTTTTCCAGGCCCTTCCATGAGCTCGGCGGGCAATTCATCGACTTCCGGGCCAATCGGAGTCGCACCCTGACGATTCGCAACAACGTCGGGATAGACGCGATCTCCGCTGTGGACGGCACGGTGGTCCACATCGATGTGCCCGCCGGAGCCCGCGTGACGAACGCAACCTGGGCACCGGACGGCGCCACCCTGGCCTTTTTCGCTCACTTCGAGGACGCCACCCACATCTACGTCGCCGACGCAGCGACCGGCGAGTCCCGACGCATCACGCGGGATCCGGTCCTCGCGACACTCGTCACCTCCTTCGAATGGACCGCCGACGGACGCGAGATCGCCACAGTCCTGATCCCCGAAGATCGCGCGCCGAGGCCGGTAGAGCCTGCGGTTCCCGCAGGGCCCCAGATCAAGATCACGGCTGAGGGCGAGAACCTTCTTCGCACCTATGCCAGCCTCATGGCCACTCCCTTCGATGAGTCTCTGCTCGAATGGCACGCCACTGGACAGCTTGCGCTCATCCGAGTGGAGGACCGCCGAGTCACTCGTATCGGAGCCCCTGCGATGGTGCGGAGCTTCGACTTCTCGCCCACGGGGGAGCACGCACGGGTCACCCGAATGCTTAAGCCGTTCAGCTACATCGTCCCCGTGAACAACTTTGCCCGCGTCGAAGAGGTCTGGGACCATTCGGGAACAACGCTCGTCACGCTCGACGAGACAGAGATGAACACTGGAATCCGGGACCCCAATCAGCCCCAACCGGCGCCGGGTCAGTTCGGCCAGGGGGGCAACGAGCAGGGTCGCCGCCAGCTGTCGTGGAGGGCAGACGGAAGCGGGCTCACCTTTCTGGAGCAAGCGCCGGCGCCCGAGGGCGATGACAGCGCAAACGCGGATCGCCCAGCCAGCCGCACCGGGCGGGCCCGCGCCGGCGAAGCACGCCAGAGCGACCGGGTGATGGAGTGGGCCGCGCCCTTCGACAGCGCAAGCCTTTCGGTGGTCTACGAGCACGAATCACGGCTCACGAGCCATCGTTTCTCACCCGACATGCAGATCGTGTTCCTGAGCGAGCGCCAGGGTCAGACGGTTCACGAGTTCGCCGTCTTCCTGGACGAGCCCGAGACCACACACACGCTGGTCCGGTACGACTCGGACGACTTCTACGCGACGCCGGGAAACCTGGTGATGACCGGGGGAGCAGTGCCTGGCGGCGGGCGTTTCGCCCGCTTCCGACGCCAGGCGAGTGTCGGCGGCACCGTCCAGCTGTCGGCAGACGGAGCGCACGTATTCTTCTCGGGCACGCGCTACACCGAAGACCCGCTTACCGAGTCGCCAAAAGCCTTTCTGGATCGGATCGCGATTCGCACCGGCGAGGTGGAGCGGATCTTCGAGGGAGACAATGACGGAGCGTGGGAGCGAATCACCTCCATTCTCGACATCGACGCTGGGCGGTTCGTGGTGACGCGTGAGACGCCCCTCGAGACACCCCAGTCGTTCCTCTACACAGACGGGCTCGGTGAGCAGCTCACCCACAACGTCGACTTCACACCCGACCTTACCTCCGCACCACGCGAGCGCTTTACGGTGGAGCGTCCCGACGGATTTCGCTTTCTCGTGAACGTGACGCTCCCCCCGGGATACCGCCCCGGAACGCGGTTGCCTGCCATGTTCTGGTTCTACCCCCGGGAGTACACAGACCAGGACAGCTACGACGAGCGGGGCCGGACGTACAACATGAATGCCTTCCCCAACTTTGGTACGCGATCCATGGAGTACCTGGTACGGCTTGGGTACGCGGTCGTCGAGCCCGACGCCCCGATCGTCGGGAAAGCCGGCCAGATGAACAACAACTACGAGCATGATCTGCGGAACAACCTTTCTGCCGTAATCGATGAGCTCGACCGTAGGGAGATTATCGACCGCCAGCGACTTGGCCTGGGGGGCCATTCCTATGGCGCATTCTCAACCGTCAACGCGATGGTCCATACACCGTTCTTCAAGGCGGGCATCGCCGGCGACGGGAACTACAACCGCACACTCACACCGCTGGCGTTCCAATCGGAGAGACGCCTCCTCTGGGATGCGAAGGATGTGTACCTGGGGATGTCTCCCTTCCTTTACGCAAACAACCTCACCGGTGCACTCTTGATGTACCACGGCCTCCACGATCAAAACGTAGGAACGGACCCAATCCACTCCCCCAAGCTGTTTCACGCGCTGAATGGGCTCGGCAAAGAGGCCGCGATGTATCTCTACCCATTCGAGGATCACGGGCCGGCGACGAGAGAAACGCTACTCGACCTGTGGGGTCGATGGGCTGCATGGCTGGAGATTCACCTCAAGGATTCGTCCGGGGAACCCGAGCGGATCACCAGCGACGACCGGCCTGAGGAGTCAAACTGACCCGGGCTGGTTTGCCCCGAACCCCCAGAAGTGCAAAATTGCGGGACCAGAAACACTTAACTCGGTTAATGATGAGTCGGATCGCCAAAATCCTTGGGCCTGTCAGGGGCGCCTTTTCCAGAAAGGCACCCTCTGAAAAGGACCGCATACTCGCTGATCTCGAGACTGAGATCGAGAAGGAGTCCCTGTCGTTCAAGGGTACCCTCCTCAATCGGGCCGGGGACGTCTGCATGAAGGCCGGCGATGGGGAGGAGGCCGTTCGTTATTACGGCAGGGCTATCGACGCCCTCATCGAGGACGAACAACCCGAGGCCGCCAGAGGTGTGGCGAAGAAGATCATCCGAATCCGCCCCCAGGCCATTCGCACAATCTGCACCCTCACCTGGCTCGCGTTAGCGGCACGGCATATGGCTACCGCCCGGCAGGACCTGAGGCAGTACGCGAAGGCGGCAAAGGAAGGCAATCAGCACGAGCTCGCATCAAAGCACATCCTGGCGATGGCAAAACTCCAGCGCGACGTACCCTTCCTGGAACACGCCGCAGAGGCACTCGACGAGCTCGGTATGGAGGACGATGCAAACCTCGTGCGGGATTGGGTGCTGGCAGGAGGATCACCCAAGGTCCCTGACACCCAGGAGAACCTCATCGCGAGGTGCCTCAAGGGCGCCGGAGGATCTATCGCGGAGCGTAAGGCTGACGGGGTGCCGGCTTAGGAAGCCCCCACCGCCAGAGCGAAAAACCTCCAGAGGGGAGCGCCCAATCGGACGCTCCCCTCTGGAGCTTGGCATCTTCCATGGTTGCTATCGGAAGTAGTACCGGACCCCGATCTGCGCCTGGAACTGCAGGATCAGGTTGGAACCAAGGTTGTCCTCGGTACCGAATGTGGGGTTCACGTCGTACAGGATCCGCTGGGTCCCCTGATCGAAGCCGGCCGGGAGCAGAAGGTCTGCGTCCTGACCGAAGATTCCCGTCCGACGCCCGAGTCCGCACCACCCTGAGGTGAAGTCGGAAGTCGGATCGCTCTCGTCACAGAACATGCGCCCGATCCCGTTCAGCACATTGAACAGATCAACCTGAAGCTCGAAGCGCTGGTTGTTCACCGTTTGGAAGGTCTTGGAGATCCGCATGTCGAGCGAGTGTGTCCACGGGAACCGGCATGTGTTCCGCTCGAGGATCTCGCCCTCGCTGTCTCCGATGCAGGAGAACTCGTCGAGGATGTCTGCGTAGATCTGCCGATCTGCCTCGTCGCCGCTTGCCAACGGAAGATCCGCTGGCGAGAAGATGAAGGGCCGATCGTTGAAGCGGACTCCGTCGCCGTTCAGGTCTTCGTCCCCAACGGGCGACCAGGGCTGCCCGCTCTGGCTCCTCCAGAACACTCCAGCCTGGAAACCCCACGGGAGGTCTGCGAAACCAGAGATGATGAATGTGTGCTCCCTGGAAAAGTCGCTGACACCCCAGCCCTTATCGAAGTCTCCGATCCCGCCAACGTCGTTTGGACCGAATGCGCCGATGCTCGTGTCCGAGAATCCCCCACTCGCCGTACAACAGGAGTATGGAGAGTTGTCCCAAGCCTTCGTCCAGGTGTACGACCCCGTGACCTGGATGTTGTCCGTCACCTTGCGTGCCAACTCCGAGATGAAGTTGTACGAACGCGCTCGACCGTCGTTGAAGTTCACGAACACATCACCGAACTCGAGATTCCTACGCGACGCTGTGCTGTTCGCCCCTGTCGGGTCGAACTGGCTCATCGGTGAAAAGACCTGACGCCCACCCTCACCCGCGAGTGTGAACTGTGCGTCACGAAGGTTCAGGTTCCGCACGGTGTACAGGTTGTTGCTCTGGCTGAAGATGAAGTCAGCCGAGAACTGCATCTTGTCCCCGATAAGGGTTTCGAACCCGATGTTGGCCTTGAAGTGCTCGGGGAGCTCGAAGTCCGCCGACCAGAGCGTGTGAACCGGAACACCCCCGGAGCCAGGTGCGGCACACGTCGTCGGGTTCTGAAATCCGTCCAGGTCCCACCCGCTGAATCCAGAGGGAGAAGGCGGAGCATCTGGGTCTCCGTCGGCGATCGAACCGTTGCAGCTCACCTCAACGAGCGGGCGTTCGGTCTGGAGGACGTTCCCCCCCACGACACCGGGCACGGTTCCGTAGAACAGTCCGGCCCCCGCTCGCACCACGCTGCGACCGTCCCCCTTGAGGTCGTACGCGAACTGGAGTCGCGGCGAGATGTTGTTGTCATCCGTGGGTGCAAAACCGGTCGTGACGCCAAAGGCACGTTCAACATTGACCACGGGCGTCGGGCTCGTCCGGAACGACTGCTGGTCGTAGCGCACACCGACCGTCGCAGTCAATCTTGGCGAGAGCTGCCACTCATCCTGTACATACACCGCCCACTCCGTCACATTGAAGACCGCACGAGCGATGCCACCGCCCTCTTCGAAGGGACGGAAGTACGACGCGGGACGGAAGTTCCTGAAGTCGTCGAGGTTGGCAAACCTGAACTCGCCCGCACCCTGATTCTGCGATCCCGGGGACTGGAACTGGTTCAGGTAGTCGGTAAAGAGGAAGTTTCCGCCAATCTTGAAGGTGTGGTCCCCCCTCGCCCAGGTGAAGTTGTCGATGATCTGGAGCTTGTCCTCTTCCAGATTGTTGTTGAATGCAGCGAACGACCCGCCATACCGGATCTGCTGCCCGTTGGAGAGGTTTACCGAGAGCGTTGGCCGCAGGTCGGTTGCCTGGCGGGGTCGGCGCTCGGTCGAGTACTGGAAGCGGAAGACGTTGAAGGTGTTCTCGCTGAGTACAGACTGCAGCTCGGTCACGAACGAGTTGGAGACATCCTCGAGCTTCTCTGCCCGCGACTGCCCGTAGTTGAAGTCAAAGACACCGTTCCATTCGTTGCCGTTCTCGAAATTCGAGTAGTTATGGCGAATGGACAACCGGTGGTCGTCATTCAGGTTGATGTCGACGCGGCCGAAGATGGTGAGCGCGTCGCTGGTGGTGGAGAACGGCTGGTATCCCGAGGCGGGATCCTGGATGCCGTACTGATTCCCAAGAATACCGAAGTATTCGTCGATCTCGCTGAATACGACCGCGTCTTCTCGCGCGCCCCCGGGGGCAAACCGCGACTGCGTGAGAGGAAGCTGCGGCTCCCGCCGCCGCTGTCCGTCGAAGGAGAGGAAGAAGAAAGCCTTATCCCTCTTGATTGGTCCGCTGAACGACCCGGCGTACTGCTGAACCTCGTAGTCGGTCGTAAGCTCAGGGTTGGTCGGGTCGTTGATGAAGGGTGAGGCAGTCAGGTAGTCGTCGCGGAAGTTGCCGTAGAGACCTCCCTTGAACTCGTTCGTGCCGCCCTGCGTGATCACGTTGATGATCCCACCCCCGAAGCGGCCGTGCTCAACGTCGAAGCCGTTCGTGATGATCTGGAATTCCTTGATCGACTCGAGGGAGAACACGAATGGAATACGGGACCCACCACGGTTCTCACCGAAGAACGAGTTGTTCGCATCCACGCCATCGATCTGGATGCTGGTCTGCGAAGCACGCATTCCCGCAATCGAAAACTGTCCGCCCGTCGTCGTACTGGGGGAAGGAGCCACCAGCCCCGAAAGGTTGATGAAGTCCGTAAAGTCACGACCGAGCACAGGAAGTTCCTGGATCTCCAACTGGCCCACGTACTGAGTGACGCCCCCATCCACGATGTCGATCGGGGGTCGGTCGGCGGACACCGTAAGACCCTCGATCTCCACCGCCTGGTCGGCGAGGGCGAAGTTCGCGAGGGCCGAGCTCCCTATCGAAACCCTCACCTCCTGGGACCCCGGTCCAAGTCCGATCACCTCTGTCGTGACGCGGTAGGTGCCCGACGGAAGCAAGCGGATCGTATATCGCCCATCCGTGTTGGTGAGCGCGGTGCGCTGCAGCCCTGTGTCTACGCTCCGCGCCGTAACCAGAACGGTCGAGACGGCCTGGCCGGCCTGCCCTACCACGCGCCCACGGATCTGACCCGTCGTTGTGGAATTCTGGGCAGCAACCGGCACCAGGCCGCCAAGCAGGAGGAGCATGGCTGCGAAGCTGCTCCAAAAGAAGGGCTTCGTTCTCATTCTTCCACCCGCGTGGTGTGAATGTTGATAGGAAGAGGGTCGGATGTCCGTCGTCGTCATGTGCATGGGATCGACTCCATGTCGGCGACCGACCTCGGGAAGATCTGGCCCGAACCGTTGAAGTTGGCCGCGAACCCATTGATGTTGTAGCAACTTCCTACCGGGAAGAGCGTCACGTTCGAATCCCGGTCAGCGACGACGCCGTCGTCGACGCGGATCGTGATCGCCCCGCTCCCATCGTCGATCGTGCCATTCTGGGAGTTTCCGGTCGAGCCAAAGGCCCCGGTGATCATCACTCCCTCGAGTCGCACGAAGCGATTTTGGAGATCGTCGGTGGGGTTCGAGCCCGAGGCCGCGATTGCGGCAGTCGTGGTCAGGAGCGGCACCGGCACCTCCACAGCCACCGTGTGCACCCGCAGTGAGACCGTCCCAGTCAACTGGAACTGGCCGCTGAACAACGCCGTCGTCCCACCCACCTCGATCTGATCCCCCACCGCGATGCCCTGGCCCATGAGGCCGGGTGCGAAGAGGAACAGGCCGCCGGTCGGCTCTTCGATGTAGACGAAGTTGGACTCGATCTGCCCGGGAAAGGAGGTCACGATGCCTCTCGTGATCGCGAACTCTCCGATGGCGAGCTCCTTCACCGCACCGATCGTGATCAGGCAGCCAGGCCGCCCCCGCACCTCGGCGAAGCGTGTCTCGTCGGGATTGACAGTCACCTGGAGGGGATTCTGGCAGATCGAAATCCCAGCCGGCACCGACAGGGTATCGATCACCATGTCGTGGGTTCCGCCGGGTAGGTTACCAATCGTAAACCGGCCATCGGCGCCTGAGGTCCCTGACCCAAAGGTTCGGGAGGTACCTCTATCCCGTATCTCGATGTTGACACCGGCAACGGCCACATCGCCCGCTACAGGGTCGAAGAAGCCGTCCTCGGAGACATCGAAGAATACGAGCCCCTCGATGCCACCGAACCCCACGATCATGATGGGTGCGGCCAATTCGTCGTCACACGCACCGGACGCTGCCGCCGCGATCAAAGCCGCACCGACGAGCCATCGATTTACAGTCTTTCTGGCGTCCACTCTGGACTCTCCTGATTCGCAGTTCATTTGTCAGTTCGCCTTAGGGTACGATTGTGACGACATCCGCAGCACTTCGGGGCTCGATGCGATGCGGAAGCGTCTCCGTGTCGTCGGTGCCGAGCACCCCGGTCACCTGAACCTCTGTACCGATCGCGGGCCAATCCGTAGACGCATGTCCGCCTCGGCTATCGACCCGAATCGAGAAGTCCGTTCCATTGGCGTCGCGCACGGTCACGAGCTGGTTGTCGAAGCTGAGCACCACTACGCTCCGCAGGGTTCCCGACCCTACCACCAGCTCACCCTGGAAGAGTCCGCCATTGATCTGGGCTCCCGTCACCACCCGGGCTGGGGGCGCCGTCCCCGCGCTGACAACGGTGATCGAGGTAACGGATCCGAGCTGGACTTCACCCCGGAACCCACCCACGTCGCCTGTAATCCGGATGAGGTCGCCCTCCGTGAGCGCAGGGTCACCAAAATCGAACACGCTGATTCCCGCGGTCGCATCCTGGAAGAAGTAGACCGACGGATCCCAAGAATTCTGTTCGGTGACCGTGCCCTCTACCGTCACCGTAGTACCGCCCGGCAACGCGCGAGCCTCTGCGACAGAAACCTGGCCTGCAGTGGTGACCGCGAGGTCGTTGACGTCCCGCAGCTCGATCCGATCCGGGCGTGGGTCACGATCGTCGGAACCCAGCACACCGGTCACCCGAACCGTCGATCCGGCAACCGGCCAATCGGCTACGGTCATCCCGCTGCGGCTGTCCACGCGAGCCGAGAAGTCGGTGCCCGCTGCGTCTCGAATTGTGGCAAGCTGGTTTCCAAAGCTGAGCGTGTCGATGCTCTGAAGCACGCCGGTCACCGTGACCAGCTCACCCTGCCCTACTCCCGTGTTGACCTGCGCTCCGGTCAAACCGCGCGGGCTTGGAACAGCAACATTGCCAAGTACCTGCAGGCTGGTCGGAGAGATCTGGGTCTCACCTCGGAAGGTGGAGATGTCCCCCTGGATCTGAATCAGGTCGCCCCTCTGGAGGGTGGGAGCCGCAGAGAAGAATGCGCTGATTCCACCCGTGGCGTCCTGGAAGAAGAGGATCCTGTCATCCCAGGAATTCTGCTCTGTTAGCACGCCCTGGACAACCACGGTCGCACCGTCCATGCCGCGGGCGGCCGAAATGTCCAGAACTGACCCCCCCAGCACGACGTCCGATTGCTGGCGGACCTCGATGCGGTGGATCAGCGTGTTGCGGTCATCCGTGCCGAGCACTCCGGTCACGGCGTGGACCGATCCGGCGACCCAGTCAGCCACAGTCACACCCGTTCGGCTGTCACCGAAGACTGTGAACACGGTTCCACCCGCATCGGTCAGCGTGACGCTCTGGTTACCGAAGCTGAGCGTATCGACGCTCGTGACCGTTCCGTCGATTGTAACGAGCTGACCCGCGAAGGTGCCGGCGTTGATCTCAGCACCTGTTACCACCCGCGGTGCGGGTTCGCCTACTGGCCCAACGTTGTTGAGGGTGATGACGGTGCCGATCTGCACTTCTCCGCGGAAGGATCCCCGGGTCCCGGTAATCTGGACGCTGTCGCCGATCGCCAGCGTGGGGCGATTGCCATCGAACACCGACATTCCGCCCGTCCCGTCTTGGAAGAAATAGGTGTTTGTGCTAAACGAAGGGTGCCACGTGATGACGCCCTCAACCGTTACCGTCTGGTCGTCTGGAGCGGCCCGCGCCTCGGCGACCGAGATCAGCAACACACCTGTGAACTCGACGTCCAGGAACTCAGAGGCATCCGCCGCCAGAGTGACCGCCTGACTGTTACCACCAACGAGCGTCATCGTCGCCAGCGGTGTGAAGTCCACGGTGTAGTCTCCTGGAGCCAGCTCGGTAAACGAGAACTCCCCGTTCGCGTCCGTCGTGGTGGTAGCCACCTCAGCAAGAGACGGCCCTCCAGCCGGCGCAGGCGTATCATCGGAGAGAGCTACAGGTATCCCAGCTGCAACGAGATCCGTCCCAGCGTCGAAGACACCGTTGTCGTTATCGTCTCGGAAGAGACGCCCGCCAATCGTGCCGGGGAGATTCGCAAAGCGGAACTCGGCAGCCAGATTACCACCACGGAACGGTGCGACCACGACCGGATTCGTCGGGGTAACCAATACAGCGCCCGCCGGAAGGTTGCCCGCGATCGAGAGCTGGTAGCTCCCCGGTACCAGGCCTACGAAGTTTGCGAGGCCATCGTCATCCGTCGTGTCCGTGAGGTCCAAGCCCCCACCAGAGAGGGTGATCGTGGCCCCACTGACCCCCGGGTCACCACTCTCGAAGGCACCCGTGCCGTTGGCGTCAACGTACGCGCGCACACCCAGCTGGGCCTGCGTACCGTCGTCGGAGGTGAGCACTTCCTGTTCGCAGCCGGCCAAAGCCACGAATACGACAAACGCAACAAATCGCGCGAACGGACGTCTCATACCGAGCTCCTGGGGGGTATGTCGATTTTATCCGGCGGGATGTTCCCTGAGATTGACGCGCATGAGAGGAATGCGCAAGCGGCTTTTTATTTTCTCTGGCGGCACTAGCTTCGTGAGTGTTTTCAACTCAGGCTTTCTTCAGGGAACACTCGGTCAAGTGAAGATTTTCAAGGCTGCCAACAGCTCCGTCCTCACCGTCTTGCTTCTGGCCGTTCTCTCGTTTCTGGCAGGGTGCGGAGGGAGCGATGGCACCTCCCCAGATCCACAGCCGCAAGCCCCGGTGATCACCATCGATGGCGTAACGGCGGGCGAAATCGCGCTCGGCCCGGTGACGATCACCGTGTCAGT
>JAZDDA010000146.1:0-4846 GCA_036679625.1 Gemmatimonadota bacterium | reverse complement strand
CACCGAGGAGGGAGCACGTAGGAGTGTGGACGTCGAGTACTTCCAGTTCGGGTACGACGACTCCATCCTACACCGTCGTGATGATGTCGTCCTCACCGCCACCTTCCGGCTCGAGGCCGCTCGGCGGGAGGACCTTCAGGAGGTCATCCGGAGCAACCTCGAATGGCGTGACGAGCGACACCCCGACCTGTGGCTCTATCCATGTGCAGGTTCCATCTTCAGAAAACTCGACGGAATCGGAGCGGGTCGACTGATCGACCAGTGCGGCCTCAAGGGGCGAGTCCACGGCGGTGCCGGGATTTTCCACAAGCACGCGAACATCATCGTCAACCTGGGTGGCGCGACCGCGGCCGACGTGCGCTTCCTAATCGATCTCGCCCAGGAAACCGTCGCTCGCGATACCGGTTACGACTTGGTTCCGGAGATCACGATGATCGGTGAGTTCTAGCTCCGATCCCGTGATGAGGCCCCGCCTTCAGAACCCCGCGGCGAGCGTATCCAGAAGGTCCCGGTCGATCTCGTGCCCCCCGGGGTGCGTATGCGCCTCGAAGGGGATCCCCTCCTGAGTGAGCCAAGCCTCCTGTTCGGCCTGCCGCTCCTCTGAGGTATAGCGGTCGCTTGTTCCGCGGACCAACACCAGCCGGGTTGCGGAGAGTTTCTCGCGGGTCATTGCCGCGTCCAGATCCCGGGGCGGATACGCTCCCCAGAGAATCAGCGCGTCGGGTACCGAAGCTCCGAGGATCGACCACCGGGCCTTCGGCGAGCCCCATCTCTTCCCTCTGGGCCACCTGGTCGAGGTAGCGCACGTAATCGCCGATCTCGACCTCCCGATCGTCGCGCGTCATCCAGGCAGCCCCCACCCTGTCGGCCGGCCCGTGGGCGCGCTCCGTTGGGTCGACGTAGAAACGTGAGAGGCCTTCCGGAGCGATGACCCGGCGAGAGCCATCATCAAGCCGCGTAAAACGGCGAATGAAGCGCCCGGCGAGCTGCCGGTATCCGTGGCAGGCGTACCAGACTTCCCTGACATCGCTCCCCGTGGGGCCGAGGGTGTAATAACGAGCCGTCTTGGCGACCTCGATGTGGTGCTGCTCCATCTAGGCGTCGTCATTGAATGGGGAAACCAGCTCCGACAGCAGCGGGAGCGCCGCATCCGCCGCAGAGACCTGGGGAGATGAGACAGGCCACACGATCCCCACCGCTGGATCGTCCCACCTGAGCCCGCCCTCAGAATCCGGAGCGTACTCAGCGGTCACCTTGTAGGCGACCTCAGCTTCTCCTCCGACCACCGCGTAGCCGTGAGCAAACCCCGGTGGGACCCACAACATTCGGGTATCGTCGCCGGTGAGTCGCTCTCCCACCCACCGACCGAAGCTGGACGCCCCTACTCGGAGGTCCACCGCAACATCGAAGATCTCACCCCGCAGGCACCGGACGAGCTTCCCCTGAGCATGTGGTGGTGCCTGAAAATGAAGTCCGCGGAGGGCGCCGCTGCGTGACCAGGCATGGTTATCCTGAACGAAGCATTCGTGGAGTCCGCCCTCTCGGAATGCCGCATCCCGAAACGTCTCTTCGAAGGTGCCACGGGAATCGCTGTGCCGAGTGCCCTCGATGAGGATGATCTCGGGGATGGCCAGTCTCTGGAAGCTGAAGGACACCGAGAATTCGCTCCGATTGTCGGGATGTCAGATTGCGAGCGAAAGGTCACGGGGAGCGAGCAAGTCTGCAAGCCACACGCCGAGGCCTTCCATCTTCGGGCGGCAGGTCACAATCTACAGTGACGTACGGATCGAACGCGGACACCTTCGAGGCTTGGACCTATGCGTAATGCTCTTCCCCGTTTGAGACTTTCCCTCGGGCTGTCTTGTTTCCTGTGCATGCTTCCGTCCCCATCCGCAGCGTCGCTGGTGTCGGCCCCGCAGGACTCTACGCTGGTAGTGGAGGACACAACACAGGTCATCCAGGCGGTCGACTCGCTGCCGCTCAGCTCCCCCGTGGAACCTCTGGAAGAGGCCACTGAGGTGGTTCATGACCCACCCACGAACCCCTTCGCAGACTTCCAGACCCATCGCCTCCCCAACGGCGTGAAGCTGTGGATTCGGGCTCTGCCGGGCGCAACAAACACGTCAGTGAGTGTGGGGGTGCCCTTCGGCGCAGACAGTGACCCGGTGGGCAAGGAAGGCACCGCGCACCTCCTTGAACACATGCTCTTCAGCGACCATGACGGCCGTACCGAGCAGGCCATCAAGGAAGACATCGAGGGCCGCGGCGGAAGGCGCAATGGATTCACGACCACTGACCAGACCTGGTACTACGCAACCGTGGAGCGGGACCAGGGGCTCTTCGCGCTCGAGTGGCTCTCTCGCATCGTCTCTCCTCACTCCATGGAAGGCGATCTCGTAGAGAGGAACCGGCAACCTGTAGCCCTTGAGCTCGGCGCCCAGCCTCGAGAGATCTTCGACCATATTTGGGCCCTTCTGAATCCCGCATGGCTCACGCCTCCCGGATTCTGGGAGCGGGAATTCGGACTCGAGACGACCGGTGACAGGGGATTCGACCGTTACCGCTCACTTCAGGCGATCGAACCCCGAGACCTGCACGAGTTTTATGATCGGTACTATGCACCCGGAGCGATGACGGTCACGGTCGTGGGCGACGTCGATCCGGAGGAGGTGATCGCGGTAGCCGAATCTACCTTCGGGCTCCTCCGACAACGGAGCGTTCCGGAGCGCGTCCAACCGCTTCAGGACCCCGCACGGTATAGTGCCCGACATTATTGGAGCTTTGGACCCAGCGTCTCCCACCGGATTCGATTCAAGATCTTCGAACCGTCGGGCGCGGACGATGCCGACCTCATGTTTCTCGAGCGGCTTCTCGCCCGGCGTCTGAACCAGCGCCTCCGGTATGGAGAAGAGAAGGCGGTCTATACACTTCAGGTCCAGTATGTAAAGCGGGGGCCCGCGGCCTTTCTCTCTGTCGCAGGAGCCATCGACCCCGAGGAGTACGAGTTCGCACTCAGGGTCCTGGAAGAGGAACTCGATGCGATTCGTTCAGGAAGCCTGTCCGACGAAACCTTCGACGCCGATCGCAGGGCCGTCGTAGAGCAGCTCCGGGGGGCGAACCAAACGGCCGAAGCCCTGAATTTCTGGACCTTCCGGCGCATCTCCGACCCCCGTCTGCACGACGATTTCCCGGACCTGCTCACAAGGTTCGAGAATACCTCCAAGGCTCAGTTGGCTGATCTCGCCAGCAGAACTCTCGTTCCGGAACGGCAGGTGCTCTCGGTAACCCGCCCCCACCCGGTGGGTCAGCTCACCCTCGTCTCCGCGGCGCTTCTCACGTTCTGGCTCGCGCTTCGCCTCATAGGTTGGGGTCTGACTCGAAAGGTCAATCTCCGCGAGATACGCTACATCGCCCGAATGAAGCTATCTCCGGTGTACAAGGTGGCTCTGGTTACCGGAGTGGGTGCCGGTGCGGCCTTCATCAGTCGGGTTCTATATGGCGGCATGGAGTGGATCGCTCTGAACTACGTCGTTGTGCAGGGCGGATACGGGATCCAGATGGCGTCATTCCTCGGAATGGGGGTCCTCGCACTGACGCTCGGCATCCTCTTCATCTCCCTCATTCCCGGGAAGGTGCTGCTCTTCCCCGACGCTATCCTGATCAAGTCGCTCACCTTCCGGTCCCGGAGGTTGGAGCCCGATGACATCGAGTACGTAACCTGGGCGCGCTTTCCCGCCGTCTGGCTTTCGCGCCGGATCCTGGGGGTGACTCCCATGCTCGTAGGGATCCTGCGAAAGGGGATCTACCTCAAGCCAAAGACCGGGCGAGCCTACTTCTTTCAGACGAGGAATTCACAGGAGTTGATGGAGCTCCTGGAGGAATGGAAGCCCGGGATAACCATCGAACGGATCCCAACGCCTGCTCCAGCCCCAGAGCCGCCCAGCGCCACCCCCTCACCTACGCCCGATGCCCCACCGGCCAAGGCTCCTCCCGGAAGAACCAAGACCAAAGAGGAGAAGGCTCCGCCGCAACCGTCCCTGGACGATATCGACATCGACAGCGAGCTCTCTGCCGAGGACCTCGCCGCACTCGGCATCGAGGCTCCCGAACCGGAGCCAGACCCCTTCGCGGACCTGGAGGACATGATCCGCGACATGGATGCGGAATCCGACACGTCCAAGGAGTAGGCAAACCCTGCCTAAGCGCTGGAGGCGTGGCCGCCCTCAACTTCGAGTCGGCGAAGTTCCCGCCCCATGCGTACGCGGACTCGAGCAAGTAGGAACACAGCCACCGCAGCGATTCCAGCCGCCAACCCCCACCACAGCCCAACGGCACCCCAATCCCGAGCGAACCCCAGCCAGAGGCTGACCGGAAAACCAACACACCAGAACCCCAGCAGATTGGCGATCATGGGAGCCTTCGTGTCTCCCACACCTCGCAAAATCCCCGATGACACGGTCTGTATGCCGTCGAAGATCTGGAAGACGCCCGAAATCGGCAGAAGCAGCGCCGCCAACACCGCGACCTCGACCTCTGACGTATAGATCCGGGCGAAGACTTCCGGAATCGTCAAGAATAGAACCGCCGACACACTCATCAGCCCCACGGACAGGAGGAGGCCGGCGCCAGCAGCCCGTCTCGCGCTCCCGGGATCGTCACTCCCCACAGCCTGGCCTACGAGCACCGCAGTGGCCTGAGTAATTCCAACCGACAGCATGAAGGTCAACGCCGAAAGATTCAGCGCCACCTGATGGCTCGCGATCTGGATGGTCCCGAGCCATCCCATGAGCAGCCCGATCATGCCGAACACTCCAAATTCCAGAAAGAACTGGGCCCCAATCGGTGC
>JAZDDA010000145.1:0-15815 GCA_036679625.1 Gemmatimonadota bacterium | reverse complement strand
GGTTGGCTCATAAGCCGGGAAGATGGTCGGGGGTCGGGGTTTACGCCACAGTTTTGGTGAATCGGCACTCCCACCTTCAAGGAGGGAGCATGTATCAGTCACCCGACCACGCCTCTTGGAGTTGCTTCAGGACCTGCGTCTCACTCAAATCGGGGTCCGAAGCGCGGATCGCCGCCATCTTCAGCCGAAACGCCTGCCGGATCAATGAATTCATCAGGGAAAGCTTCTTAGCGGGTGACATCTCGCGGAGAAGCAGGATTTCGGGTTCATCGCTCATGGCATGCAATGGTGGGGACCACAGTGGGGCCGCGCAATGGAGACGGGCCGAGCTTCACCCTTGCCCTCACGCCACCCTTTTCCGACTCTTTCGCACACCACAGACCTAAACCCATCGCCCCCGGAGGGCCTCATGGTTCGGCGCGCATCACTCACGACCCTCGCCTGTATCTTCGCACTCGGGGCACTCGCGGGCCCCAACGCTCTTCGCGCTCAGGACCACGAGCCCGACCACGACATGAGTTCGGAGCACGAGGGCCAAATGCCTGGGCCTCTCCTGCCGGACCTTGCAGCGGACGTCGAGACCGTCAGAGACAAACTGCTTGGCCTCGCGAATGCGATACCCGAGGAGTTGTGGGAGTGGAGGCCAGGAGAGGGCGTACGCTCCGTGGCCGAAGTGTTCCTGCATGTGGTCGCGGACAACTATTTCATCCCGATGGCGGTGGGAGTCGCAGCACCAGAGTGGACGGGGATCGACCCTGACGACTACGCAACCACCAGAGCCTTCGAAGAACGAACGCTCACGCGCGCTCAGATAATCGCGGAGTTGGGCGACTCATTCGAACACCTCGCAAAGGCCATGGCGGAGGTTGACGAGCATCGGCTCGGCCGTGATGTGATGCTCTTCGGGCACGAATCCACCGCTCAGGAGGCGTGGATCCTGACGGTGACGCACCTTCACGAGCACCTGGGACAGATGATCGCGTACGGCCGCGTCAACGGTATCGTGCCCCCCTGGAGCATGTGAGCCCAATCCACCATGGACGCACCTTACCTACCCGAAGTACGCGAGCTCTTCGCCTTCAAAAAGGACGTCACCCAGCACCTCGATCGCTTCACGCAGGGGGTGATGCGCGGACCGTCTCCGCTCAGCCCGGGGCTTCGCGAGCTGATTGCGGCCTTTACCTCTGAGGAAAACGACTGCTTCTACTGAATGCGATCTCACGCCGCGGTCGCGGCTGAGTTCCTTGGAGAAGACCTCGTCCGGGGTGTAATCGACGATCTCGAAGGGTCGGCGCTCCCGGACAACGAGAAGGCGCTTCTACGGTACGTGCGGAAGGTGAACGGCGACCCGCTCAGCGTCTCTCAGACCGACATCGACTCGCTTCAGGACGTCGGCTGGACCCAGGAGGCGATCTACGACGCGCTTTCGGTCACGGCGCTCTTCAATTTCTACAACACCTGGGTGGAGGGCGCTGGCTGCCGCACCCGCTCCGACGCATTCTTCAGCGCCGTTGGGAAGGCGCTCCACTCAGAGGGCTATCTGCATCCCTGGACGAAGGCCGAATAGTTCCATCCCCAAATGACGGATCGGTCACATGACTCTGCGTTACCCACTCGCGACACTCACCTGCGTCGTACTGGCGGTCGTCCCGGCCGCACCGCTCCTCGCCGCGCAGCAGCTCACGCATGTGGATGGTCTGGGCAGCATCGCCTTCCCGACCTCCGGCAGCGGAGAGGCACAGCCGCACTTCATTCGTGGCGTACTCCTGATGCACAGCTTCGAGTTCGACGATGCGGCGGAGCACTTCCGCACGGCGCGAGAGATCGATCCGGCCTTCGTAATGGCGTATTGGGGCGAAGCGATGACCCATGTGCACGGAGTGTGGAACGAGAAGGACGTGGGAGCGGCCCGGGAGGTCCTGGCAGCGCTCGGCAGCACCAGGGAGAGTCGGCTCGCGAAGGCACCGACCGACCGCGAGCGGATGTACCTGGAGTCCGCTGAGGTCATGTGGGGCGAAGGCGAGAAGGCCGCGCTCGACACCGCGTATTCGAAGGTCATGGAACGGATCGTGGCGGAATACCCAGACGACGACGAGGCGAAGGCGTTCTACGCGCTTTCGCTTCTGAGCCTGAGTCAGGGCGAACGCAACGTGCCCACATACATGCGAGCCGGGGCTATCGCCCTGGAGCTATTCGAGCGGAACCCCGGCCATCCCGGGGCAGCTCACTACGCGATCCACTCCTTCGATGATCCGACACACGCCCCGCTCGGCCTCAGGGCTGCAAAGGCCTACGGTCCTATCGCACCGACGGCGGGCCACGCACAGCACATGACCACCCACATCTTTCTTGCACTGGGGTTGTGGGACGACCTGATCGAGGCGAACGAAAGAGCCGTCGGGGTGGTCAACGTCAGTCTGATGGAGCGCTTTGGAGTCACGAGCAGCTGCGGGCACTACAACGAATGGCTGCAATACGGATACCAGCAGCAGCTTCGGAACGACGACGCCGGCGTGCTCCTGGCGGGGTGTCACCAGAACGCACTAAGGGGTGATCCGGGCACGAATGGACGTGCTGCCAACTCCTTCGCGCAGATGCGGGCTCACTTTTTGGTGGATGCCGAATTGTGGGACAGTCCTGCTGTGACCGCGGCGGTCGACTCCATGGATCTCACCGAACTGGGCAAGAACCGCATGGATTTCGGTACGGCCTACGCAGCGATCAAGCAGGGAGACCGCATGACCGCTGAGGCCGGGTTAGCTGCGATGCGAAGCCGTGTGGCTGCGGTCGATGACTGGGGATACGCGTACGCGCCCATCCACGACGGTGTCATCGCTGCCTTATTGCACCGCGACGCGGGTGACATGGACTCGGCAGTACAAGCCGCACGGGACGCCGCCGACTACGAAGCCGCCCTGCCATTCGACTTCGGCCCGCCGCTCGCGATCAAACCACCGCGGGAGTTGGAGGGCGACCTGCTACTGGAGATGGGCCGATACGCAGACTCTCTGAGCGCCTACGCGCAGCAGCTGGCCCGGACGCCGGGCAGGGCGAAGACCCTCCTCGGCTACGAACGGGCACGCGCGGCAGTCGGCCGATAATCCCTACCTCAAGGACAATCCATGGTACAACGCCTGCGAACGGGTAACCTGCCATACTGAAGTCCGGCGCAATCCAGGAACCGGGCAGTCTCCACGAGTATTCTACGGGAACCTTGGTGGACCGCACGCCCGACATCCCACTCAAGGAGAACGTCTCATGGTAACAACACTTACTGCTCTGGCGACTCTTGCGCTGAGTCAATCGGCCGGGATTGCCACGTCGCTCCCCGAGCTTGCCCCTCGGGGCGGCCCGGTCATGGAGGTCCACGTCGATTCCGCGACCAACGTGGTCGTGATCAGCGCCGGCCTCTTCCATCTGCCCGAAACAGTCGAACACGGGCACGATTATACGCAGATGATGCGTTTCGAGTGGCCGGTCGAGGGCTGGATGCGTGGGTTCACGATCAAGCTCACGGAGCCCGACGGGACCCCAATACCGCAGTCGATTCTCCATCACTTCGTGGCCGTAAATTTTGAGCGCCGCCAGCTGGTGTACCCCGTGGTGGAGCGGCTCTTCGCAGTCGGGCAGGAAACCAGCCCCGTGCTCTTGCCTGAGATGGTAGGTGTTCCCCTGGATCTCGGGACCCAGCTCGGCATGTATGCGATGTGGATCAACACGCAGAACCGTGAGCTGGATGTCCACCTGGAGGTGCGCATCCCCTACCTCCCAAGTGACCGGAAACCGATGATTGAAGTGCTGCCACTGTATGTGGACGTGAACAACGTCATCGGAGAAATCTCCGACTACGACGTCATGCCTGGCGTGAGCACGCGGAGTTGGGAATTCGAGACGGCCACGTCCGGGCGATTGATCATGGCTGGAGGACATCTTCATACCTTCGGTAAGTTCCTTCGCCTCGAGAATGCTGAGACGGGCGAGGTGGTGGTTCAGCTGAATGCAGACGCCGACGAGGACGGCAACGTCTACGATATTGAACGCAAGATCCTTGGGGTACCCGGCCAGGGAGTCAGGCTGGAAGCCGGTCAGAGGTATCGGCTGGTCGCCCAGTACGACAACCTCGGTACGCTGACAATCAAGGAGGGTGCGATGGCTCACCTGATGGGAATTTTCGCGCCCGACGACATGACCGACTGGCCAGCGATCGACGAGACACTCGACATCTTTCAGCTAGACATGGCGGGTCTCCAATTCCCCCGGGGAGAGATGAGGCCAACCGATCCGACGGGACCCGATGGGCAGGAACGCGACTGACCTGGGAGTACCCCAAAGCACAGACGTACAAGTTCGGAGGTGCATTCGATGCGCGGGCCTCGTCCGGCACTCTTGCCTGGACGGGGCCGAGCGTCGCTGAGCGCGACCCCTCTGCAGCTCCCCTACCGAGCCGACAGCCCCTCGGCCTCCACCCGAACCCGGAGCGACTCGACGCTGGCGTTGTGGTCGATCACGAGCTCCCTGCAGCGCTCCGCCGCCTCTCGCAGATCCACGCTCCGACCCTCCCATACCTCTACGGAGGCGTTGTACTCGTCGAACAGGGTGAGATAGTCGCCGTACTGGCCGCCGGGAACGCCCCCGTCGTCGAGGGACTCCATGGCATCTGGCAAAGCGTCACCGAGTCTCGGGCCACCTGCACGGCCACCTGCAGCGCCTCGAGTTCCTGCACGGTCCGGCGATTGTCGAGAAACGCATCCGCACTCAATCCCAGGACGGCGGCCACACCGAGCCCCCCCACGATGAGGAGGCTACGCCTAACTGGCTCCCTCCGCGATCGCGCGGGTCAGAACCTCGACGAGTTCATCGGTCGAGAACGGCTTTCTGACCACGTACTCGGCGTCGTTGAGCCCCCCGGCGAGGACGGGATCCTCCTCGGCGAAGCCGGTCGTGTAGACAACCGGCATCTCGGGTCGGACCTCCAGGAGCCGCTGAGCCACCGACGCACCCCACCCGTCCGGCAGGTTGATGTCCATCAGAAGAACATCGATCACTCCCTCATACGATTCGATCACGGTGACGGCCTCCTGAGCGGAGTGAGCACCCACGACCTCGAAGCCGCGGTGTTCCAGGAGCTCAGTGACCGCCCGATGCAACCTCACATCGTCATCGACAAAGAAGATGACCGTCCGACGCTCGTTGGTAGACTTGTCGCTTTTTTCTTGCATGAGACGAATCTCAAAGGCTTCGGCAACTCACGTCGCCTCTCAAGGTCCCGTCGCCCGGGTCTACCTGATATTTAATCGACCTTTGCCACGAGCGCCAAGGGTAGAATTGCTGCCCTTACCGCACCTGCACCGTCGCGCTTACTGTGCCACCCTTGAGCGACGAGTAGGTCACCGTCATGTCACCGCGTCCTCGCACCAGGTATTCGATCGTCTTGGTGGTCCTGCCCGGGTGTCCGCTCCGCACCATGATCCGGTCTAATTCGGCCTGATCGATCAACTGTGTGGGGCCCGGCCGGTTCTTATCCGCCACCCACCCCACGGCGATGATCTCGACGTCGCCATCGACGGTGATCAGGTCTGGACGCACGACATTGTTTTCGAGTGCCCGGGCCGTGATGGTCGGAATGAGGCGCTCGTTGGTGATGTCCACGCGCACTCTGTAGACGTCGCCATCCACGCGCTCGACCGTGGTCTCACCCATCGACATGAGGGGCATCGACTCGGCGTGGTAAAGCGTGAACGCCATGTTGCGATGGAACAACTCCATGCTCATGAAACGCGGATTCACACGGCCACTGAGCTTTTTCCACCCCCCGAGCTCGACCTCGCCGAACTGCGGGTGATCGAAGGGTGCCCATTCCACGTACTCATCGCCGAACTCGAGGAAGTCGTCGAAGAAGTACCGTGACCGCTGGCCGTTGGTCGGGTCGCGCGGATCCTCCTGCTGCCTCTGGAGGAGCGGGCTGTTGAAGTACTGCCCACCGTTCCACAGCTCGTTCGAGAAGCTGACGATCCCAAGGCCGTCGTTGGTCCAGTCAATCGAGCCCCCGTGCACCGTGTAGAGCCCCTGCCAGATCACGAGATAGTTGTAGTACGGCAGCATACGCTCACCGAACTCACCGATCTCGTCGTACACGCGGATGTCGGACTGAGGGTATCGGCCCTGCCACGCCGCACCCGGTCCGCGCAGGAGCATCCCGCCGCTGTTATGGAAGGACTGGAAGCCCGCAATGTTCGGGTGGGCCATCTGGAAGTCGTTGATCGCCCGGGCCTCAGGGAGCTCGAACGGGTAGTTCATCGAACCGCCCTGAATGTAGTTCGGCTGCCAGTCGGAAGCGTAATTCCGGTTCGGATCGTAGCCCCCGACGGGATCTTCGTTTACCCGACCATCACCGTCGTCGTCGACACCCTCGGAGCCCAGGAGCACCCAGTCGCCCACCTCACCCGGCGGAACCCGCTCCATGATTCGCGGATCCAGCGCGCTCACGCGGTGTGTGCCCTCCCCCGGCGTGAACTTGCGGATCTGCTCGATCAGCCCGTTTCCATTGATGTCGTTCGGGCCGTCCTCGTCGAAGGCACCATCCCCATCCGAGTCGACGGGGACATGGCCCGTGCGGGCCCCGGATCCGTGCTCATCCAGAAAGTAGTCACGGCCGTCGGGATTCACGGTGGGCAGTATGTAGAAGACCCGCTCGTCCACCAGCCGCGTGATACCGTCGATTCTGCCGTAATTCTCCATGAGATACCAGATGGTGTACAGAGTCACCTCCGCACCCTGGATCTCGTTTCCGTGGACGTTGGCCTCGATCATCATCGCGGCCTTGCCCGCTTCGGGCCCGGTCGCCGGGTTGTTGATCGTCATGAGCCACATCTCACGGCCACCGTAGCTGGTTCCGATGGACTGGAGGTCCAGGAATTGGGGCCAGGTGCACTCCATGAGCTTCATGCGCTCGCCGATCTCATCGTGATCGAGCCAGCGGTCCCAGGTCATGTCCAGCGTGTGCTCGGGGTCCGAGCCGCGCTGTTGAGCTTCTGCCGCCGGAGCGGCCATCGACAGCATCACCGCCGCGAGGGCGAATCCGAGGACGTTTCGTCCGAAGATATTCGTCGTCATCGGTCTACCTCAACGTGACGGTTGCAGTGTCGGTGCCGCCCTTTTGGGAGCGCACCCAGATCTCGACCGATTGGCCGGTATTCCCCTGAATTACCCACGAGAATTTCGCCCGCGAGCCCGAGCCATCGAGCCGTTGCACCGTGCTCGACTTCGCGTCTCCGGTGAGGATCGCCTCCGGCTCTACCTCGATACGAACCGTCGTGGGTTGTACAGAACGCGAGACCACACCGTGCTGAAGCGAGGTCGGGAAGTAGCCCGAATTCTCGATTTCTGCGGTCACGGTAAAGACGCCACCGCCGTGTGCGGTAACCTCGGTGCTCACGATGTTGACGCGTGGGAGCATACCGGCGAGCCGCACCACGAATTCACCGTGCTTGCGACCCAACTCCGGGAGCTGCTCCGCAGGCGGGTTGGTGGTGACGTATGGCATAAAGCCGCCGATCTCCACCGTGCCAAACTCCGGGTGATCATATGACGACCACTCCACGAAGGCCTCGATGCCCGCCGCATCCATGGCACCGATCAGCTTCGTGTCGAAGCCACCATCATCCCCCGAGCCCTGCGCGCCCCCTCGGGCTCCTCCCCGTCCAGCTCGGCCGCCACGGCCGGCCCGGAATTCTTGCGCTTCGGATTCATCGGCTGCCGGTTCTTCGGCCTCAGCCTGTTCATCCCCCGACGTTTCGTCATCCGACTCGGCTACCGGGAGCCCCCACCCCTGGGTCGTGAAAGCTGGGATGCCCATCTGGTAGTACGCGACCTGGAAGAACGCGCCCTCTGCCTTCCGGTTCACGCCAATCTCCGTGATCCCGGTGATCTCCTTGTAGGCCTCGGACACTGCCGAGAAGTACTCGAGGTCCTGGGTATTCACGGTTACCGCGGGACGCCGACCCGACTGCGGATCGTTGTCCCGCCCCGGCTGGGCACCCCGGAGGGGAGCGCCCCGCGCCCCAATCTGGCCACCACGGCCAAAGCCGCCGCCGAATCCGCCGAATCCGCCGCCGCGATTACCGCCACTAAAGACGCCGTTCTGATAGATATCGGAGTTGGCCTCGCCGGCGAACGCAGAGAGATCGCTCACGCTCGGATCCGCGAGCTGGCCGCGGCTGTCCGGAGCCGTGACCAGGTTGTCGGAGTGACCGAAGGTGAGAACTGCGCCGATGTGGCGGTTGGCCACGACGAAGTCCATCAGCCCACGGGATTCGGGCTCACTGACCATGTGCAGCCCAGCGTCGGCCTGATAGTAGGGGTATTCGTGCTGGAAGTTGCGGTTCAGGTCGACCCCCCCTGCTCCGTCTTCATTCAGGGATCCGTCACCATCCGAGTCCACGCCCTCGATGTAGAGCGTGTGTGTCCCGGTCTCGCCCTCGGCCTTGTCCGCACGCTTCATGAGACGTGGATCATCCGGATCCACCATGAAGTCACCAGAGGGATCGGGGACCCGCATGAGCGTGATCATCCCGTCGCCGTTCAGGTCCTCACCCGGATCCTCATCGAAGCGCCCGTCGTTGTCGTCGTCGTACGAGAAGGCGTTCCCCTTCCGGTCGTACTTCACTGCGGCGAACATCGCCTCGGCTCCGTCTGGGTTCAGCCTTGGAATCACGTAGACCACCTGGTCGCTCAGCACGGATTCCGCGGTCGGGTCGTTGAGAAGGAAGCGGATGGTCTCGAGGGCCAGCTGGCTTCCCACCAGGTGATCGCCGGCCAGGTTGCCGACGACGAGCACCCCAGGGCGTTCCGTAAGTGGGTTTCCCGCGGTGTTGGCTACCTCGACGACCCATATCTCCCTGCCTTCCAGCGACCGTCCGATGGAACGCATGCTCGCATTCGGACTGCCGTTGACGAGGGTTCTGAGTTCATCGGAAAGGTCATCGAAGTCGAGGTAACGGCTCGACTGCGCCTGGACTCCCCCCGCGAACAGGAGCATCGCCGCCGTTGCGGCCACCCCATACATCCGTCCGTTCCTCACAATCCACTCCTTTTGTACATGGTTGGGCGGGCAGACTAACCCTCCCGGCTGATTCCAGCCATTAGACACGCGGGGAGCCATAGCCGCTGAGCACCTGCGTGAGCAGGATGCCGGCGCGGGTGAGTCCGTCCACCCGACCGGGCTCCCAAAACTCCATTGCGCATCCTTCCCACGCGACATATCTCCCGCTTCGGAGGCCGTGGGCCGAATCCTGATCGATGCCTCCTACGTTCTCCGAATGGGGGTACATCGATGCACAACGTCTTCATCAGCCAGCACTTCGACTGGGCGACTCCGCCCCTCTCGACGAGAGCGAGACTCGCGAACCGGGTTCTGGCGGCGTTCAGGTCACGGGTACGGTTGGGCGCTCCTCCATGGGTCGGTGGAATGACCAACGTTGAGCAGCGGATGAACATGTGCCTATTGGTTGAGCAGGTGCTCACCTACCGAGTGGCGGGCGATCTGGTTGAAGTGGGCTGCCACGACGGAAAGTCAGCGACGCTTTTTCAAAGCTATATCGAGCACATCGCGCCGGACCGAACCCTTCATGTCTTCGACAGCTTTCAAGGGCTCCCCGAGCCGGGGGAGGAAGATGGAACGACGCCCATCTTCGGATCTGGCCAGCTCCCGGCTACGGAGCAGGCGCTCCTCGACAACTTCGCGGAGGTGGGGTTGAATGCGCCTGTCATCCATCGGGGTTGGTTCTCCGACACGCTCCCTACGGGACTTCCAGAACGAATTTGCTTCGCCCACCTCGATGGGGATTACTACGATTCTATCCGTGAAAGCCTGGAGTATGTCTATCCGCTCCTTTCCTCTGGGGCGGTCTGCCTGATCGACGACTACAGCGACCCGGCCATTTACGACAACTGGAATGGGCTTCCCGGGGTCAAGAAGGCATGCGATGAATTTCTCGGCGACAAACCTGAGGAAGTGTCGGTCCTGTACTCCGGGTACTTCTCCCATGGATTCTTCAGAAAGCGGTGACCGCGGTTCCGACCCATTCCTCTCGGAGCCAGAGCTGGACCTCACCCTTGCCCCAGAGCCGTCCCTACGCGGATTATGCCGCTCTGTTGTCGTACAAGGTTGTCGTACAGAACGCACCAACCCGGAGTCCAGTCATGACGCGCCACGAGCACAGAGTCGTTTCGACCCTCCTTCTGCTCCTCTCGGTCGCCCTGCCTCTCCACATGGCCGGACAGGACGTCCCCAGCCCCGAGGAGTATTTCGGACACGAGATGGGCGCCGACCGGCAGCTCGCCCGTTGGGACCGGCTCGTTGAGTACTACGAGCTCATCGGAGAACGCAGCGAGCGGGTCGAGGTACGCAACGTGGGTGAGTCGACGCTCGGCAAGCCGTTTCTCGTGATCTTCGTGTCTTCGCCTGAGAATCTGGCAAATCTCGACGCGATCCAGGCGATGAACCGGACGCTTCAGGATCCACGCGGCGCTTCAGCCGCGGCGATTGAACGAGCGGTGTCTGATGGAAAGGCGATTGTCGTGCAGTCGTACGGGCCGCATTCCACCGAGGTCGCTCCGAGCCAGGCCTCTGCGGAGATTCTGTATCAGATGGCGACGCGCACCGACGAAGACATGATACGCATCCTCGATCAGACGGTGGCCATCCAGATTCCGATGTTCAATCCGGACGGCAATCACATCGTCACGGACTGGTACAACCGTTGGGTGGGCACCGAATACGAGGGGTCTCCCCCGCCCGAGCTGTACCACCCCTACATCGGGCACGACAACAACCGCGACGCCTTCATGTTGAACACGGTCGAGTCGCAGTACGGGGCAGAGATCTTGTTCAGGGAATGGACTCCCCAGGCGTACATCGATCATCATCAGATGGGGGCGTACGGGGCCCGCATCGTCCTGCCGCCCTATGCAGAGCCCATTCGACCCGAGGCTGATCCGTTGGTGTGGCGCGAGATGGCATGGTACGGCGCTCACATGGCATATGGACTCGAGGAGGCCGGTCGAGAGGGCGTTGTCAACGCTGCCGTCTACTCGGGTTGGGGGCACTTCGGGTTCCACTGGATCACGCCCTTCCACAACATCGCCGGAATGCTCACGGAGTCGGCGAGCGCGAGTCTGGCGACGCCACTCTTCGTGCACCCAGAGCAGCTCACCGGCTCGAGGCAGCTCCCAGAGTACGAAGCGCAGACCACCTTCCCAAACCCGTGGGAGGGCGGCTGGTGGAGCACGCGCGACATGGTGATCAACATCCGCATCGCGACCTTCATGGCGCTGGACATCGCCGCGAAAAACCGCGCGATGGTCCTCAGGAACTCGGTGCTCAAGGCTCAGCGACAGACTCAGCGGGGGCTCGATGGCGAGACCAAGGCCTACGTGGTACCCGCCGAGCAGCACGACCCCCTGACGGCCCAGAAGATGATCGACAAGCTGATGGGCCAGGGAATCACGGTGGAACAGGCTTCGTCTGAGTTCGTGCACGATGGCCGTATCTTTGGATCCGGAACCTACGTAGTCTCGATGGCGCAACCCAAGCGCGGCGTGATCCGCTGGCTCCTGGGTCGCACCTTCTACCCGCAGAATTCGTACACGCGCCTGCCGGACGGCAGCCCGATACGACCCTACGACATGTCGGGTGACGTGCTCGCCGAGTTCATGGGCGTAGACGTGGTGCCGGTAGACAGAGCGGTCGAGACGGCGCTGACCGTGGTAACCTCCCGCCCGACCCCGCACGGATCAGTGGCACTTGGCAGTCATGGATATCACATCCAGGGGTCCCTCAACGATGCTTTCCGCGCGGTAAACCTCCTATGGGATGAAGGCGTTCGAGTGCGTCGGTTCGTTCGCGACCATGGTCCGCACAGCGCAGGGGATTTTTGGATTCCCGAGGCGCCAGAAGGCGTTGTGGCAGAGGTAGCACGCGAAACCGGCGTGCCGTTCATGGCCATGAATGTGGACGCAGGCACCGAAATCGCCCCCGAGGCGACGCGACTTCGCGTGGGGATGTACCAGCGGTACTACGGTGGCAACATCGACGAAGGCTGGACCCGCCTGTTGCTCGAGCAGTTCGATTTTCGGTATACGACGATCATGGATGCCGACGTGCTTGGGGGCGATCTGAGCGACGACTTCGACGTGATCATCCTGCCGGACGACAACATGCGGATGATGATGGGGCTCAGCGAAGAGGACGCCAGCGACACACCTCCAGATTACCGGAGCGGATTCGGGGATGAGGGGGCAGATGCTCTGGACGAGTTCGTGAAGAACGGTGGCACCCTCGTGACCTTTGCAGAGGCGGGCGACCTCCCCATCGAGAAGTTTGGACTCTCGGTGCGAAACATCGTGGATGGCGTCCCGAACACCGAATTCTGGGCCCACGGCTCGACGCTGCGCGTCAATGTGGACACAGACAATCCGCTCGCATGGGGCATGCCCGAGAAGGGTCTGGTCGTGTTCTTTGGGGCGAACCAGGTATATGAGGTTACCCGCTCTCGGGACGGCGAGGGAACCCATCGCGTGGCCTCCTACATCGATCGGGACATCCTGCAGAGCGGCCAGCTGGACGGCGAAGACCTGATCGCGAACCGCGCGGCGATGCTCTCGGTGGATCACGGCGAGGGCCGAGTCGTGCTGATCGGCTTTCGCACGCAGCACCGCGCGCAGACGCACGGCACGTACAAGTTTCTCTTCAACGCCCTGGTAGGGCATTAGAGCGGCAGCCCTGCTCCTCGCCCTCGCCTTGGGGCTGCCTGCCAAAGGCGAGGGGCAGAGCACGGTCACGGTCAGGATCGAGACCGACATGGGGGTGATCACCGCAGAGGTGGACACCGTTCGCGCCCCCATGACCGCTACGAACTTCATGAAGTACGTGGATCTGGGGCTGTATTCCAGGGGCTCCTTCTACCGAACGGTCCGCCCAGATAATCAGCCCGATAACACCGTGAAGATTGGGGTCATTCAGGGCGGAATCGCCCGTAGCCGGGCAGACGAGCAGCTACCGCCGATTCGGCTGGAGCCCACCGGAGAAACAGGGATACTCCATCTGGACGGTGTCCTCTCGATGGCGCGAGCTGGGCCAGACACCGCTCAGGGGGAGTTCTTCATCTGCATCGGCCCCCAGCCTGAGCTCGACGAGGGAGGGCGTCGCAACCTGGACGGGAGGGGCTTCGCCGCCTTTGGGCGCGTCACCGGGGGGATGGATGTGGTGCGGCGCATCCAGGCTAGAAAGGCCGACGGGCAGTACTTCCGTGCGGAGGAGCGGGTCCGCATTATCGGCATTCGCAGGGGCGGCTAGAATCGCGCACCACCGGGGTCGGAGGCTTGTACAGCCACGGCCAGGCTTCTCAGGAATACGGAGAGGTTGCGCATCTCGTCGTTTTCGAATCGCGGCCACGCCACATCCTCCTCTGCGCCGATGCGATCATACATCGCCGGGGCATGATCCCACATCGCTGTCGCGAGGGCCATGGGGGTGAGGACGGCTTGGGATCGTGAAAGGTCGGGCCCGACCGAGGGCGTACCGTCCTGGGAGTGGCATCGGGAACACCCCTTCTCGGTAAAGAGCTCCTCGCCGATCTGGGCATCGCCTTCCGTATCGTAGAAACGCAGATAGTAGAGGAACGCAATCACGTCGGCCATCTCAGTGTCCTCGAAATGTGGGAAGTTGATGCCACGCTCGAGCATTGCCTGCTCCATCTTTGCCGAGTGGTTCCACAGTTGGCCTGCGATCTCCGCAACCCCAAGCCTCTGGATGGCCGTCGCCAGATTGGGGCCGAACTCGGTCCCCCTGCCGCCCTCCCCATGGCACCGAACGCAACCCTTGGCGGAGAACAAGCCGCGTCCTCGATTCGGATCAGGGGGCGGAAGAAGTTCGACATGGCGCCCACTCAGCGAGGATACCCGACGAATATAGGCCTGAATATCCGCAACCTCGCGGCCCAGGAAGGTCGGCGTAGGGATATCATGCTCGTCCTGCTTCTCCCTCATTTTCTCGCCGTGATTCCACATCCCCTGAGCGAGTGAAATGGGAGCGATGTAGCGCGCATACTTGTCGAGGGCCGGACCGACATCACCCCCCGTACCGCCGACCTCATGGCACTCGATACAACGCTTCTCCACAAACCATCGAGATCCGAGTTCGGGATCGCCCGGTTCATCGAAGAGCTTCACGTAGTAGACGTAACTGATGATGTCGGCCAGCTCGGCCTCGGTGAACGTCGGCCAATCTATGCCCCGAGCCCGAACGGTTTCGATCATGCGGGGCGTATGATTCCAGAACATCCCAGCCAGTAGCTGGAGGCTCGCGCCCTCCCCAACCGAGGCGAAGTCGGGACCGAGCGTACCACCATTACCCCAGATCGAGTGGCAGCGGGTGCACTCTCGTTCCTGAAAGATGCGCCGTCCGGCACCCGGGTTACCTGTGATGCGGGAGGAATCCTGTGCGGAGGCCGGTGCTGTCCCAAGCGTAACCGCGAGGAAGAGGCCACCAAGCAGACACTTGCCTGGTGCACGGGCCTTCTTGGGAATCGCCATCATAACTCCGCTACTGTGGTGAGGGTGGGCGTTTCAGGCAGGTATTCTCTCACGCGCTCGGAGACCTCCCGGACCGAACTCTCGCGACCCTCCTTGATCTCCCAGATGGAGACGATAGGCACGAACTTCGTCGCGACCATGTAAAGAAGGGCAAAGCCTGCGAAGCAAGCAGCCATGATCGAGAGCTCGATCCACGACGGCATGTAGTGACCGATGGACTCGAGCTCCCAGCGCGGGTTCACGGAGGTGGGGACGACGATGTTGTACCGTTCGAGCCACATGCCGATCACCACGGCGATGCCGGCGATCAGCGTCCCCCTGGGGGTTCGAGTCGCCTTCCTCGCCATCAGGCCGAACGGTATCAAGAAGCACCCCGCGACCATCGTCCAGAACGGCACTGCAAACGGTCCGGACACCTTCGCCCAGAAGGTCCTCATCTCTGCGGGCTCTGCTCCGTAGAACGCGGTCAGGTATTCGGCGAAGGTGAAGTAGAACCACAGGAGGCTGAAGAGCAGCAGCATGCGGCCGAGGTAGTCGAAGTGAATGTCCCTGAAGTACTGCTCCAGCCGGTACACCCGCCGAATTATCACCATGGCCACCAGAATCGCAGCAATCCCGGAATAGATGGCGCCCATCACGAAGTAGGGACCGAAGATGGTGCTGTGCCACATGGGTCGGAGCGTCATGGCGAAGATCCAACCGATGATCGTGTGCACTGAGATCGCGATCGGGATGACAGCGATCGAAAGGAACCCGATCACGCGCTCGAGCTTCGCACGCTGACTCGGCGTGTCCTGGTAGCCCCCGGCAAGAATCCTGTAGAGCCACGGCGCCTCAGGTCGGGAAGCAGTGGCACATACAGGTATATCGTGCACGAGGTGAAGTACAAACCGATGCTCATCACGTCCCAGAGAAGCGGGGAGGTGAGGTGAGCGTGGAAGAAGATATTAAGAAGCCGATCCGGGCGTCCCAGGTCGATCACCGGCTGGATTGCGCCGAAGCCGATCACGAGCACGGTGATCAACTCGGCCGATCGGGTGATGGAGCGTCGCCATTCGGCCTTACACACTCGCAGGATGGCGGAAATCAGGGTGCCCGCGTGACTGATACCAATGAAGAAGACGAAGCATATGATGTAGACGCCCCAATACTCGGGGCGATTGAGCCCTGTTCGACCGAGCCCGTAGCGCACCTGCAGGTAGTATGCGACCAGCCCCCAGAGA
>JAZDDA010000144.1:0-5125 GCA_036679625.1 Gemmatimonadota bacterium | reverse complement strand
CGGATCCCCCACACCGACGTGGAACTCGGCCATCGTGCGGTGAAACTCCACCGGAAAGTACTCTGGGGTCACGGACGAGACCTGAACCCCCCATTCCAGCGCCGAGGCGGTATCGTTTGCCTCATTCAGGAGGTCGAAGCCAAGGAGAAGCAACGGCACGGCTCCGGCCTGGGGCGCCGAGGGCGGAGGCTCGTCAGCTTGGAGCTCGAGTCCACGGCGGACGGTCTCGACGGCGCCGAACACGTCCCCGGTCATACGAGACGCCTCAGCCAACTCCACGTAGAACTCCGAACGTCGCTCTTGGTCCACGACCGATTCGAGCGCCCTGCCATACTCGATGAACTCGGGCACGTCCTCCATCTCTCGTGAAAGCCGCAACCCACGCCAGAGCAGAGCTACACGAGCCTCCTCTGTGAGTGCGGCCGCATCCCCCATGGCCAGTGCACTCTCGGTTGCCACGCGTGCCCTTGGCCAATCGCCAAGATGCTCGTAGACCTCGCCCATCCGGATCTGATAGTCGAGCTCTTCCTCAGACTCGCGGGGCTGGTCGACGATCGCCTCCCCCCAATGGGCAGCCACCTCGTACTGGCCCGCGGCATAGGCGCTGTTGAAGCCGATGAGCCTCAGGTTGGAGCTGTTGGCTTCGTCGCTATCGACCCACCCGCTGTCGGCAGCCATAACCGCCGCGTTCAGGCTCTCCAGGGCTCCTTCGTGGTCCTCTGCCTCAGACCGATTGTGCGCTGCGAAGTGATGAAGTGGGAATGCCTCGGTAACGGGTCCGTCGCTTCCGTCGATCCCCACCGGCGCGATCCTCACGCCGATCGGGCGGCTTCCCTCGAAGGAGGCACCCGATAAGACTGTTTGCGTCTCGGTCGTGACGTCTGCGCCAGTCCAGCTTCCGTCTGGGCTCTGAAGGGAGACCCGGTACCCGTCCACATAGAACTCCGACCCAGCGGTCCAGCTGACGGTAGCCTCGTCATCCCCGTACGCGAGGCTCACTCCACTCACGGGATCCAGGCTCACGTCCCACCGGTAGACCAACGTCGACGCCACGTTTCTTCCCGTGACGTATATATTCCCCTCGCCATCCACCGCGACTCGAGCTGGCACCGACACGGCCGCCTCGCGGCCCACGCGAGCAAGAACCACGTCCATGGCCGGGTTCAGTATGCTGACCCGAGAGGTCGTCTTGTCGAGCAGGAAGGCATTACCTGCAGCATCGAACGCGACGCTCGCCACTGCTGTGGGCAAGACGCTCGCCAACAAGGCATCGAAACCGGTGTTGTCGCTCCGCAGCCGGGCAACCCTCGTGCCGCCCTCGTCCCAGACGATGAGTTCGTCGCTGGGGCTCAGTACCACACCGTAGGCGTCCGGAAATTCGATGGCACCCACGAAGGTTGCCCAGTCGGCACTGAAGACGGCGATACGGTCGTTGCCGGTATCTGCAATGACGATGTTTCCTTCGCGAGTGAAGGCTATGCCATGCGGGTCCTTCAGGCGTCTGACATCACGAAAGTCGTCGCCGAGCTGGCCAACCAACGCGCCATCCGAGCGTTGAAAGACGTTGAACCTGTTTCGTCCGGCGTCCGTCGCGGCGATGTGGGTTTCGTTTACAGCCACGCCACCTACCTCACGAAACGACCCGGTGAGCGGCGCCTGAAGCTTGCCGGAGTTCAGCTCGAGCGTGTTGAAGCTCTCCCCGTACAGGTCCTCGGAGCTCCGAATGTCAGCGCCCAGGAGCTGGAGGTTGCGGTTCCCGTCATCCGAAACCACGAGGATCGGATCCCCCCCCTCCTCCTGCCCAACCGCATGGACCGCGTAGTTCGGGATGTCGGCAGGAAGCTGACTCAGCCGAATAGCGAAGTCGGACGGTGCCAGCGGGACGAGTCCCTCCTCCGTGGTCAGACGCACGCGTTCAACCTTGCGCATGTCCTGGTCCAGGATGACGAGTTCATCCGGCCCCGCGAAGGCAAGGTCGACCGGCTTCTGGAACGATCCCCGGGAGCGGCCCCTGCCGCCGTAGAGCGCGTCATCCGGCCCCACATTTCCTTCACGTTCCGGCGTGGCCATCCAGACCCGGCGGTCGTTTGCGTCGAGCACAGTCACAGAGCCGAATGCGTTGACGGCCACGGCCACGGGCTCCCGAAGACCGGTGGTCCGAAGCGGAATGTTGCGAATACCCCCGATCGGGGATCCGCCGGCCCACCCGAGTTCGGGGAACGGCGCTACGCGGTGGAGCGAGCGGGACGCCTTTTTGTCGGATACATAGATTGCACCATCCGGGCCCACATCGAGAGCAAGCGCGTCGGACATCCCATTCGGAAAGCGAATGCTTCGGACGAAGACGCCGTCACGGCTGAAGATCTCTACCCCGCGCCGTCCCTTGTCGAGAACGAAGACGTAACCCTTCGGACCAACGGCCATGTCGAGCGGCTCTCTAAACTCACCGGCCCGACTTCCGCTCGCCCCAATTGCGTGGTGGAACTCACCCTGGACATCGAAGACCGCGACACGCTTTCGATCGCGATCAAGCACATAGGCTCTCCCCACCTCATCGAAGTCGATCGAAACGGGCCTCTGAAGTTGACCCGCACCGTATTCGTGCCGAAACGCCCCGGCCGCCGTGAACACGAACACCCGGCCACGCTCGTCGGCCACGTGAAGCTCCCCGTTGGGGGCCACGGCGATCGCAATCGGTCGGTCCACTCCTCCCGGCTGGCCCTTCTCGGGCAAGGAGAAACTCCCCGCCTCGAGGAACGTCACCTTGGTGGTCAACTGGGCCTGGACCGGCGCCGCCACGAGGGCGCCGCCAAGAGCAACTACCACGGTCCAGGGGCAGATCCCCATTCGCCTTGTCGAGTTATTCATTTCGGGCTTCAGATCAAGGGTGAAATCGCGTCCCTCCTGGGCGGGAAACAGAATCGCCACCCAACATAAACATATGTTTAAGTAAAGGTGGCGAGCAAGCAAAAGCTTTCGGGAGATTATTCCAGAAGGGTCTGGTAAAGCTCCTCAGAAAACCCCACGATCAGCAAATCTTCGGCGATAATGGCAGGAGCCCTCAGGAAGCCGGTGGGGCCAATCGTGAGCTTTTCGACCTCTGAACGGTCCGGCCCTGTCTCGCCCCACTCGATCTCAGAGATTCCCGAGCGACCGGCTGACATGATCCCCTTCAACGCCTCAATACGTTCAATGACGTTGTCGAGATTGAGACGTTTCTTGCGGGCGTTGACCGTCTCGATCGGCTCAACTCCGTGCGTTCCGAGAAACTCTCGGGCTTTGGCACAGCTGTTTCAGTTCGGTCTGAAGTAGAACCAGTCGACCTGTGTTTTCATACTCCCTCGTTTCCTCACCCTGGAAACCCGAGAGAAGGTAGCCCCGTAGGGACGGTGATCTGAAACTTCAGGAGGACCATCCGGTGGACTCGACCATACAAAATCTCCGCTTCGCCGTCAGCAAGCTGATTCGTGCCCCTCTCTTCGCCGCGACGACGATTGGTACGCTTGCTCTGGGAATCGGAGCGACCACGGCGATCTTCAGCGTGGTGAATGGCGTACTTCTCAAGCCTCTTCCGTTCGAGGACGCCGAGGATCTGATCGGTGTGTGGCACACCGCACCAGGGCTGAACTTCGACTACGTCAACGTATCTCCCGCGCTGTACTTCACGTACAGGGAGCAAGGACGCGTCTTCGACCAGATCGGCCTCTGGGACGATCGGTCCTTTTCCGTCACGGGGGTTGGCGAGCCCGAGCAGATCGGGGCAATGGTCGTGACCTACGATCTCCTTGAGCTCCTCCGCATACAGCCGAGCTTCGGACGGAGGTTCACACAGGAAGACGACTCCCCTGGCGCACCTCTGACGGTGATGCTCAGCCACGCCTACTGGCAACGCCGTTTCGGCGAGGACCGCTCGGTCCTGGGGAAGACGATGACCATCGACGGGAGGCCGGGTGAGATCATCGGAGTATTCCCGTCGGGATTCCAGCTTCCCCGCGCCGAAGCGAATTTCTTCTTGCCGTTCCAGTTCGACCGGTCGCAGATAACCCTCGGCAACTTCAGCTATCAGGGGATCGCACGGCTGAAGGAAGGCGTCACGCTCGCTCAGGCGAACACGGACGTCGGCAGGCTGATTCCCGTGTCAGCAGCGGACTTTCCGGGTGGAATCAGCGCCCAGATGCTCCAAGAAGCAGGCTTCGCGTCGAGGCTACAACCACTCAAACAGGATTTTGTCGGTGACGTGGGCTCGGTGCTTTGGGTGCTTCTTGGAACCGTGGGGCTGGTGCTGTTGATCGCCTGCGCCAACGTCGCGACCCTCTTCCTGGTACGGGCCGAAGGCAGACAGCGCGAAGTCGCCCTACGCACCGCTGTGGGCGCCTCACAAAGAGACGTGGCCATTCAGTTTCTTCGCGAAAGCGTGATTCTGGGGCTCGCAGGCGGCGCGGCAGGGCTCGGATTGGCATTCATCGGTCTCAGGGTGCTGGTGGGGATTGGACCGGAGAGCCTCCCTCGCCTGGGCGAGATCGGAATCGACCCGATCGTGCTGACCTTCACCCTTGGGGTTTCCCTCCTGGCCGGGGTCTTCTTTGGGATTTTCCCCGTGGTGAAGTTCCGCCGCCTCGACCTCGTCACCGCACTCAAAGAGGGCGGGCGAGGTGGGGGTACAGGACGAGAGCGTCACCGGGCCCGCGGCGCACTCGTTACGGCGCAGATCGCACTCGCGCTCGTGCTGCTCGTAGGGTCGGGTCTCATGATTCGTAGCTTCCAGGCCCTCCGCGATGTGAACCCTGGTTTTTCTCGGCCCGAGGAAGTGCTCACCTTCCGGGTGGCGATCCCCGAAGCTGAAGTCGAAGACCCGATCCTCGCTGCCGCCGCCTTCGAGCAGATGCTCACAGCGGTCCAGGCTATTCGCGGCGTAGCAACGGCCGCACTGACCACGTCAGTGACAATGGACCGCCGGGACTCCAACGACGCAGTGTGGGTAGAGGACTTCCCCACCCCTGAGGGTCAGCTCCCCCCCATCCGTCGCATGAAGTGGGTTTCACCCGGCTACTTCGACACCATGGAGAATCCCCTCCTCGCAGGTCGCGACATCGATTGGGCAGACATCCACGACAGGACCTCAAGC
>JAZDDA010000143.1:0-20187 GCA_036679625.1 Gemmatimonadota bacterium | reverse complement strand
CGTGGAACGCACGATCGACGAGCATCGCGGGGCCCGCATCCTCGTGACATTCGGAGGTGGCCACAAATATTGGTTCCTCGATCACCTCAAGCTGCGGAACGACATCACGCTGCTCGATCTTCGCGAGTTTCTACCCGGCTCCTGATGTCTCGGACTCGTCCGCATCGTCCTCAGGGGGCGTCCAGAATTCCTCATTCGGAGTCACCGCAGCGGCATTCGCACGAGTATAGAGCGCCGCGTTGAAGAGGATGCGGAAGTTGTCGAGCGGTTGTCCCCTCCATTGGGGACGCATACCGAGTAGGACGACCCGCCCCTCCCCGTGCTCCACATCGAGCGCTGAGGCATAACCCTGAAGGTGCTCCTCACCGAGTAGATACCCCGACATGAGTGGGGACCCTTTAGTGGGATACTTAGCTACTGCGGCCCCATTGAACCCCTCAGTAGTAGTGAAAACGGGGCTCCGACCTACCACTACAGCGGATCGTGCTTCCATGCCAGCCATCAGCGGATGGGTCGGATCGACCTCCATCTCGACGATGGAGCCCGACATGAAGAAGTCCGAACTCTCGAGGTCGTCGACCACATCTCGCACGGGTAGATGAAACTCGTCGATGGCGAACGCTGAACTCGAGTTGAGTGTGACCAGGGTGCCGCCGCCCCGCACGAAGGCGTCGAGATGTCGAACCCCCTCGGCACCGATTCCCCCCGCATATCGAGCCGGGACGCTTCCCGAGGCGAACCCCTGGAGAATCGAACGCGGACGAATGTCGGGAATGATGATGACGTCGAAGCGGTCGTTCAGCTGCCCGGCGCGCACCTCGGCGTTGCGCAGGCTGGTGAATTCGAACCCATAGCGCTCCATCACCCACCGCGTCCATCCCTCGTCCATCGAGGGCGACCAGGGTCGGTAGAGGCCGATCCGTGGCTGGGCCAATTCGACGCCGGCGGCGTTCCCTCTTCGGGCGCGGAGTGCGAAGTCGCGCACGATAGCATCCTGGGCACCGCGCCTGAGGCCGGTGACGGCGAAGGCCGCCTCCGTACCCTCCGATCCCGCGATCACTCGGACCCGGGCGCCCTCACGCCAGGCACGGTTGATCGCTCTGTACGAGTTGTTCTGCGCCGCGTCGAGCAGGAGCGCGTTACCGCCGCCCGATACACTTCCGGCCAACGGCAGAATGCCGGCCGCACCGGCGTTGGAGTTGAACCCGACCCCGATCGGCGTGTCGAATAGCGCCGCATCCTCGGTGTCGGCATCCCATGAGAGTGCGTCGCCCGCCACCCGGGACATCGACCCTCGCACCGCCGCACTCAGCGGAGAGCCGACGGCCACCACACGAACCCCCATCTGATACGGCAGCGTCCACCCCGAAACGTCGTAGGGCTGATCCGGGGGGCCCTCGGGGTACTCGCGAAGATCCGGGTACTCCTGAACCTCAAACAACTGGCGTACGAAGTTCGAAAATGGTTGATCCATCGGAATCACCCACGTGCCCGCCGGATGATTCATCCCGTCGACGGTCGCGGCGCTCTCGAGCTGATGCACCTCGATGCCGTTGAAGGCGAGGCGTCGCAGCAGCTCCACGGGAGCCACCGGATCACGCTGTACCTGTGGGATCATGTAGGCGTAGGGAGGAGCGTCGCGGTACCCGGCGATCACATCCCGCCCCGCCTGATACCTGTTGTAGAGAAGGTCGACCTTGAACTTGGCTGCGACGTCCAGCACCGAGAACGAAGCGGTCAGCATGTAATCCACGGCGTCCCGGAGGCGCCACCAACCACCCTCCCACGGGCTCGAGTACAGCGACTGGGGGAGCAGCCCCTGACTCCGCTGAGGAAAGTCCCCGAGGGTGTAGAAGTGAGGCGTAGCATAGCGATAGAGACCGGTCTCGGTCAGGAACGACGCGACGTTATGGAAGTTGTTCGCGTGGTCCATGAAGCCGGGATACCAGTTGTCGAAGCCGCTCCCCATGTGGATCGCACCCTTCTGGCCCCGCTCCTCGAGCGCCTCGGCCATTGCCATCCCGGCGAGGTTCACCGTGCGCCACATGAGCGGATGCACATACGGGCTGATCGGCTCGGCGAAGGGCGGAATCCAGATCCGGGCCGGGAAGGGCGCGGTCTGGTGGTGGTTGTAGAGGATCTGCGGCTCGTAGTCGCGAGCAACACGAGTAACCACCCGGGACTCGATCTGGTTGATCATGTACCCGTCGCGATTGTTGTCGTGACCCACGTACTTCTGGTAGAGCCACGGCATGGGAGCGACCTCGTAGGGCGTTCCCAGGTTCGATCGATACCAGTCCGCGGTCATCGTCTGGCCATCGGGGTTGATCGAGGGCCAGAGCATCAGGATCACATTCTCGAGGATCGCAGCGACCTCAGGATCCGAGTCGCCCGTTACCAGATCGTACGCGAGCTGCATGGTGTGCTGTGCGTGGGCTACCTCGGTGGCGTGCAGCCCCCCGTCGATCCACACGAGCGCCTTCCCGTCGCGGGCCAGCGCTCTGGCCTGCTCATCGGTCAGATCGCGTGCCTCTGCCAAGCGTCTGGCGGTGGCGACGTGCTCGTCGAGCGACGCGAGGTTCTCCGCAGCAGAGATGAATGCAACGACCATTGGACGCCCGAAGGAGGTCTGACCGACCTCGCGAAGCACCACCCGGTCGCTCGCGGCCGCGAGCTGCTCGAAGTAATCCAGCGACTCCTCGAAGGTCGCGAGAAAGAAGTCCTCGCCCACTTCGTGCCCGAGCACCGACTCCGGGCTCGGAACGGCCTGGGCCGCAACTGGGGCGGGTGCACAGAGGCTGCCCACGGCAGCCGTCAGGACGAAGAGGACCAGTGCACTTCTGCGGCAGAATCGATGTTGTTTGTTCATGTGCCGATCGCAAAAAGGGACCACAGGTGCTTCGCGCGCCTGAAAATTGGTGGGATTGGGGCTTTGGAGCCAGAGCGAGAGTCGATGAGACGACACCGCCAGGGCCACTCGAGCACTCAACGCTGAGGCCGCTCGAGCGCCGAGCTGTGGAGCTTGTCGTAGAAGTCGAACATCTCGCGCTTGTAGCCGGGATCACGCGCTGCCTCGAAGGGCTCTATGATCTCGAACAGCGTCTCGAGCCGTTGGGGCATGGTGAGGTGCTCGATCAGGTCTCCCTCTGTGAGGAAACCCCTCGAACAGAGTTGTTGGGTCTTTCGGAAGCACGACTTCACAAAGCGGCGAGCCGAGTTCGCCTCGGTGGCTTGCGCGACCTCATCGGAGCTGCCCTCGCCCTCGCCGCTCAGGGACGAGAAGAGCCGGCGTGCCCAGTCCTCTGGGAATCCACTACGCCAACCTTTCAGGGACTTGGCTGCCCGGTAGTACTCGTCCGACCAGAACTGGTCGTGGAGCTCGCTGATCAACACCGCTCGCGGGGAATCGATCGCGGGTACCTTCGGCGACGGGGCCCGTCCCGGAGCTTCGGGCGAAGCGGGTTCCGTAAACCGGCGTGTTACCGCGCGTCCCACATACCGCACGCGTTCCCGGAGGGGAAGCCGCGAGAAGTTGGCCTTTATGACTCCTCGCGTGAAGTACGTCTTTTCGGAATAGTCGATGGCGACGTCCACCAGCACCGGGACTCCCCGTTCGGCGAGCGCGCGGGCGGCCCGAACCCCATCCTCCACCTCGGCGTCCGATCGCATCCTGACAAAGCCCGCACCCACCGCTTCGGCCAGCGCCTCCACGTCGTATTCGGGAAGTCGGCTCGCGACCTTTCGATTCATGGCTGTGCCCTGGAACTGGGCGATCTGGGCCAGCTCACGGTCACGCAGGACGAGCACGATCAACCCCACGCCGTGCGCCACCCCGGTCATCGCCTCGAGGCCAGTCATCAGAAACGCCCCATCCCCGGCGAGCGCGACGACCGGATACTCCGGACGAGCCAGCTTGGCCCCGATCGCGGCGGGCACCGCGTACCCCATGCACGAATAGTCGACCGGCGCGAGGAACTTGCCGGGCTGGGTGAGTCGAAGGCCCTCCATCGCCAGGAAGGTGCCGTTCCCCGAATCGGTCGTATACACCGTCTCGGGGCCGAGCTCGGCCTGGAGCACTCCAAGCAGGTGGTAGGGGGTCACCAGATCGCCCCCCGATTTGGCCTCCCACTCGCTCTTCACGTCCTCGTGCCCCGAACGAATCCGGTCCCGCAGGCCGGGGTCCTGTTGGCGTTTTTCGTCCATGCGATCGAGCAGCGCGGTGAGGAACGCCTCCGCGTCGGCAACGATGGGGACGACGGCAGGGTAGTTGCGGCCCGGGACCTCTGGGTCGATGTCCACGTGGATGAGCGGGCCGGGCATCGAAAACCCGAAGCTGCCCGTCCCGACCTCGCTGAAGCGGCACCCTATCGCGAGAATCGCGTCGCACCCGTCCGCGATCTTGCGGACGAAGGACGGTGCAGCGGTACCAAACCCGGGCCAGAGGAAGAGTGGATGATCCTCGGGGAAGATCCCCTTTCCCTGGAAGGTCGTGGAGACGGGCGCCTCCAACCGTTCGGCCAACTCCCGCACCAGCGACGCTGCAACGCTGGCACCAGCCCCGATGTAGAGGAGCGGTCGCTTCGCCGCGCGAAGAATCGCCACCGCCCTCGCCACCTCGGTGGCCTCGGGATAGGCTCCTCGGCCTGAGTGCAGGCCCGGCAGGGGCATGGGGGGTGCGAAGGCCTTCTCGTCGTCCAATTCCTGTTTGAGGACGTAGAGGTTCGCGGGGATCTCTACGAAAACCGGTCCAGGGGCGCCGGTACGAGCGAGCTGGCAGGCACTCCGGATCGTGGAGTAGACGTCGTCGGCCGTCGAGGGCCGGAAGGTCCCCTTCACAACGGGATCCACGATCGCGGCCTGATCGATGTCGTGAAGCTGATACGCCATCCCACTGTCGCGGCGGATCCCACATCCGAGGACGAGCATCGGCACGTTGTCCATATAGGCCTCGGCGATGCCCGACAGCGCGTGCGTGAGCCCCGCGCCTGGAACCACATTCACGCATCCCATCTCGCCCGAGGCGCGCCACACGCCGTCGGCCATGAACGAGGCGCCCTGCTCGTCGGTCACCAGGATCGGCACAACCGTGTCCGACTCGGCGATCGCGTCGTAAAGCTCGATGTTGTGCGTGCCGGGAATTCCGAAGCAGAACCGGATTCCCTCGTCCTCGAGGGCCTTCACCACAATGGGTCCGCTGGCCTGCCTCATGCACTCGCTCCCATGTCGTCGAGCACCCCCTCGGCGACCCGGTCGGCGAGACCCATGATCGTCAGGTAGGGATTGATCTCCACCGAGTCGGGGAAGAGCGAGGCGTCCGCCACGCGAAGCCACGGCACCCCGTGGACCCTCCCCCAGGCGTCGGTAACCGAATCCGTGCGGTCCGTCCCCATGCCACATCCACCCATCAGGTGGGCTGCCGAGACCGGCACACGGCCCTCGACGAAGTGCTTCGCATGGATCCTCTGCTCCAGGTTGTTCAACTCAGGGGCCTCGACTGTGGGCGGGTTCGCCGTAGGGGCATGGATGCGGAGGGCCCCGGCTCCGAAGAAGATGCGTGCAGCCGCCCGTGTCGCGCGAACCATCCCCTCGATTACGGGCGGTGCAAAGGTGTAGTGAACCACTGCCTTCCCGCTCCGATCAACGGAGATGCGGTTGCCCGAGATGGCCTTGTCCGCCGCAAGAACGAGGATCATCTGCAGTCGTTCGAATGCGCGCAACATGCGGCTGTGCTCCGCTCCGAACCCGGTGAGATTCTTGGCCGTCACAAAGGGGAAGTACATGCACGTCTCGAGCAGCCAGCCCTCATCCTGGGCACGGTCCACGAAGAAGCTCTTTGGGTGTCCGACATCGTTGGTTATCGGTTGCGGGTGCTCACCCACCAGGATGAAGGCGGGGTGGCAGGTGAACCCCTCGCCCAGGCGCGGCAGATCGCGCCCAAACCCAGAGCGGAGGAGTAGCTCGGTAGACCCGATGCACCCTCCCGCCACAACGACGATGTCCGCGCTGACCAGGTAGTCGCCTGGGGCCCATTCCGAGGGTTCGCCCTTTCCGCCGTTCGGCTTGGTGCTCACGCGCACCTCGAGCTGCCGCCCCGCGATGCGGACGACCTCCGCACGGGTCACGACCTCGACCCCTGTCCTCTCGGCTGCCGGGAGCTGCACCTGGTTCGTGCCCTGCTTGGCCGCGTTTGGGCAGCCGATGTTGCACAGGCTCGAACCGAGGCAGCCCTTCACGTTTACCGGAAACTGCTCCGCCTCAAAGCCAGCCGCCGCACACCCCTTCACGAAAAGCGTGTTGTTCTCGTTGACTTCGTCGGGAGGCAGCAGGTGCACCGAATTCTCGTCGACGTACCGTTGAGACCGCCTCACCAGATCGCCGTGTTCGAGCGCCGGCACATTCCACGAGCGGATGACCCGCTCGGGTGCGGTGAGCGAGGTGCCTGTGTAGACGACCGTCGATCCCCCGTACGCCCGGGCAAAGGCGAGGCTCATCGTACCCTGGGCGGTCATGAACCCACCCCCATCCGCGTAGAGCGCCGGAGCCATATCCATCTCGCGACCGGTGAATTCCTCTGGGCGGAGTCGGGGGCCGCGCTCGAGCACGAGCACGCGCTTTCCCTGCGCAACAAGGGGAGCCAACCGCGAGGCAACGGTGCCGCCACCGGCCCCGGATCCCACGATCACGACGTCGTAGCGCCTCTCGCTCGCGGGCGGGCTCTCCGTCATCCTGGGTGGCCCGAACGTTTCGGTTCACTCCACCCTTCAGGACTGGCACCATATCCCAGCTGGCCCCAAACGCTCTCTCGACCGTAGTAACCCAGGTAAACCAGCGTACGAAGACCCCAGAAGCCACGCCGTACCACCAGGAGCGGCGACGACTCGAGGCTGCGTAACACCCTGGTTCGTGCGTCGGGGGTGAGCGCCGCAAAGGGCCTGAGAAACCGCAGAAACGAGAGAAGGTCGGTAGCCCGAACGAATAGACGGAGCTGCCCGGCCACTCGGCTCGGACGCCCCTGAAGTGCGTCGCCGATGAGGCGCTCGGCGTCGGCCCAGGCAGCCTCATCCATCTCGACGGACTCGGGCACGATCGTCTCCGCGAATGCCCGAAACGACTTTCGGAGCTGCGCAAATGGGTAAGGCGTCACATCACTCCCCAGCGAGGGACCTTGGACTCCTACGGGGTGCAACCTGGTCTTCACCCTATCGCAGATGCAAGAGCCGAAGGTCGCCCGCTCGAGGCTGCCAAATAGTAGCGGCGCACTGGAGTTGTTCGGTCGCCACGAATAGCTTCCCCCGGCGAGCGACTCACGGCGAGGCGCGCACCCCAACCGAGCCATTCATGACCTGGTCCTCCTCGAGGTTGTTCGGCACAATCCTCTGCGCGATGGTCATCGTCGGCGCCTGTGACGCCGGCGGCCCTCCCGCACTCTCCGTCTCGTCCATCGAGTTCCAGGAGTCGGAGCTGAGCGGACTCTCCCCCGCGCTGAGGATGCGCCTGGGAGAACTGACGGCGTTCGGGATCGCCGTTGCCTCCGGAGACCTCCCCGCGGTGACTGCCCCGGTCCGGCGCGCACGTGAAGAGGCTCGCCTGGTGGACTTCGCGACCGCCGAGCGGGTTCTCGAGCATGCTGGGATAAGTGACGCCAACCTGCGAGCAGAGTACTCGCTTGATCCGGCGTACGAGCTCACCGTGCGGCACCTCATCGTGCTCTCCCCAAGGTGGGAAGGCGACGAGACCCGAGGGGCCGCTCGCGACAAGGCGAGCACAGCGCTGGCTCGCATCCAGGCCGGGGAGGACTTTCCTGCGGTCGCGGCGGAAATCTCGGAGGAACCCGGCGCGGAGGGCCGCCAGGGGCTGCTCGAGCCCGGACGGCAGGGAGCATGGGTCGGCGAGTTCTGGAGTGCGGCGCTCTCGCTGGACGTCGGAGCGATCAGCCCGGTCGTCGAGACCCAGTATGGATTTCATGTGCTTCGTCTCGAGAACAGGACAGCCGTCCCGTTCGACGAGGAACGACCCAGCGTCGCCATGCAGATGGCGCAGCGGATACGAGGCCTGCCCGGCGCACTCCACGCATGGACGGACTCCATGGAGGTGGGCGTCACATTCGACGAGGGCCGGCTGCAAGTCTGGACCAACGGTGCCGCCACCCCACCCACCGTGCTCGCACAGGGGAGCGGGGGTCCACTCACCGCTGCTCGCCTCGATGGGATCCTGACCGGCCTGGGGGACGACGCGGTCCGGACTGCCCATTCGCAGGGGGGGCGCCAGCTCCTCCTGCAAATCGCTGCGCTCGAGGGGGCACTCTCCTATGCCAGAGAGATCGGGGTTCGCCTCCCTACGGAGGCAACCACAACGATCGACCGGAACATCCAAGAAATCACCGAGCGGTGGGCCGCGGCGTTTGGCTTCGAGCCCGGAATGAGCGAGGAGCTGGTCAAGGAAACCGCGCGGGTGGCGTTTTCCGCCTCGAGGCAGGGTGCGACGATTGCACGGGACGAACTCACACTTCTCGCACCCAGCCTGCGCGAACAATACACGATTCGCCTTCTCACTCCCGAGGGAGGCACTCCAGGAGTCTGATGAGCGGCCTCCCTGAGGAAACATCCCACATCCTTTCGCCGTAGAACTAGGCGGTGCCCGTAACGCGGCTCGCCCCACTTCTTCAACAGCCTTCTAGAAATGAAGCCACAAACCAAGCGCAAACTGACCTTCCTCGGCGGCTTTGCCGTCTACTTCGGCGCACTCTGGTTCCTCTGGGACACCGCGCTCATATATCCGCTGAAGGTCTTCGTGGTACTCCTGCACGAGCTGAGTCACGCGGCAGTTGCGGTGGTAACCGGTGGAACGATCGAACGCATCGTACTCGATCCGAATCAGGGCGGCGCGTGTTACTGCCCCGGTGGCAACGCATTCCTCACCCTTTCGGCTGGCTACCTCGGAAGCCTCGCGTGGGGGGCACTGCTGATCACCGCTGCCCAGGGGAAGAGACTCTCGGCAAAATGGATCACCGCGATCGTCGGCGTCGCCGTCATCACCCTCACCGCGCTCTATGTACGCAGCGTGTTTGGGCTTGGCTTCGGCATCGCCTTTGGCTTGGCGTTGGTGCTTTCATCGAGGTTCCTGACCGTCGCCCTCAATCAGGGTCTGCTCCTGGTGCTTGGGCTGACGAGCTGTCTGTATGCGATCCTCGATATCAAGAGCGATATCCTCGACCGTCCCCACCTGCGTTCCGATGCCGCGATGCTCGCGGAGTTGACGAATATCCACACCATCGTCTGGGGGGTCGTGTGGATTTCCATCGCGCTCCTCGCCTCTGCGTGGCTCTTCCGACGAGCCTACGACAAGGCGTAACCGGGTCCCCAGCGAAATAATTTGCCGGATCGGGAAGCGCCTCCTAACTTGGCGGCGGGACCGATGGGATCAGGACGATTTCGTCGCCCCACAAGGGTATTCGGCCCGATGTTTCAACCGAAACAAGGAGGTGATCAATTGGCTAGTTTATGTAACCTGTCCGGCTTGGCACGGGCAAGCGATCACCGATTCGGTAGTTAGCATTCGAAACGAATCGAGCTGTTTGCACCGGTAGCGTGATCGCGCCGGGTTGCGGCAGAAAGTACAAACGCGCCGTCGGGGAGACCCGGCGGCGCGTTTGTCTTCGTCACCCGATGAGGTGCCGGTGGTAGGTCAGCTCTGAAAGTACTCAGGCTCGTTCCCGGCGCTCCACTTGATGTTGCACCCGACGCTCGGAATCTGGCCCGCAGGGGCTTCTTCTCCGCGGAGAAGACCATCGACGGCGGCTCGCAGATCGACTCCACTCACTGCGATGTCATTGCCTGGCCGCGAGGGGTCGAACTGCCCTCGGTAGAAGAGGCGGCGCTCGCCATCGTACAGGAAGAAGTCGGGCGTACAGGCCGCGGCGTACGACTTCGCCACGCTCTGGTCCTCGTCGAAGAGGTAGGGGAATGAATAGCCCTCTTCGGCAACCTCCCGGGCCATCATCTCGGGACGATCGTCGGGGTGCGTCACGACGTCGTTGGAGTTGATCGCGACAACGCCCACCCCTCGCTCCGCCATCTCGGTGCCAAATGCGGCGAGTCCGGCTGACAGATGCTTCACGAACGGGCAGTGGTTGCAGATGAACATCACCAGCAGCGCCGAGTGGGATGCGAAGTCCGCGAGACCCACGAGGTGCCCGTTGGTGTCCAGCAGCGAGAAATTGGGCGCGGGTGATCCGAGCGGAGACATCGTCGAGGACGTGCGTGCCACAGGGCCTCCAGGGTGAGGGTCGAACGGTGGTCGTCTATTACAAAGCTGACGGTTCTTGTGGGATGAACCAAGGTTCGCGGCCCGGCTCCCTGAGAGGAGGCACCCGGCTTGCTCCCCGAACGGCCTGATCCCTGAACCGCCTGTCTCCGGCGGGGTAGTCAGTCCATGCGCCTCGTCTCCCTCGCCTGCTCGAATACCGAAATCGTCTGCGAATTGGGCTGTGCGCACCTGCTCGTGGGGGTGGATGACCACTCGGATTACCCCGTCAGGGTGGTCGATGCGCTCCCCCGGGTGGGGCCGGATCTCCAGATTGATGTTGAGGCCGTCGCCGCGCTGGAGCCGGACTTGGTCCTCGCGTCGGACACCGTCCCGGGTCACGAACACGTCATCGCCGCGCTCGAGGCAAAGGGGCTTCCCCACCTCGTGCTTGCGCCGCAATCGCTCGAAGATGTGTTCGCTGACATCCGGGTGATCGGGCAAGCCATCGGGGCCGAGGCCGTCGCTGACCGGCTGACGCAACGGATGGCCCAGACCATCACCACGGACGACGACAGTGCACCAGGCGAGGCCGCCGGTAACGCTCCCTCGATCCTCATACAGTGGTGGCCCAAGCCGGTCATCTCGCCCGGGGCGCGGAGCTGGGCGACCGACCTCATCCACGCCGCGGGAGGCCACAACCCCATCGGATCGGAGCCCATCAAGAGCCGCCCACTCCCCGATGAGGAGATCGCGGCGCTCAACCCAGCTGCGATCGTGATCTCATGGTGCGGGGTCTCGCCAGACAAGTACCGCCCGGATGTCGTCCTCAGCAACGAGAGTTGGGGGGCAGTAGATGCCGTCTCGAACGGCCACGTCTTCTGCGTTCCCGAGGCCTTCCTGGGCCGGCCAGGGCCACGCCTCGTCGACGGCTTCGCTGCCCTCCGGGGCATCGTTCGCTCGTTGGGGCCGGCGGCCGTACCGCACAGCCGATGACCCCGGTGCCGGAGATCAGAACCCTGGGAGCTGCGTTACTTGGCCAGCTGCTGAGGTAGGGTCAGGAGCGATAGTATCCGATAGCGCCGCTCCCCGGCGGGCAGCATGATCGTGACCTCTTCTCCCTCTCTGGCGCCGGTCAATCCCCTGCCGATGGGCGATGCAATCGACACCTGCCCCGCGTCCAGCTCCATGAAGTCGCCGGCAACGAGCGTAAAGGAGACGTCTTCATCCATGAAGAAGTCGTGCACCTCGACCTTCGATCCAAACCCGACCCGATCCGACGGCATCTCGCTGGGGTCGATCTTGGAGAGTTCAGCCACCCGTTGACCGAGGTGCCCGATCCTCGCCTGAACGAACTGCTGGCGCTCGAGTGCGGACTTGTATTCCGAGTTTTCGCGGAGATCGCCGAGCTCGACGGCCTTATTGATGCGCTCGGGCAGGTCCACATTCAATTCGTGGGCGAGATTCTCGATCTCTTCCTCTAGCCGGGTCCTGATTTCATCCAACATGGTAAACGTCCATCAGTGGGAATCCCGACTCACCCCGGGGCATTTGCTTCCGGAAAATCCTCGATCTTCGACGGAGCATCTGCGTCCGTCGAACCATCGACATCGGGTCAACGATATCCACCCCTCACTCTGGAAACCCGCATGAGGGGAGCAACGACCCGGTCAAGATAACTACGGTCGGTCGGCCTGTGAAAGTGTAACCGATTCATTCGGCGGCTTTCGGCCGGCGCGAACCCACCGGCGAAGTCAGTGTAACAGAAACCGAAGTGTGCCCCAGCTCTCACAATTCTTCATGGTGAACGGTCCTCATGTCGCGTCCCACGCTCAGCGCAAGCCTCCTCCTGGGAGGAGCCGGTCTGGGAATCCTCCTCTTCGGCTTCGTTCGATTCGCCGCACTTCCCAAGCTCGAAGCGGGGGAGTTTCCGCATTTCCACGCGAACTTCGCCGTCTTCGTCGGGGGTGAACGCCTCGATCTGAGCGGAGAAAAGTACATGGAAGACCTCGCCTCATGCCGAGTAGACCCATTACTGATGCTCCCTCTGGACCGCACGCATATGCACGAGAGAAACCAGGACGTGGTGCATGTGCACGCGCGGGGAGTTACCTGGGGACACTTCTTTGCGAACATCGGCTTCACGCTCCGCGACGACTTCCTCCGCACAGACGCGGGCGTGACCTTCGAGGCGGGCGAAGGCGGCACGCTGAAGTTCGTCCTGAACGGGGCGTCAGCTCCGAGCGTATTCAACGAACTGATCGGATCCGAGGATCGGCTTCTCATCAGCTACGGGCCTGAGTCTGCCGCCGAGGTGCTCGAAACCCAGTTCGACGCGGTTCAGGCGAATGCCCACGTCTTCAACGAGTTCCATCGAGATGGCGCGGGTTGCTCCGTAGGTCCCCCAGAAGAAACGCGGAGCGAACGGCTCCGGCGCGCCTTCTGGTTCTAGGAGGCCTGCTAGAAGCCTCTAGCTCCCTCCCCCACGGCGCTTCGCCTTGCGGGAGGTGGACGCCTTTCCGGATGAGCCCGAGGAGCCGCGGGAGGATGACGCCCTCCCGGACGAACCGGACGACCTGGACGAGCCTACTGACGAGCGTCCCTGCGACGAAGAGGAGCTTCTGGCCCTTCTTCGCGCTGCGCCAGAGCTGGATCCACTGCTCCTGCCCTGCGTGAAGCCACGCCCCCGCACCACAGTTCCGCCGGAATCGCGCGCTCCCGATCCGCTTCTCCCTATAACCACGACCCCGCGGCCACCTCCATAGAAACCACCGCCAAATCCGTTGCCGAACCCAAATCCCCTCCCGTACCCAAACGGAGAGTAGAACCCCAAAGCGTAGGACCTGGAGTAGAACGCATCGAGATATAGGGGATTGTAATACCGGCCGTACGGGTAACGACTACCATAGCGCCGTCCGGAGTAGCCATCCTCCACGCGCTCCTCGTCATATCCCACCGCAAAGCGCTCTGGAAACGTCACGGCGACAACCCCGTCGATCACGGTTTCGGACACACCGGCGTCTGCCAGCCTGGCCAGGCCCCTGGCGTCGAGGGCAAAGGGCTCCCCCGCTTCGAGCACCCACGCCTGCACAGTCTGCTCCTGCAGCTTTGAACTCGCCTCGATCACGTCGTCGAGAGTCGGGGGCCTCGACGCTGCGGCCCGAGCCGCACCCACTGCCATCGCCCGACCTGACGTCGGGTCCTCAACCCCCGAAGCCTCGGAGGTTGCGAGCTGGTACCGCACCGTCCAGGGGACGGCTTCACCATCCACATCCACGGTTTGCACATCCATCCACTCGACGGGAGAGAGCATGGACATCATCCCCTCCGACACGCGCCTCACCCCGCCCTCACAGACGAGATCCGAGTGGAAGTAGACCCGGGTGGCATCATCGGAGAACTCCACCCGCTCGCGACCCTCGCAACCCTCGCGGCTTACCGCGCGGTCGAGGCCATCGGCCGAAACGATCTCACTCGAAAGGGTCTCCCCCTTTGAGCGTGTGATCATTTCAACGCCACGCTCCCCCTCGACCGGCAATAGGCACAGAAAGGTGGAATCATCTACGGCTCCGGTGGGCTGCCAGCACCCGTACCAGGGAAGCCAACGTCCGTCGGTCCCCGTCTCGGCCTGAGCACTTACAGGCGTGTGGACCATCCCCATGGCAACGGCAATCGCTACTGCTCCCAATGTGTTTCTGGCCCCAAAGCATCGTTGTACAGACATGCTTGAATTCTCCTCTCCGCTCAAAAGCGGACCGAAAAGCCAATCCTCGCCTGGAATCCTGCCAAGTCGATCTCATCAAACCCCGCGAACTCGCGCCCCAGGTCGGTGCTCGCAAAGGAGTACCGTCCCTCCCCGGTCAGTACCAGCCTGGGCGTCACAGACACGTCCAGCCCGGCGAAGACGTGTCCCGTAGGCGTTGAGCCATCGGAGGTGAAGGTGTCGTTGAAGATTTCAAGGGTGTCGAAGTCGACGAACTCACCCTCCTGCTCAAACCGGTACCAGAGTACACCACCGCCTGCACCTATATACGGCGACCACTTCTCAGGAATCCAGACAAACCTGCTCACCGAGCGACCCCGGTCGCTGAGATACGCCTTCACGCTTATGACGGTGGGCACCATGGTAAGCCGCGTGGTCTGCAGGATGGGCAGGTCATCCACCCCGATGAAGTCCCTGAATTCAGAGTCCGTCGAGCTGTGTGAAACACCGGTCCCCAGCGAGATATCGAACCGTTCGCTGGCACGGTAGGCAATATCGAACCCGAACGCCGCGGACTCGAAGTCTCCCTTGTCTACGGTGAGCTGTTCCCGAGTATCGTCGAAGATCTGACTGTTGACCCTCGGAATTGCATATCCACCCCAAAAGCCGATTGAGACGACGGGCCTCTTCAGCAGAAATCCGTCACCCTGAGCACTCAACGATGCCGGTACTCCCAGTACCAGAACCCCGAGGACCCAGGCGATGATGGCTGCGCCGGATCGTTCAAGAACCCTCATCCAAACTCTCCGTCCGTTGCATGGAGTGAATCAAGTCAGTCAACGCTTGCCATCCAAACGCAACTTACATGCCGCGACGATGCGTCCAGGATCCTCCCAGAAATAGCCAAAAAAGCGGGCTCGCCGCCCTGATTCGACCACGCAAACGGACAACCTCCGTCCTTGGATGCGGACACATGCCCCCATGGCCGCAGGCGGCCTCACTCGCTCCGGAGTGCCTCCACGGGGTTCACGCGACTCGCGCGCCGCGCCGGTATGTATGCGGCCACGAGGGCCACTCCCACCAGGATGATGGGAATCACGACAAAGGTGGCGACATCCATCGAGCCGATCCCGTAGAGGAACCTCGCCAGGAGCCACGTCACCGCCGCAGCCAGGACGATTCCCACGAGCCCACCGGCCGCTACGAGCCGCATCCCGCCGCCCACGACCATGCGAGTCACCTCGCTTCGACCGGCACCGAGGGACATTCGAATGCCGACCTCACGCGTTCGGCGTGCCACCGAGTAGCTGACGAGTCCATAGAGGCCGATGCCCGAGAGCGTGAGCGCGAGCCCACCGAACACGGCGAGCAAGAGCGCCGCCATGCGGGGGAGGTACAACATCAGCGAGAGGTGCTCCTGCATCGTCTGGGCCTGGAGGAAGACCACATCGGGGAGCACTTCCTTGATGCTCGCACGCGTCTGCACGAGCAGCTGCGGAGACGGAATCGTCCCACGAACCACAAAATACGCAGACGGCGAGTAGAGCTGATTCGCGTTCCGATAGAGGAACGGTCGTGGAGCCTCGCCCAGCGTGCGAACCTTGGTGTCGCGGGCCACGCCGACCACGCGGAAGGTGGTCCGCCCATTCTCGATCGTCTTACCGACGCCGCTCTCCCCCGGCCAATAGGTGTTCACGAATGCCTCGCTCACGATCGCGACCGACTCCGACTCGGGAACATCCCCCGAATCGAAGTTCCTCCCCCTGACGATCGGGACGCCCATCAAAGCGAAGTACGCCGCATCAACATTGGTATCGTCGATGTCTATGTTATCCCGTCCCGCGGGCGGTTCGACGCCTTCGGGGAGTGCGCCGGTCGTCTGGATACCCGCGCCGAGGGGCATGCGGCTGACGAGCGCCACTCCCGTGACACCGGGCAGCGCCGCAACGCGGGCGACCATCTCCTGCTGGAGAATACGGCCCTCGTCCTCCTGGACGAGGCTCATCTCGAGGTTCGGCCACACGATCGCGGCAGCCGTGGTGTCGAAGCCTGGATCAATCGTCTGGGCTTTTTGCAAGCTCCTGAGGAAGAGTCCTGCACCGATCAGCAGCACGAATGAAAGCGCGACCTGTCCGATCACCAGCCCGTTGCGCAGCGACCAGCGCTGGCGGCTTCCGGTCGTGGCGCCGGCCTCATCACGGAGCGTGGGCGCCACATCAGGGTTGGTCGACTGCAGCGCGGGCAGGAGCCCAAACACGAGCCCTGCCGCAACCGATATCCCAATCGTGAACATCAGTACCGTACGATCCAGACTCAGGTCGAGGTTGATCGGAATCGGAATCGGAGGTTGAAAGCTCATGAGCAGCGAGACCGTCCAGTTCGCAAGCGCGATCCCGCCGATCCCCCCGATCACCGACAGCAGCAGCGTCTCGGTGAGCAGCTGGCGTACCAGCACCCGCCGCTTCGCCCCCATCGCGAGGCGCACGGCGATCTCCTTACGACGGTCCGCTCCGCGGGCCAGAAGAAAGCTTGCCAGATTCGCGCAGGCGATCAGCAGAACCAACCCTACGACCACGAGCAGAAGCGTCGCGGCAGGAACGAGTGCCTTGTCCACGAGTGGATGGATCGACACGTCCGAGGTGGCGATCGCCGACATGGTCCGGCCCTCATTCGTGTCAGGGAATTCTTCGCCGAGTGCGGTCGAAAACGCACCAAGGAATTCATCGGCCTGTTCGGCTGTCACACCAGGAAGCAGACGTGCCTTCAGGAACAGGTTTCGGCTCCCCCTTCGCTCCAGACGGCTCTGTCCAAAGCCCCGCATGACCTCGTCGGACATCGCAATCGGCACGTACATGTCGGGCACTATGCCGGGCATCATGCCGTTGAACCCGTCCGGTGCAACGCCAACGATGGTGTACGGTGCCTGCAGAAGGTGGATCGTGCGTCCGAGAACGGCAGGGTCCGACCCGAATGCTCGCTCCCAGAACGCGTGGCCCAGCACGACGACCGGATGCGTTCCCGGCGTAACGTCCTCCTCAGGCGAGAAGGTCCGCCCAAGACTCGGGTGGACTCCAAGCGCTTCGAAGTAATTCCCGCTGACCAGCTCCCCCATCGTGAGGCCGATCTCGCCCTCTCGCTCAGACTGTGCGATGAAGAGGTTGTAGCCGATCACGTCGGAGAAGATCTCGTTCCCGTCCCGCAGGTCGGCGTAGTCCGGGTAGGACGAGGTCGCGTAGGGATACCCATTGGAGTCCTGCGTGTAGACCTCGACCAGGGAGGCTACGTCCTCTACGGGCGCGCGCCGGATGAGGAGCGCGTTCACTACGCTGAAGATCGCGCTGTTGGCACCGATGCCGAGCGCCAGCGAAAGCACAGCGACGGCGGTAAAGCCCGGGCTTCGCGTCAGGCGACGAAAGGCGTAGCGAAGGTCTGTGATAAGGATGTCCATTTGACTCCGTCCTGAATCTTTACGCCCTGCCGGTGGACCGCCCATTCCCATGATCCGCCCCACCCACCGGACTCCGTTTACGATGCGTTGCCTGATTCCATGTCCCGCCGCCCTGAATGCGTGCTGCCAGAACCACAGGCGCGCACGCATTGGGCTCAGCGAGGGAACGATGAAGTGTTCGTACTCCTCCATCAGGTCACCGAGAAAGAGGTCCCGGTGTCTGGAGGGGAGGAATACAGCGAGGATGCGCAGCGCCGGTGTGACGGGCACAGGTGCGAGTGGAAGGCGACTCATGCGCCCGCCCCAGACCGTGTCTCAAAGCCGTCCCACATGCGGTCGAGCATATCGCGGGTCCGCTGAAGAGCAGCTTCGCCGGCCTGCTCGAGCGTGAAGTACCGGCGAGACCGTCCACCCCGCTCGCCCGTCGGTGCACTCATCGCGGAGCTGACGTACCCAAGGGCCTCGAGACGGTCCATGGTTGGATAGATCGCACCCAATGACACCGGGCGGCCGGTACGGTCTTCGATCTCCCGGCGGAGCGTCACACCGTAGGCATCCTCACCCAGGCGCATCACGGCCAGAAGTAACAGGTGTTCTAGTTCTCCGAAGCTCTTTCGTCGGCCCACGGTGCTCCCCCTCCTGCATTAGTCCGAACTTCTATGACAAATACAGAAAGCTTTACGGGCGGGCGTTCAGGAAGGTTTCAGCACATGCGTCGCACCGGCGTTCACGGAGCGAAATTTTTCTATGAGGGCCCCGCCGACTAGCCGACGCGTGGGTCGCCCTCGGCCAGGATCGCCTGGGTCCGCGCATCACGAAAGGCGCGCACGGCCTCCCTGAATTCGGGGTGCTTTGCGCCGAGCATCTCGCCGGCGAAGAGCGCCGCGTTGATGGCCCCCGCCTTGCCGATGGCGAAGGTGGCAACCGGAATACCCGACGGCATCTGCACCGTCGAGAGGAGGGAGTCCAGCCCATCGAGCGCCCACGCCTTCATGGGAACGCCCAATACCGGGAGCACCGTCTTTGCGGCGACCATTCCGGCCAGGTGCGCCGCACCTCCAGCCGCTGCGATGATGGTCTCCAGCCCGCGCTCCTCTGCGGTCGAGGCGTACTCGAAGGCGAGGTCGGGGGTCCGGTGACCCGAGATGATCCGAACCTCGTGCGGGATGTGGAGGGCTTCCAGCGTCTGTGTGGCGTTTTCCATCGTGCCCCAGTCAGACCGGGACCCCATGATGACGCCTACGAGGGGCTTGTCGTTGTTCATGGGCGAGATCTTCGCAGGGCAACATGGCTCGGTCAAGGTCGGCATGAGCCTGATCTGGGTTGGGTCAGCCCTGCAGCTCGACCAGGTGGTAGCGCTTCTTGCCTTTGCGCAGCACCAGGAAGCGTCCCTCGATGAAGTCCGATGCGGTGACGGTGGCCTCGAGCCCATCGACGCGCTGGCTGTTGATGTAGACGCCTCCGCCCTCGATGGCCCGGCGGGCATCCCCCTTGGAGGTCGCTGCACCACCGTCGACCATCAGATCGATCACGCTCTTTCCCTCACCCTCAACATCCCCGCGGCTCAACTGGGCTGACGGGACATCGGCGAAGATGTCGGCGATCTCGGCGGCACCGAGCCCCTCGATGGAGCCCCCGAAGAGCACCCCGGTCGCCCGCTGCGCGCCCGAGAGGCCGGTCTCTCCGTGCACCCGGCGCGTGATGTCTTCGGCGAGCGCACGATGCATGGCGCGTTCCTGCGGCTTTTCGGCACCCTCCGCCGCCAGCTCCGAAACCTGCTGCTCGTCGAGGAGCGTGAAGAACTTCAGAAAGCGAAGCGCGTCGTCGTCGTCAACATTCATCCAGAACTGGTAGAAGCGGTACGGCGAGGTCCGCTCTGGATCGAGCCAGACGTTGCCCGCCTCGGACTTCCCGAACTTCGCGCCACTCGAGTTCGTGACGAGCGGGTAGGTGAGTCCGTACGCCTTGTCGCCGCGCACCCTCCGGATCAGGTCGATGCCAGCGGTGATGTTCCCCCACTGGTCGCTTCCACCCATCTGGAAGGTGCAGCCCATCCGCTCGTTGAGAGCGAGGAAGTCGTACGCCTGAATCAACACGTAGCTGAACTCAGTAAAGGAGATGCCCTCCTCGTCGTTCTCGATCCGCCTGCGCACCGACTCCTTCTTGATCAGGGCATTCACAGAGAAGTGCTTGCCGATGTCCCTGAGAAAGTCCACGAGGGAGAGCTCGCTGAGCCAGTCGAGGTTGTTGACCGTCCGTGCCGGGTTGGACTGCGTCTCGAAGTCCAGAAAGTGCTCGAGCTGAGGTCGGATGCCCGCGAGGTTTTCATCGATCACCTCGGGGGTGAGCAGATTTCTCTCCGCGGACTTCCCCGACGGGTCCCCGATCATCCCGGTTCCTCCCCCCACGAGAACGATAGGGTGATGCCCTGCCCTCTGGAGGTGAACCAGCCCCATGATCGGAATCAGATTGCCCACATGAAGCGAGGAAGCCGTGGGGTCGAATCCGATGTATGCGCGCACGGGATCTGCGGCGAGAGCGTCCTCTGCTCCCTCCGTCGCATCACGCAACAACCCGCGCCAGCGGTATTCTTCGAGGAGATCCATGTTCATGAGGGCAGAAGATACACGTAGAATGCCGTTGAGAAATGGGGAAGCTTCACAAGAAGGCTGTTGAGGAGGTGGGGCGAGCCGCGTTACGGGCACCGCAGGGCGAGATCCCAGGCGGGCCGCCGAAGAGATAGCCGTAGCTACCTCGAGGCGGTCCAACGACGGAGATCGTGCTGTGCTGCCCG
>JAZDDA010000142.1:0-2547 GCA_036679625.1 Gemmatimonadota bacterium | reverse complement strand
CGACTTACTGCGCACCCGCCTCGAAAACGCCTATCGGAGAAAGTCGAAGATCTCTTGCCCCGATGGGCGCTTGCTCACGTGCCTGGCAGCGATCCACGAGACCGACACGGCGCTCAAGGGCGTGGGTTCGTTGCCGCCGGATCTGGCGCTCGAGCGATTGGTGGTCGGGCTGTCGGGGTATCGGCCTTGCGCGGATCCACGATACTCCAAGAAGTCGAAGCGGGGACATGATGACGATCATCCCCCTGCTGATGCGCCAGGAAAGCTGATGAAACGTAGCGGATGAGAGAGCCGTACGAGAAAGGAGTAGCGACCCACCTCGACCCCGAGTCATGGGGGCATTCCCGTGAGGGTCTGTCCCAAGCGTTGACAGGGGCACGTGCAGGCCGGCCATAGAGCCGCGAAATCGTTTTTTTGGAGTGCCGACGCTGTAGCAGTTGCGGAAGGCAACACTGCGGACACCGCTATCGCGAGGTGTACGTGGACTCCACGCGGTCTGAGACCCCGAGCATGTACGGAAGCGTTGCATCGGAAGCTGGGAGATCTCTCGGTTCCCCGTCGAAGGGTTCGGCGGGGCGCTTGGGGAAGTCTAAGGACTTAAGCCCAAGATGAACGACCGTGAGAAGTCAGACAACTCCATATTACCTGTGAAGTCCTCGAACAAATCGGGAGCTGCGGCTCTCGAGGCGGAGGGGGTGGAGGAAAGGGGGTTGGCCAAGGGAAATCTGGACAAGGGAGACATGCGCCGAACACAGAATCGGGATGAAGGCATGCCAAGCGCCCTGGACCGGATACGGGAGGTAGCCAAGCGGGATAGGAAGCAGCGCTTCACCTCTCTCATGCACCATGTCTACGACGTGGATCGTCTGCGGGGCGCCTACTTGTCAGTGCGCAAGGAGGCGGCCGCCGGGCTCGACGGAGTGACGTGGAAGGCGTACGGCGAGGACCTGGAGACGAACCTCCAGGACCTCAAAGATCGACTTGCGCGTGGGGGATACCGGGCGAAGCCAGTTCGAAGGGTTCAGATCCCCAAAGCCGACGGCGGGCATCGCTCGTTGGGTGTGCCCGCGCTGGAGGACAAGATCGTCCAGCGTTCGGTCGTCGAGGTTCTGAGTGCCATCTACGAACAGGATTTTGTTGGTTTTTCGTACGGATTTCGAGCGGGAAGGAACCAGCACCAAGCGCTGGATGCCCTCACGGTTGGACTCACGACGAAGCCGGTGAGAGCTGTGCTCGATGCAGATATCCGAGGTTTTTTCGATGCACTCGATCATGAATGGATGATCCAGTTCATCGAACATCGGATAGCAGACCCACGCATCATTCGCCTGATCCGCAAATGGCTCAAGGCGGGTGTGTGGGAAGACGGGAAGCGAGTGCGGAGTGAGGAGGGAACGGTGCAGGGTGGAAGTATCAGTCCGCTGTTGGCCAATCTCTACCTTCATCACGTGCTCGATCTGTGGACTCAACAATGGCGAACTCAATCCGCGCACGGTGAAGTCATCATCGTGCGCTGGGCCGATGACTTCGTTGTGGGGTTCACGAATCCAGGGGACGGGGAGCGGTATCTCGCCGAATTGCGCGAACGTCTTGCGCAGTTCGGGTTGACGTTGCATCCCGACAAGACGCGTCTCATCGAATTTGGTCGTTATGCGGCCCAAGACCGGCGACGAAAGGGTCTCGGGAAACCCGAGACCTTCGACTTCCTGGGGTTCACCCACATCAGTGGGCGAACCCGGCAAGGGAAGTTTACCGTTCGTCGCAAGACGATGAGCAAGCGTTTTCATGCCAAGCTCAAGGAGGTCAAAGCCACCCTGAGACGACGCATGAACTGGCGCGTCCCAGAAATGGGCGCCTACCTGGCCGCAGTCGTTCGCGGGCACGTCGCCTACTACGGCGTGCCCCTGAACAGCAAGATGATTACGGCCTTCCGCTTCCAGATCGGTCGGATCTGGAAGTGGGTGCTCGAACGCCGCAGCCAACGGACCCGCGTATCGTGGGCGCGAATGCAGCGGCTGTTTCCCATTCCAGCGCTTCGGCGTCATGACCCAAGGCAGGAGCCGTATGCGGTAGTTCCGCACGTACGGATCTGTACGGGGGGCCCGGGGAAACCCGGGTTCCTACCGTGCTAGATTACTGAGAATCCGAGAGAAGTTCGTCGAGGCGTACGACCCAGGGGCCCGGTCCCCCACTACCGACGCGACGGCCGTCGAGCTGCGTAATGGGGCGTGCGCCTCGCACCGCGTTCAGCGCGATGAGTTCTCGGGCGTTCGCCACGTCGCCCGGGTGAATCGCCGCGATCGTGAGTTCAGGGGCGCATTCCGAGACGATTTCGAGTGCGACGCCCGCGACCGCGCCGAGGGCGAGATCCGGGCTCGTGAGCCTTCCCCGGGCGTCGACGATCAACAGGTTGGTTCGCGCGCCTTCGACCAATCGTCCGGCTTCGTCGAAGAGCAGCGTTTCATCGACGCCCGCATTCGCCGCGATTGCACGCGCTTCTTCATAGAGTCCGCAATGCATCAGCTTGGCGCCGGCGAACGTCCTCGG
>JAZDDA010000141.1:0-48077 GCA_036679625.1 Gemmatimonadota bacterium | reverse complement strand
CCTCCCACCCGCCCGGGCTTGATGTTGATGATCCGACAGGCTCCAAGCTGGATTGCGAGCTCGGCATCGCCGACAGAGCGAATCGACTCGTCGAGGCAGATGGGTGTGCCAATTGCCTCCTGAAGGCGAGCGTGGTCGAGCAGGTCGTCGTGGCCGAGCGGCTGCTCGATCATGGTGAGGTTCAACTCATCGAACTGCCGAAGACCCTCTACATCGGCCAACGTGTAGGCCGAGTTCGCATCTGCCATCATCGGCACGTCAGGGAACCGCTCCCGGACCGTGCGCAGCATCTCTACATCGCGTCCTGGCTTGATCTTGATCTTGATCCGGGAGTACCCCTCGTCCAGGTAGCCCTCGACCTTCTCGACGAGCTTCGCGTCGGTGGGCTGGAGCCCGATGCTCACCCCTACCGCAACCGACGCTCGCTCCCCCCCCAGGCAATTCGACAGGCTGACCCCCTCGAGCTTCGCGTCGAGATCCCATGCCGCCATTTCCAGAGCCGCGCGCGCCATTCGATGTCCCCGAATCCACGGCACGGCGTCGGCCAGCAAGGCCGGTTCGTCGAACTCACGCCCCACGACGCGCGGCAGGAGAAAATCTGTGTAGATGTGCCACGCGGTCTCGGTCGTCTCGTACGAATAGCCCGGATCTTCACCGACGACGCACTCTCCCCACCCCTCAACGCCCTCACCGTGCAGGGTGAGAAGAAGAATCCTCCGGTCCTGTTTCGCCCCGCTCGAGATCTCGAACCTTTCGCGAAGGCTCAGTTGGATCTCCCGCAGATCGATTCGGTCGATCCTCATGTGTCCGCTCCATTCGTGAAATCTTTTGAAAGCACATAGTCCGAGGTGTCGTCACCTCGTACGAACCCTCTGACCTCATACCCTCGTGCCAGGTAGCTGGTCATCGCAGCCCGTGTTTGGGCGCGCCACGCTGCCGCGCACGCTGGGTCCCGTGCCTTCAGCGCCTGAATGTCGGAGGGCACCGCGACCAGGATCTTGGCAGCGTCGATCGAGAGGTCAGGCTCACCCGCGATAACCGCCTCCGTGCCCGGGCAAGCTGCAAGGACACAAGCCGCATCCGTGGCGTCCTCCCCCACGCCAGCCGGCTTTCCCTCGCCGACGACCCACCGCGCAATCAGCCGATCGCTCCCAATGCCCCGGTGGAGCGGCGAGTCGGTTTGGCCGTACATGTCCTCCACGTATTCCCGGGAAGTCGCGCCGAGCTTCACCACATTGAGGTAGGCATTCTTCGCCTCGAGCGGGTCGAAGGTCCACAGAATCGTGTCGATGCCGCGAGCGAGCATCACATCGCGTTGATAGAGCTTCAGCTGCACACCCAATCCCGAGTTCCGTGCTCCGGTGCGCACGGCCAACATGTCTGACCAGTGAACGATTCGCCCCGCCTCGAGACCCGTCATGCCGAACACGAAGCCAGCCAACCCTCCCTCGGCATCGTAGGCCCCTGCGGCGAGACCCGCAGTGCGTTGGCTTACCCTCAGAATCGAAGCACCCACACGTTCCGAAAAACCCTCGCCCCACGTGGCTTCCTGAAGGCCAACGCAGCCCTTGTAGTCGTCGGTCGTTTGGAAGGGGCGAATGGTGAACGCCCCCACCTGCACGGTCGGGGCCGGAGCTTCTCGGAATCCTTCGGAGGTCTGCTGCATCGGTCCAAGATCGACCCGATCCTACCGACTGGCCAGCCTCGGGGGTCTGGCCCCATCTCCCTGGCACGCGGGCCATCACGCCGGTATCCTCACGCCTTGGCCCTTGGTACGACTCTTTCGGAGACGTCGCATGTCCCTTCGAATTCGCTGCAGCACAGCTCTCATGATCAGCGTTCCCGTTCTCCTGTCGGTGAGCGGGTGTGATTCCGCGGCTGGGGATGCCGCCGCGACCCTTCAGCCCACGCAACTCGAGCCAACGCGACACACCGTCACCGCAGACGACGGACATCCGATCGCGGTCTGGGAGAAGTCACCCGCGGCCCCCCAGGGCGTGATCCTGCTAGTGCACGGACGCACCTGGAGCGGCCTCCCCGACTTCGATCTACAGGTTCCCGGCGAAGACCTCTCGCTCATGGACGGGCTGATCGAGGAAGGATTCGCGACCTACGCAGTGGACATGCGCGGCTATGGGGGCACTCCACGCGACGAAACGGGCTGGCTCACCCCCAGCCGAGCGGCAGCTGATCTGGCCTCGGTGCTCGAATGGGTGACCGAGGTGTACGGCGAGCCACCCGCTCTCTTTGGGTGGTCCTACGGATCGATGATTTCCCAACTTCTCGCCCAGCGCCGCCCCGAACTCATCTCTGAGTTGATACTCTTCGGGTACCCCGGCTCGAACCGGGAGTGGTCCGATGCGGGCACCCCCACCGACCCGGCACGAACGGTGAATACGGCCGAGGCCGCCGTCTCGGATTTCATCACGCCAGGCACCATCAGCCAGGCGGCGATGGACGCCTACGCGGAGGTCGCGCTCGCGGCCGACCCAATCCGGACCGACTGGCGCGAGACCTCGGCCTGGTCCGAGCTGGATCCGGCGCGTGTCACGGTGCCCACGCTGGTCCTGCAGGGCGAGTTCGACCCCATCGCGGCGACCGAATCTCAGGCCGACTTCATGGCACGAGCCACCGCCCCAGACCGTCGCTGGGTGGTGATCCCCGGTGGAGACCACGCCGCCTTCATGGAGACACCCCGGCCGATCTTCATCGACGCGCTCGTGGGATTCCTGAGGAGACCGCGGTAGTCGGAAGTCAGTCCAGAAACTCGACGATGCCGGTTTCAAGCGAGTACTCGGCACCGACCACGAGAAGCCCCTCGTCCTGGATTTCTCGTTGAATAGCTGGAGAACCGCTGCGCAATTCCTCCACAGATGCACGGATATTTCGCCGAACCGCATCCCTTACGATCGCGTCTGGGTCGGCGGCGTGGTCACCCACGAGTAGGGGCGCGACCGCGGGCCGCACGCAATCCACGATCGCCCTGAGACCGGTCGACATCTTTTCAGTTGGCGCGGTCAATTCCTCGAGCGTGGCAAGAATGGCTGCGCACCGGGAGTGGCCGAGCACGACCACCAGGCGCACACCCAACCGAACGGCAGCAAGCTCCACGCTGCCAAGCTGGGAGGGAGAAGCGATGTTGCCCGCAACACGAATCACGAAGAGGTCTCCCAGGCGCTGATCGAATACGAGTTCGGGGGGAACTCGGGAATCGGAGCATCCCAGGATCACCGCAAAGGGTTCCTGGACCTCAGCCATCTCGGCACGCAGCGTTGAATTCAGCGAGTTGCCGCGAGGCACTCCGGCCTCGAACCTGACGTTCCCGGCTCGCAGGCGCTCCAGGGCCTCGAGTGCAGTAATCACCGGTTGCAGCCACCCATCTTCGAGGTCATCAACCCGTTTCACCGTCTTCGCCTTCAGGAAGCTCCTCGGGGAGCATAAGGAGCTGCGCCACAATTCCGGCCCGTTCAGCCAGGCGCGAGGTGTGGAGGAATTCATGGACGGCGTGCGCTCCATCGCCAACCGCGCCCAGCCCATCGATCGTGGGCGTGATGGGGCTGGTGAGGTTCCCATCCGAAGCTCCACCCGAGACCCCGCGGCTCAACTCCACGCCGAGCCGCCTCCCCGCAGCGTGGGTCGCACGCCATAGCGCCTCGTTGCCCGGCGTGAACTCCATCGGGGGGCGATCCACCCCGCCCGAGATTTCGAGGCGGGTGCCCGCGGTCACCGAGTCGAGGCTACGAATCTGATCGCTGATCTCAGCAGCCTGCTCCATGGTACTCACCCGAACGTCCACGACCGCGTGCGCCTCCGCAGCCACGACGTTGGCCCGTGTGCCCCCGCGAACCTCACCCACATTCACACTGACTCCGGCGTCGAGGTCCTTCATCGCGTGGAGCGCCTGGATCACCACGGCCAGCTCCTGGATGGCGCTCGCGCCCTTCCGCGGATCGAGGCCCGAGTGAGCGCTCTTGCCGATCACCCGAATCTGGAACTGACCGACGCCTCGGCGCTCGGTCTTGATCGTCCCCTCCTCGGCACCCAACGCAGGCTCGAGCACGAGGACCCGAGAAACGCATCGGGCCAGACGAACGATGCGCCGCTCCGAGTCGGGGCTTCCGATTTCTTCATCGGCGTTGAAGAACACCACCGGAGTCACCGTCGGATTCAGCCCCACCTCGCGGAGCGCCCTGAGCGCGTAGAGCCCCACCACCAGGCCGCCCTTCATGTCGAAGACGCCCGGCCCCCGCAGCACCCCAGCCTCTCGATCGTGCACTACAGGCATGGTGGACAGGGTTCCCACTGGCCACACCGTGTCCGTATGCCCGAGAAGAAGTTGGGCCGCGTTGTTCTTCGGGCGGCCGTTGGGGACGGCAAAGAGGGCCCCACCAAAGGTGCGCCCTTGCAGCGTTCGCACCCTGAAGTCCAGCTCCCCTAGAAACCGGGCCACCTGTGCCTGAACCTCGCGCTGCGCCTCCCTGGATCGGGAGGGAGACTCCGCCGAGGCGAGGGCCTCCACAAACTCCACCATCTCTGGGGCTGCCTCGGCGAGGTACGCCTCGATCCGCTCGAGCTGAGAGTCGTCAATCATGCCATCATCTCTGTTCAATCCCCAGAAAGCTGTGCGCGGACTCCTGAAAATCAGCCTGGTTGTACACCCCAGCCCGCCGATAGCTTTCGTCCAGAAGCTCGACCGGATGGTAGGTACGCACCTTCGACCCCTTCAGGATAAGCCCCGCACCGATCTGCATCATGCACCCAGGATTCCCGGTCACGACCGCATCGGGCTCAGCCTCCAGAAGCTGGGCGACCTTGTCGGCCCCGATTCGGGATCCCAGCTCGGGTTGCGTGAGGCCGTAGATGCCCGCGCCGCCACAACACTCCGACGACCCAGGATGCTCGACCACCTCGAGCTCGGGGATCGCGGCGAGCACCCTGAGCGGCGGATCGACGACCCCCTGCGCATGCTCCAGGTGGCAGGGAGCGTCGTAGCTCACCCTCTGGGGGAGGGGCGCACCGATTCTGGGGCCCCGTGCGGCCAGGAGCTCCGAGACGTCACGCACCCGAGAGGCAACCCGCTCCGCTCGCTCCGCCCAGTCGGGGTCGTCAGCGAGGAGGCGTCCGTACTCCTTCATGGACGCACCACATCCGGCGGCGTTCACGGCAATCGCATCAACCCCCGCATCGTCGAATGCCTGGATGTTCTCTCGGGCGATCCCGCGTGCGTCTTCGACCGCTCCGGCGTGGGCATGCAACGCCCCACAGCACCGTTGATCCAGAACGGGCACCACCTCGTACCCGTTGGCTCGGAGTACCCTTCCAGTGGCGTCGTTCACACGCCCAAAAAGACCGTCCTGCACACACCCCACCAGCATGGCAACCCGCCCGCCGGAGCCAGCCAGGTCAGGCTGAATGTCAGGGGCCCGCTCGTCCCGGGCTCCCGCCGCCCAGCCCCTGAAGCCCCCTTCGTCGCTCGCGGCGAGCATTGCGAGCGCGAACCGAGGGGAGGCGAAGAGCTTTGCAGTTGGAAGAATTTTTGCTCCCAGGCGCGCCAATCCAGAGGCTCTGAGCCCACGGCCGAACCCGAGGAACCAATCAATGAGGAGGGGGCTCCCGAAGATGCGGAGCAGGAGACGAACGATGCGCGGATGGGGATGAGCGGCGGCCAGGATCACTCTCGTCTCTCCGAGAAGTCGCCCGTACTCCACACCCGAAGGGCACACAGACTCGCAGGCCAGACACCCCAGGCAGCGATCCATGTGCGTCCGAAACGCCGGTGCAGAGGAGTCGAGCCGGCCCTCGGTAACGGCGCGCATGAGGTAGAGCCGACCCCGGGGCGAGTCATTCTCGTCACCCAGCCGCACATACGTCGGGCATGCGGGGAGGCAGAACCCGCAGTGAACGCAGGGAAGAAGATCTGCTTCGTTCAAGCGCGTCTCCCTCGTATCAGCGCACGCAGCGCCCGTGGAAACCGTAAAATCCCCCGCCCCGTCATCAGGTGGAGAAGGGCATGCACGACCCCTCTGGCCTCCGGCCGGTATGGAAACCACCAGATCTCGCGACGGAGCCCCCAACGATGCACAAGCGTGGAGCGTGAGACCGACATCTCCTCGAGTCCCTCGACGCCCCGCCGACGTCCGAATCCACTCTCGCCCACGCCTCCCATCGGAAGCCCAGGTACCGCGTAGTGGACGAGGGTCTCGTTGATCGAAACACCACCTGCGCGGATCCGGCTCGCCACAGCCCTCCCCCTGGCGAGGTCCTTCGTCCAAACCGAAGCGAAGAGCCCATACGAGGTGGCGTTCGCCATTCGAAGCGCCTCTTCCTCGTCCTCGACTCTCATCACAGGAAGCAGGGGCCCGAAGGTCTCGTCTCGCATCACCTTCATCGAGGCATCCACATCGGCGATTACTGTCGGCAAGAAGACCTGCGATCCCTCACCCGCCCGTTTTCCGCCGACGGTCACCCGCGCGCCCCGCTCCCTGGCATCTTCAACGTGGGCCTCCACGATGGCCACCTGGAACGGCGTCACCATCGGACCCACATCGTACTCGCCGTCGGGTCCCGTGGTGAGCTCATTCGTCAGCTCGGTGATGCGCTTAACCAGCGCATCGTAGATCGAGGAGACGGCGAAGACCCGCTCCGTGGAGATACACGTCTGCCCCGCGTTGAAGAACGCGCCGTACACGATCCCCCGGGCGGTACGTTCAAGGTCGGCGTCCTCCAGAACCAGCGCGGGATCCTTCCCCCCCAGCTCGAGCCCGACCGGCGTGAGCGTCTCGGCAGCGGCAGCCAGTACCTTCTTTCCGGTCGCTGTACTCCCGGTAAAGAACAGCTTGTCCACGGAGGAGCGAGCGAGCGCGGCACCCGTCGATCCGTCGCCCGTCACAACGTTCACCAGCCCCTCGGGCAGTCCGCCCTCTCGAGCCAGCTCAACGAGCTTGAGCGCCGTCAGAGGCGTGTACTCCGACGGCTTCAATACGATGGCATTCCCGGCGAAGAGTGCTGCGACAACCGCATCCATCGTGAGTACGAACGGATAGTTCCAGGGCGTGATCGCCCCGACAACACCGTGCGGCTCTCGCCGCACACTCGCCGACTTCCCCACCAACCAGCTCGTACGCACCCGCCTGGCGCCGAGCACTCGTTGGGCGACGCGTGCGTAGAAGCGCATCACGTCCGCAATCACGACGATCTCGGTCAACGCCTCTACCCGGGGCTTGCCGGTCTCGGCCTGGAGCAGGTCGGCGATCTCCTCGGAGCGGTCACCCAGAGTGTGACGGAGTCCGTTGAGGCGCCTCGCCCGTACCGAGGGCGCGAGCTCCCCCCAGGCGATCTGCGCCTCGCGTGCACGACGGATCGCCACTTCCACATCATCCGCCGTGTGGATCGGTACCGACCCGAGGTGGCGACCATCAGAAGGGCTCAGAACATCGATCGTCATATGACCCCCATTCGCCCGGGAGCGAGAACACCCTCTGGATCGAAGCTGTCCTTCATTCCCGTCATGAGTCGTGCGAGTGGGCCCGGGTCGCCCCACGCGCCCACCTCCCCTACAAGCTCGGACGGACCCCGGGACACCACCAGACTCCCCCCCTCAGCCTCAACCTGAGCTCGTGCGCTGTGGATGAGCCGTGATGCCGTCTCCATCCAGCCGGGAGACCGATCCAGCGATCCAATCATCACTCGAAGCGTGCCTGCAGTGACGTGACCGGCGAACCGCACCCCCCACCCCTCCTCCGAGTGTGCGAGCGAGCGCATCTGATCTGCAAGGTCGATGAGCCTGGGAAGGCGGTCAGGCAGCGCCGCGAACCGAAGCACGAGCGTCGCGTCCTCCTCCACCATCTCGATGTTCTCGAAGAGCGCCGCCGACGCCTCCCCCTCGAGGAGCTGGGCCTTAACATCACCGGCCAGCGGCAGGAGGCCCTCCGTAATGGCCTCTACCTCTTCGCGTGTGCCCATGACCCGCACCGCGAGCACCGTAACCGTCGAGCCAGTCTCACGCTCGCCAGGCACCAGCACCTCCAGAGCAGCGATGGGCAGCGGCGCCTGGGCAATCCGCATCGCGAGCGTCACGAGTGGGTCCCGATCCGCGGCCGTAAAGAGCAGGGCTCGGTCCACCGCCGGCACGGGGTGTAGTCGCATGGTTGCCGAGGTGATGACACCCAGAGTGCCCCAGCTCCCCACGATGGCTTTCAGGAGGTCGAAGCCGGCGACGTTCTTTACGACCTTGCCGCCGAGGTTGAGGATCCTCCCGTCTCCGGTCACCACGCGAGCCCCAAGGACGTGATCCTTCGGGAGTCCATAGCCCGCCTGCAACGGCCCCGCCGAGGCCGTGGCAAGTGTGGCACCCAGGGTGCCCCTCCGGGGTCCGGGAGCGTCGAGCGGCACCCACTGCCGGTGGCGGCGCGTCCGTCTACCCAGAAGGTCCATCCCGACCCCGGCCTCGGCGGTCACCGTGAGATCGTCGGGTTCGTACTCCAGTACGTGGTCCATCCGGGTCAGACTCACCACAACATCGATCCCGTGGGGAGGGTGCCCACCCCCAAGCCAGGTGGCCTTCCCGGCCGGCGCACAGCTCCACCCCTCCCGGTTGGCGACCGCAAGGATCTCGGCCACCTGCTCTTCGTTTTCGGGGAACACCACTGCGGCGGGTACCCGGTCGCAGACCGCCCAGGCCTCCGCCCGAAATCCGTCGATCACCTGCCCGTCGGGAAAGAGTCCCTCGAGGGTGCGCGCGACGGCACTCACGGGAGCACCTTCCCTGGATTCATGATGCCCTCGGGGTCCCAGATCGCCTTCACTGCGGCCTGGGCAGCGAGCTCCTCGCTGGAGTGGACCAACTCCATGTACTTCAGCTTGTCGAGCCCGACGCCGTGCTCTCCGGTAATCGTCCCCCCCGCCTCGACACAGGCCTCCATGATTTCGCGCGAGGCAGCCTCCACGCGAGCGAGCTCCTCTTCGTCGCGGCGATCAAAGAGGATGTTCGGGTGGAGGTTGCCGTCCCCTGCATGAAAGACGTTCGCCACATTCAGATTGTATTGCGTCGCGATCTCGCTGATCTTCGTGAGCACGCCGGGGAGCTGCGTTCGGGGCACCGTCGCGTCCTGTACCATCAGGTCGGGTGCGATCCGGCCCATGGCTCCGAAGGCCTTCTTCCTCCCCTGCCAGAGCGCCATGCGCTCCTCGTCGGTGCGAGCCCGCCTCACGTCGCGCGCACCCGCATCGGAGCAGAGCTCCACCGCGCGATCAACCTGAGCATCGAGCGCAGCGTCCATGCCGTCGAACTCGATAACGAGCGCGGCCTCCACGTCCGTCGGATACCCGGCGGCGTACCGACTCGCCTCCACGGCACGGATCGTCGCTCCATCGATGATCTCCAGAGCGGCAGGCAGCAGTCCATCTGCCATTACCGACGAGACCGCGGCCCCCGCCTCTATGAGGTCGTCGAAGAGCGCCAGAACGGTACGAACGCTCTGGGGGATTGGTACCAGACGAACCTCTACCTCGGTCGCAATCCCAAAGCATCCCTCGGAGCCGACAAAGAGCCCCACGAAGTCCAATCCCCCCAACTCGCGCCCCTGTCCGCCGAGACGCAGGACCTCGCCAGACCCCAGCACCACGGTAAGCCCCGTGATGTAGCGGGTGGTGACCCCGTACTTCAGGCAGTGTGGACCGCCCGAGTTCTCGGCCACATTGCCTCCGATCGTGCACGCAGACTGCGATGAGGGGTCCGGAGCATAGTGGAGTCCATGCGGCCTCGTGACCTCGGAGAGGTGCGCGTTGATCACCCCAGGCTGCAGAAGCACGCGCCGGTTGACCGGATCGAGCTCCAGGACTCTCGTCATCCGAGTGGTGCACACGACCACCGCATCCATCTGAGCAACGGCACCACCCGACAGCCCGGTTCCGGCACCCCGCGGCACGATTGGGATGGCATCCGCGGCCAGGCGCCCGAGGACCGCCGCAACCTGCTCAGTGTCCTTCGGGAAGACGACCGCACGGGGAAGGGTGCGGTACGCGGTCAGCGCATCGGACTCATACACGAGAAGCCGAGACGGGTCGGTGATGACGCCGTCCTCCCCCACGATGGATCGCAGCTCCTCGACCACCTTGAGGGGTAGGGGGGTAGGCACGCCCACCTCTACTCCGAAGCTCCGAGAAAGTCCATGATCGCCTCGACACTCTTTCGGGCCGCACCCTCCAGCCCTGCGGGAATGGTGTCTCCGTAAACACGGTCGACAAGTTGAAGTACCGACGCGTCGGGCCGCTCGGCAAGCGCTCCGCGAACCTGCTCGATTCGGGTCCTTCGGTGTGACTCGTACGCATCCAGGCACGCCGGTGCGTCCAGCACCATAGCGCCATGGGTCGGGTAGAGGACCTCTGGGGCCCTGGCACGTATCCGATCCAGGGACTCGAGGTAGTCGGCCACCGCACCCGGGTACTCCCCCACCCAGGTGGTGCTCCCCTCCCCCAGGATCACATCGCCGGGAAACACCGCCCTCGCCTCTTCCCAGTAGAAGGCCAGATGCCGAGAGGCATGACCGGGAGTTTCGAGGACCGCGAGGTCGCCCTGGTCGGTCTCGACCCGATCCCCGTCCCGCAGGGGCTCACACAGCGGGTGACCGGTGCCCAGGACCGGCGCGCCGAGTGCGGCCGCAACCGCCCCCACTGCACCAGCGTGGTCGTCATGGTGGTGGGTGACAAGAATTCGGACCGACTGCGCCGCCTCGACTGCACGTACGACGGCCCGGATGTGGGATTCCACATCCGGGCCGGGGTCGATGATCGCGACGTCATGAACGCCTACCAGATAGGTCCGCGTACCATCCAGGGTGAAGGGACCGGGATTTCCCGCGAGAATGCAACGCGGTTCCACGGGACGCCTCATTTCATCAAGAGCCTTCGAGTGTTCCTAGCGGCGCTCCTGCGCGATCTGCTCCGCAAGCTTGTCCGCGATCGCCTGGACGGCGGCTTCGTCCTCGGCCGCAAATGCGTCACCCTCGTGGCTGTCGATGTCGATCTGCCCGAAGATGTCCGAACCGGCACGGATCAGTACCACCATTTCAGACGCCACAAGCGGATTGCACGCTATGTAGTTTTCGACCAGAGAAACATCCGGCACGATCTGGTTGGCACCCTCGGCGACGGCCGTTCCACAGACGCCTTCCCCGACGGGAATCTTGGCGTGCTCGGTGCCCGAGCCGACGTAGTTGTGGAGCCACAGCTCGTTGCCTTCGTCGTTGAGCAGGTATGCCCCGACCCAATCGTAACGGTCGTCGGCCTCGCTGATCCTTCTTACGGAACGCCTGATAAGCGCGTCGGAAAGAAATCCGTCGTCCCGAAGAGCCTGAAGCTCGTTGACGATCTCACTCGTGTCGATCATTTACAAATCCAAGGTTTGATTTCCGGAAACAGGACCCACCGTAGCTCCGGCATCCGGCGTAATCCAGACGGAAAAGGGTAGACAGGAGGGTGTCCAAGGTCAAGCGGGCAGCCACCCCCCGGGACCAGGGGAAAGTGCTCCTCCCGGCGCACGTTAGCGAGGTGTGAAATCCACCTCTGCCTCCAGTCCGTGCACGAACCCCTCGAGAAGGCGCGCGGTTCGGTCGAGGTCGGAGAGGCTCACAACCTCGTTCGGGGAATGCATGTACCTGTTCGGGATCGACACGAGTCCTGTAGCGACCCCGGACCGAGTCTGAAAAATCGCATCCGCGTCGGTGCGGGTCGCCTTGGGCGCGGCCTGGATCGAGTAGGGGATGTCGGCCTTCTCGGCGGCCTCCACGAGCCGGTCGAAGACGACTGGATTCGCTGAAGAACCGCGAGTCAGAACCGGCCCACCCCCAAGCGTGTGCTCGCCGAGCTCCCTTTTCTCGGCATCGGGTACGTCCGTGCTGAAGGTGACATCAACGGCTATCGCGACGTCCGGCTCGAGGGCGAATGCAGAGCTGCGGGCTCCTCCTCCAGAGAAACCACCGATCTCTTCCTGAACCGTAGCCACCGCCATCACCGCCGCGTTCGGCCGCTCCTTCGCAAGGCGCCGCAGCGCCTGGAGAACAACAAATGCCCCGACGCGGTCGTCGATGGCACGGCTCGCAATCCGATCACCGGCAAGCCTCACGAGGCTCGCATCAACCACCATGGGATCTCCCACGCGAAGGCCCATTTCGGTAGCCTCGGCACGGTCACCTGCGCCGACATCGACCCAGAGCTTGCCGACCTCCGCTGCCTTCTTGCGATCCTCGGGCTTGATCAGGTGGATCGCCTTCTTGCCGACGACTCCGATTACGTCGCCCCTGCTTCCGAGAATACGCACGCGCTGGCCCACCACTACCTGCGGATCCCATCCCCCAATTTCATCGACGTAGAGAAAACCGTCCTCGTCGATGTGGGTAACCTGCAGTCCGATCTCGTCTATGTGGCCCGCGAGCATCACTCGGGGGGTGCCCGACGGGTTGATGATCGCCACGGAGCTCCCATGACCGCGCGTGCTCGGTCCACACCCGGGCGGCACGGGTCTCGAACCCTGAGGGTGCGGCTGCGTCGAGTAACTGCTCGAGGAATTCAAAGTCGATTTCGGAACTCATGCCATCTCCAGGGTGAACGCGTGGGCCTCCGGGAAGGATCGGCCGGGCGGTCGAGAAGTGTCGGGACTCAAGCTAATCCCGACTTCGGGACGCACTCAAGGGTTATATGGGCCGTCCTGCGGAGGAGTCCAGGGCTGTGACGAGACCACCTTCATCTGAATCTCACCTGCCTGGATCGCACGTAACATCCGCCGCTGGATTCCGCGCCGGATCGCATGTCTAGTCGGAGGGAAGAGAAGGAGGAACCCAACCAGGTCGGTGATGATGCCCGGAGTGAGGAGGAGCGCTCCGCCAACCAGGACGGCAGCCCCGTCCATGAGCGCCTGCGTCGGGGGACGGCCGCTCGCCAATTCGGTCCTCAGCTTCAGAAGTGCTCGAATCCCCTCTTGCCGCGCCATCCATGCGCCGGTCACCCCGGTAAAGAACACGAGGCCGAACGTGGGCCAGAACCCCACGACCTGGCCAAGCCGGATGAGGAGGGCAAGCTCGAGAATCGGCACTACGACGAACAGAAGTGCGAGGCGACCAAAGATACTCATGGCGGCTTCCTACCCTTGGAGCGAGTGTTCGGTCCGAGCGAGCCGCGCGAAACCGAGGTGCGTGGGACATTGATCCGCCTTCGCGAATCTGTTTCCTTTTTCCTGAGCCTTCCGCTCGACAACGCTTGCCCGAGAGAAGTCCGCATGGCGATCGAACAAACGTACTTTCGCAAAGGCTTTGGCCTGAAGGCTGAGGTCCAACCCATCATCGATTCGGAGTACCACTCCGCCCTGGTCGAGAGGATCAGATCCCGCGGGTACGTCGATGTATTTGGTGACATCACCGTACGGTTGGCTCAGGAATTCGGGTTCTGTTACGGCGTCGACCGCGCGATCGACTACGCGTATGAGACCCGCCGCAAGTTTCCCGACCGACGGCTCTTCCTGGTCGGCGAGATCATCCACAACCCCCATGTGAATGAACGCATGCAGGAAATGGGGATCGAGTTCATCTATCCCACCTCACCGGGAGAGTTCGATTTTAGCGTAGTGACGCCCGAGGATGTCGTCATCATGCCCGCCTTCGGCGTCACCCGCGAGGATTTCCACAAGCTTTCCGAGATCGGTTGTGTGCTCGTGGACACAACTTGTGGCTCGGTACTTCTGGTGTGGAAGCGAGTGGAGAGCTATGCCCGCGATGGGTTTACCTCGGTGATCCATGGGAAGCACCACCACGAGGAGTCGCAGGCCACAGCCTCGCAGGCGAGCAAGCACCCGGATGGGCGATACATCCTCGTCCGTGACATGGCAGAGACAGAGGTGCTTTGCGCTTACATGACCAGGAGCCCGGGGCACATCTCGCGCGAAGAGTTCCTCAGTCGCTTCGGTGACAAGGTCTCAGACGGTTTCGATCCCGATGAGCACCTCCTGCACATCGGCGTCGCGAACCAGACGACGATGCTTGCGAACGAATCCATGGCGGTCGGTGCTCGCCTGCGAAAGGCCATGGTCGAGGCGCACGGCGAAGACTACGCGGCCGACAATTTCCGGTCTTTCGGAACGATCTGTTCAGCCACGCAGGAACGGCAGGACGCGGTGAAGGACATGATGAACGACGGTGCACCGGACGTGATGATCGTCATCGGTGGATATAACTCCTCGAACACCAATCACCTGGCGCATCTCTGCCGGTCGTACACAAAAACGTTCCACATCAAGGATGCCAACTGCATCGACGCCACATCGGGTTCGATCACGCACAAACCAGAGCTGGCCGCCGACTGCCCGGAGCAGACCGACGAGAGCTGGATGCCCGAGGGTCCGTTCCAGCTTGGCGTTACTGCCGGCGCATCTACTCCGAACAACAAGATTGGAGAGGCGTTGGTGAGGGTGCTTCAGATCAGAGGCATCGACGCGGCGTTGGTCTAGAAGGCTGTTGACGCATTGTTATATGTGAATCGCCCTACCGAGCGATGCCAGTGACGCCTCTGCAACGGCCTCGGAGAGCGTTGGGTGGGGATGCATGGCAACCTCCATCTCCTCCACCGTCGACTCGAGGTGGCGCCCAATAACGAACTCCGCAATCAACTCTGTGGCGTGTGGCCCCACGATGTGTGCCCCGAGTATTTCGGAGTATTCCTTCCCCCGAATCACCTTCACGAAGCCATCCGCATGCCCACCAGCAAGCGCTCGGCCGTTCCCCATCCAGGGAAACTTTCCCACCTCATAGTCGAGTCCCTGCTCCTTCGCCTGATCCTCGGTAAGGCCCACAGAGGCTACCTCCGGCTCACAGTAGGTGCAGTTCGGAACGTTGTCGTAGTCGACCGTGTGGTGTGACACTCCCGCAATGGTCTCCGCCGCGACAATGCCCTCGTGAGACGCCTTGTGGGCGAGAAGCTGGTGCCCGGCCACATCGCCGAGCGCATAGATGCCCTCCACGTTCGTATGCAGGTGCGCATCGACCTGGATGAATCCGTTGTCATCGAGCTTCACCCCTGCGGCATCCAGCCCCAGGTCATCGGTGTTCGGGACGCGCCCGATAGCCGAGAGCACATACTCGACCATGAGCGTCTGTGAGTTCCCCGATTTGTCCGTAAAGCGAATCGTGACGCCATTGTCCGTTACCTCGCTCCCCTCGACCATGGCGCTCGTGAAGACCTCTACCCCCCGCTTCTTGAAGACGCGCTCCATGAACTTGGAGGTTTCCCGGTCTTCAAGCGGAAGCACACGATCCAGCCCCTCGAGCACGGTGACCTGGGTACCGTACGCGCTGAACACGTCGGCGAACTCCATGCCCACAGCCCCCGCACCAACCACAGCAACCGAAGCCGGCGCGACCTTCTGAAACAGGGCTCCAGTGGAGGACCAGATCCTCTCTTCGTCGATGGGGAGGATGGGGAGGCTCCGTGGCCGAGATCCGGTCGCAAGCACGATGTTCGTGGCGGATACGCTCTGAGAAGCACCCGCCTTGTCGGTTACCTCCACCTTTCCACCGCCGAGAAGGCGACCCCGTCCCTGCAGGTGGGTGACCTTGTTCTTCTTGAAGAGGAAGGCGACACCCTTGCTCAGTTGTCCCGCTACGGCCCGGCTCCGCTCCTGTGCGGGAGCTAGATCATAGGTCGCGTCGACAAAGCTGATACCGTGCTTGGCGGCATCCTTGGTTTCGTTCACCAGGTGGGCGCTCGTGAGAAGAGCCTTGGTGGGAATGCACCCGATGTTCAGGCACACTCCCCCGAGGTCGCTCTCTTCGACACAGGCGACGCTGAGGCCAAGCTGGCCAGCGCGGATCGCTGAAACGTAGCCCCCGGGTCCGGATCCAATCACCACCACGTCGAAGGTATTCTCGGCCACGGTATTACCTCTCTCGTTGTTCCAGGTATCGCCCCAACCCTGCGGCGGCGACGGGGCTGAAGTTAGACAGAATCCACGGGCAAAGTAAAGACAGGTGGAGGTGCCGGGCACCGGACCTGAGTCGGGTGGCATAACCTTGTTTTGCGGCTTGGGTGCGTAGGCCATATTCTGATATAGCTTTGGTCCCGCCTTCTTCTTCGTCTACCGGAGGCCACCATGTTCGAAACGCTCGCCCTCGCAGCAGTCGTGCTCGGGTCGGTCGCCATCTACAACGGATTGGTACGGCTGAGGGAACAGGCAGACGCGGCCTGGGCGGACGTCGACGTTCAACTCAAGCGCCGGCACGATCTGATTCCGAACCTGGTCGAGACCGTCAAAGGCTATGCGAGCCATGAGGCGGGCACGTTGGAGGCGGTTGTGCAGGCCCGCAGCGCTGCCATGTCGGCCGATGGGCCGGCCGCGACATCGCAGGCCGAAGGGCTCCTCGCGGGCGCCCTGAAGTCTGTTTTCGCGCTCTCCGAGTCCTACCCGGATCTCTATGCGTCCAAGGGGTTTCGGGATCTCCAGGCGCAGTTGGGCGGGCTGGAGGATGAGGTCCAACAGGCTCGCCGCTACTACAACGCCGTCGTGCGCGACCTGAACACCAAGATCCATCAGGTGCCATCGAATGTCGTTGCGCGAGCCTTCGGATTCAGGGACCGGGACTTCTTCGAGATCCCAGACGGAGACCGCGAGGTCCCAAAGGTGGACTTCGGAGGCGACTGATGCTCCTCCGGCGATCTGGGTCGACCGTAATGTGGCTGGCGCTCGCCTGGGTAACGGCCCTTGCTCCGCAGCCCCTCAGCGCAGTCCAGGCCCGTCAACTCTCAATATCCTCATTCGACGTCGAGTTGGAGGTGGCACCCGACGGCGGTCTCGACGTGATCGAGTCAATTCGATTCCGATTCGAGGGAAGCTGGAACGGTGTATACCGGCTGATTCCGATCCGCTACCGCACTCCAACCGGATTCGGCCACCGGCTTCAGATGACGGTGGGGCGGATCACGGATGAGGACGGGTCCGAGCTGAAGACGGAGGTCAGCCAGCAGGGGGTGCACCGCAAGCTCAAGGTCTGGGTTCCAGGGGCTCGAGACACCGAACGAACGGTGAAGTTTCGGTACCACATCGCCAACGCGCTTCGCTTCTTCGACGAAGGCGCCGCCGGGTTCGCGGCTGGGTACGACGAGATCTACTGGAATGTCACCGGAGACGAGTGGGAATTCCCGATAGCGAGCGCGACTGCCGTCGTTGTGCTCCCGGAGGGCCTGTCGGGGCTCCAGGCCCACGTCTTTACCGGTCCCGTTGGTTCAACTCGCTCAGATGCGACGGTCACACAAATAGAGGGTGGATTCTATTTTGAGACCACCCAACCCCTTCAACGCGGCTCTGGGCTTACGATTTCTCTCGCCTGGAATCCTGGTCTGATCCACCGACCAGGCGCTCTCAAGCGCGCAGGTTGGTTCCTTCGCGCCAATTGGCTCTTCCTGCTTCCTATCCTGAGCTTCGTGATCATGTACCGCCTTTGGGACTCCCGCGGGCGCGATCCCGAGCGAAGGCCGATCCGCCCGGAGTACAAACCCCCAGAGGGGATGACGCCCGCCGAGCTGGGAACGCTCGTCGACAATCAGGTCCACATGCACGACATCACCTCTTCGGTGGTGGATCTGGCCGTTCGGGGCCATATCCGCATCGAGGAGATCGACCGCACCGGCATTGTCGGGTGGCTGGCCGGGGATGAGTACGTCTTCCATCGGCTGACCGAGGCGGCGGAGTGGAGCGATCTGGCAGAACACGAGCGTACCCTCCTCAACGGGCTCTTTTCGGATGGCGCGGACGACTCAGTGAAGCTCGCTGACCTCGAGAACGAGTTCTACGAGCACATTCCGGCCATCAAGAAGGGGATCTTCCGCAGCCTGACCGCGGGCGGACTCTACGTAAAGCGCCCCGACAAGGTGCTGACGACGTATCTGGTCGCTGCGCTCATGGTGACCATCGCCGGGAGCGTCTTTGGCGCCGTCCTCGCCAGAAACTGGATCCTCCCAGCCGGCACCTCGATTCTCGCCGGATTCCTCATCGGCATGCCGGTACTGGGCTTTGGGCTGTTCATGCCGGCGCGTACCGCTGCCGGAGCTCGTAAATTAGAACACATCCTCGGGTTTCGAGATTTTCTGAACAGGGTCGAGTCTGATCACTTCAAGAGGATGATCGATTCGCCGGAGGCATTCGAGCGCTACCTGCCCCATGCGATGGCGCTTCAGGTCGATAAGAAATGGGCGCGAGCCTTCGACGACATCTACCGGGAACCCCCCGACTGGTACACCAGCCACTCGGGACGACCATTCCGACCGAGTACGCTGAGCGCCAACCTGAGCGCGATGACGGCCAGGGCAGGAAGCACGATGGCGTCTCAACCTCGAAGTAGTGGTGGATCGGGAGTCGGAGGTGGGGGATTTTCGGGAGGCGGCTTCGGGGGCGGGGGCGGGGGCGGCTTCTAGCCGGTGGGCCGGAGTGCGGCGCGGCCGCTACGCGATGATCGCCGCCGGCTCCTCGAGCATTGCCTTGAGCGTCGCCAGGAACCGTGCACCCTGGGCTCCATCGATCACGCGGTGGTCACAGCTCATCGTCACGCGCATCCTGGGCTGAGCCTCTAGCTCACCCTCCACGATGACGGGGGTATCCACAACACCCCCGACGGCCAGAATCGCCGCCTCGGGCGGGTTGATCACCGCCGTGAACTCGTGAATCCCCAGCATCCCGAGGTTCGAGATCGAAAACGTGGCTCCCGTATACTCGTCGGGAAGCAGTTTCTTCTCGCGGGCTCGACCAGCCAGCTCCCTGACCTCAGCCCCAATCTGCGCCACACCCTTGGCGTGGGCGTCGCGGACGATCGGGGTGATGAGTCCGTCCGGAATGGCCACTGCGACCCCAATGTGAACACGATTGAACCGGCGCACCTTGTCGCCGAGCCAGTGTGCGTTGCACTCGGGATGACGACGGAGTGCCGCTGCGGTCGCCCGTATGATCAGGTCGTTCACAGACACGCGCAGGCCGTCCGCCTCGAGCAGTGCATTGATCCGCGCGCGCGCCTCCTGGAGGCGTGTCATGTCGATGTCGATGGTGAGGAAGAAGTGGGGAATAGGCCCAATGGACTGTACCAGGCGCTTGGCGATGGCCTTTCGCATCTGCGAGAGCGGCACGTCCTCAAAGTCGGCACCTGACTCCGCGGGTACCGCTGCCCACTGAGGGGCGGCAGCCGCAGCCGCCGGTGCGGCAGCTGGAGCGGATGACACACCGCCACCTTCGATGGCAGCCTGCACGTCTTTCTTCGTCACCCGTCCGCCCGGTCCGGATCCCGATACCGCTCCAATATCCACCCCGGAGTCCTCAGCCATCCGGCGAGCGAGCGGAGAGGCCTTCACACGACCCCCCCCAGCTGGCACAGCCGCCTCCGGCACCGGCGCCTCCGCCTCGGCCACATCGACCGCCTCGGTCACCTCGGGCGACCCGCCCGCGGCTTGGGCTGCTTCCGCGGGAGGCGTGCCCGCGGCAGCTGCGGCCACGATCTCGGAGATGTCTTCGTCGGCCGCTGCGATCACCGCGATAACATTGCCTACCGCGGTGGTTCCGCCAGCCGGTAGGAAGATCTGTCGGAGTACGCCGTCACCTCGCGCCACGAGCTCCATCGTGGCCTTGTCGGTCTCGATCTCCGCCAGCACATCGCCGCTCGCGATGGAGTCACCCTCCGCCTTGAGCCACGATACGAGCTGACCCTCCTCCATCGTGGGGGAAAGCGCTTCCATGTAGACTTTGGTGGCCATCGAGTTCGCTCGGTTCGGCTTCTAGTAGAGGACTTTGCGGCAGGCCTGCACCACCTTGGCGGCGTTCGGCTTCACCAACTGCTCGAGACGTTTGTTGTACGGCATGTTCACGTCGGCTTGCGTGACCCGGAGGATCGGCGCATCGAGGTGATCGAATGCCTCCTCCTGGATCATCGCGACAATCTGGGCCCCGATCCCAGCATAGGGCCACCCCTCTTCGAGGTAGACCACCCGGTTGGTCTTGGAGACGGTCGCGAGAATGGCATCCACATCGAGCGGTCTCAGCGACCTCAGGTCGAGCACCTCGGCGCTCACCCCATCCTTGGCCAACTGCGCGGCCGCCTGGAGAGCGACGTGTACCATCTTGCCGTGGGTGATGATCGACACGTCATCCCCCGCCCGCTTCACATCGGCAACGCCGAGCGGCACGATGAAGTCGTCGTCGTCCGGCACCTCGCCCTTGATGTTGTAGAGGAGCTCGCCCTCCATGATCGCGACCGGATCGTCGTCGCGGATCGCAGCCTTCAGGAGCCCCTTGGCATCCGCAGGCGTCGCGGGCGTCGCCAGCTTCACCCCGGGCGCGTGCACGTAGTACGTCTCACACGCCTGGGAGTGCTGCGCACCCAGCTGTAGAGCCGCGCCCGTCGGCCCACGGAAGACGATCGGCACATTGATCTGCCCGTGGCTCATCTGATAGAGCTTCGCGGCGGAGTTGATCACCTGATCGAGTGCCAGGATCGAGAAGTTGAAGGTCATGAACTCCACGATGGGACGGAGGCCCACCATGGCAGCGCCCACGCCCAGGCCGGCAACACCGAGCTCCGAGATTGGGCTGTCGACCACTCGCCGAGCGCCGAACTGGTCCAGCATCCCACGCGACACCTTGTAGGCGCCGTCGTACTCGGCAACCTCCTCGCCGATCAGGAACACCGAGTCGTCGCGGCCCATCTCCTCGACCATCGCCTGGTTGAGCGCGTCACGGTACGTCATTTCAGCCATTGGCCTGCCCCCGGTCATGCCCATCCATAAAGAGACGACCGTGTTCGTTCTGCTGTGAGTAAACGAAGTCGTAGATCGCACTCTCCTCGGGCTCAGGCGAGGACTCGGCGAATGCCTCGACCGCATCTACCTCGACCATGACCTCCGCATCGAGCGCTTCGAGTTCATCCTGCGACATCAGATCAGCCTCGAAGAGTTGGTCTCTGAAGAGGGTGATCGGGTCTTCGCAATCGACCTTGCGCTCTACCTCCTGCTTCGATCGGTAGGTCCCCGAAACCGGGTCCGACATCGAGTGACCGCGGAATCGGTAGGTGCGAACGTCCACAAACTGGGGTCCGCCACCCGTGCGGGTGCGTTCGACGAGCTCGTCGAAGGTCCGGTAGGTCTCGAGCACGTCCTGCCCGTTGACCACGGTCGCAGGCACCCCGTGGGACGCCGACTTTCGGGCCATCTCGGTGGTGGAAACCCGCGTGAACTCCGTGCCCATGCCGTATCCGTTGTTCTCCACCGCATAGATCACGGGAAGGTTCCAGATGGCCGCCATGTTCATCGCCTCGTGGAAGGCGCCCTGATTGACGGCAGCGTCTCCGAGAAAACACACCACGACGCTGTCTTCATCACGGTACTTGATACCGAAGGCGATGCCGACGGCCAGAGCTGCCTGGGCACCGACGATGCCGTGCCCCCCCATGAAGCCAACCGCCTTGTTGAAGAGGTGCATCGACCCACCGAGCCCGCCGGAGCAACCCGTGGCCTTGCCGTACAACTCTGCCATCACGGCCCTCGGCTCGACGCCCTTCGCAATCGCCTGGGTGTGGGCACGATACGCACTGATGACGTAGTCCTCACGGCGCAGGGGAAGAATCGTTCCGGCGGCCGTGGCCTCCTGACCGATGTGCACATGGCAAAAGCCCCCGATCTTTCCGATTGCGTAGGCTTCTTCGATTTTTTCTTCGAAGCGCCTATACAGAAGCATCGCGCGCATCAGCTCATGCAGGCGCTCACGCGAAAATCCGTGCAACTCCTGTGTTGCGGGCCTGTCGCGGTCCACGGTATCCACCTCAGACATCTTCCACCTTTTCAGTCAACGTCCGGCACCTCATGGCGTCGAATTTCCGTTCCGCCCCACCTCGAGTTGAACCAGCTTCGGGAGCGATAGTTCAGCAGGAGCGAGCACATCCGCCTCCATGACCTCACGAATCGAACCGGGGGAGCCGGCCACAAGTTCACGAGCCTGCTCCTTGGCGTGGTAGCTCGAGCGAACAAGAGCCCCGGATTCAACGTGCTCGAATCCGTACTCTCCCTCCCCGATATCCTTCCAACGATTGAACTCCTCCGGCGTCACCCACCGCGCCACGGGGATGTGCATTGGGGACGGCCGCAGGTACTGACCCAGCGTGAGGATGTCGACAGCCGCCTCGCGAAGGTCCTTCATCGCCTGATGCAGCTCGCCTTCCTCTTCACCCATTCCGAGGATGATCCCCGTCTTTGTGAGGATGTCGGGACGGATGCGCTTGGACGCTCCCAAAAAGGATATCGAACGCCAGTATCGACCTCCGGGACGAACCTCGGGATGCAGCCGCTCTACGGTCTCGAGGTTGTGCCCCAGGATCGCTGGCTCGGCGTCCAATACCGTTGTCAGGGCCTCTTCGTCTCCCTTGAAGTCAGGAATCAGGACCTCGACGGAACACCCTGGCAGGCGACTTCGGATCTCCCGAATCGTGTCGGCATAGATGCCCGCACCCCCGTCTGGAAGCTCGTCCCGATTGACCGAGGTGATCACCACGTGCTCCAACTCCATGATGCCCACCGTAGTCGCTACCCGCCGGGGCTCATCGAGGTCGAGCGTAGTCGGCATCCCATGGGCCACCCCACAGTACTTGCAGGCCCGGGTACACACGTCCCCCAGAATCATGAAGGTGGCGGTGCCGTCCTCCCAGCACTCTCCGATGTTGGGGCAGCTGGCCTCTTCGCACACGGTATGAAGCCCCTGGCTTCTCATGAGCTGCTTGAGACGCAGGTACTCCTGACCTCCCGGAGAGCGGACCTTGAGCCACGAAGGCTTCCGCGACTGCATTGGGATAAGGTCGATGCCCTCGTGGGCCCGAATACGTGATGAGCCCTTGGGCTTCACCACACCGGTGTTCTTCCCCTTCGGAGCGTATCCGCCGGGCGCGCTGGGTTTTTCTTGGGCCATCTTGGATCTTCTTGAATGGTAGAGCACTCTCGTGCCCGCCGTTGAGTCGTTAAAGAAAACGGCACCCTGCAGGCGTCACAAGCCCGTCTGGAGCCGGCCTCTCTGTGGGCTCAAAGGCCGAGCATACCCCGCACCGCATAAGCGACACCAAGCCCCAGGTAGTTCCCAAGGGCGTACCCCAGCAGGCCCACGACCATCCCAGGAAGCAGGAGCTCCTTCCACTCACGCGCTGCTGCGAGGGCGATCGCACTCGATGGGCCCCCAACCGCAGCCTGGGATGCCACGGACAGCGTGCCGAGGTCGAAACCGAGGACCCTACCAAGTCCATATACCACGAGCCCATGCACTCCAACGACCACAGCGGTAAAGAGGAACACCGTCGCCCCGACCGCGACGATCGCATCCACCCTGGAGAAAATCCCAATCACCACAAAGAAGAAGTGAAGCGCCAGCGTGCCGAGCTGCATACCCCCCGAAATCCGTCTGACCGGTCCCCAGTGGCCTAGTAACAGGGCAAATGTCGTCAGCCAGAGCACCGCCGGCATGAGCGGGATTCGATCTGCCGTCCAGCTCGCGCCTGCGACGAGCGCGAACCCTATGCCCAGGAGGAGCGCCAGGTCGAGCGTCGACATCTCTACCGCATCGAAGAATGGATGCCTCAGCGCGTCGTCATCGGGAGTCGCCTCTGCAGGGGCAGGCACCTCGGCCTTGTACCACCTCCGAAGCCACAATGGCAGAATCAGAGTCGCACCCATCCAGACGGCGGTCATGAGGTTGTCGGCGGCGACGGTCCCGGCGAAGAGGGAATCCGGCAGCTCCACCGCTCGGCTGACCGCCACAAAGTTCACGGACCCGCCCGAATACGTGCCCGTCAGCGTTCCTGCGAGCCGCCACCCGGCATCCCCCAGGCGGCCCGCAAAGAGGAGCGCGCCCGAGAAGGCACCGAGGGTGGTGCCCAGGAGGGCCAGCCCAAAGGCCCCGAGCATGCGAGGACCCGCGAGCCGCACGTCGGCGATATTCACCGAGAGAAGCAGCCACGCAATCGCCAGCGAGGTCACCGGACCGGCGATGGTGTCGTAGACGGGGGATGCTGCGGGAACCAGGCCGGTGTTGGAGAGAATCGCCCCGAAGATGATGGCCAGAAGGGACGCACCCACCTTGGAGAGGGCTGGCACATTGCGATCGAGCCAGAAGGCGAGCGCCGTGGCGAGGACGATCGCCCCGGTGAGTGTGAGCGGCGCCAAGATCACTCCTCTTTGGCCTTGCGAACGTTCTCGTTGTAGTGCTGGACTACGTAGTCGACGACTTCCTGCGACGAATCAGTGCAATAGAGCAGATCGAGGCCGTCGGGAGCGACCATCCCCTGGGCGGTAACCGTGCTCCGCAGCCACTCGATGAGTCCGCTCCAATACTCGGTGCCCACGAGCACCACCGGAAAGTCCCGAACCTTGCCGGTCTGAATAAGCGTGAGGCTCTCGAAGAGCTCATCGAGCGTCCCGTACCCACCCGGGAAGATCACAAATGCCTGTGCGTACTTCACGAACATCGTCTTGCGAACGAAGAAGTATCTGAAGTCGATTTCGAGATCTACGTACGGATTCGAGTGCTGTTCGAAGGGAAGCTCGATGTTGCAGCCCACCGAGACCACACCCGCTTCGTGAGCCCCCTGGTTCGCGGCCTGCATCATTCCCGGGCCACCCCCGGTGATCACATTGAATCCCGCCTCGCCGATCAGACGAGCCGTCTCCACACACTTCTGATACATCGGATGATCGTCGCTGACCCGAGCCGAGCCGAAGAACGATACGGCCGGGCCGAGATCGCTGAGTGCATCGAAGCCTTCTACGAACTCCCCCATGATCCGGAACATCCGCCACGAGTCCTTGCTGACCCGATCTCGTCTCGGTGTGACGTAGGGCGTCCCCACCGGAGTCGACTGCAGGAGCCGCTCGTCCTCGGTGACTTGTACCGTAGGCGGCGTTGTGTTGCCGGGTCCTCGCTCGGAGCCGGCCTTTGGATCGTTCTCGTTCACGGCTGCCTCAATTCGTGTTGCCTGTGAGCCACTCCCCCGTGCGCCTCAACCCCTCGGAATGTTCGACCTCTGGATCCCAATGTAGGACTTGCCGCGCTCGCAGGGATGGGTAGGGATTTCCTCCGACCGCCAGCTCAACCACCCTCTGGAGCGCGAGATCTGCGGCACCCGGAATGCCGGCCCCGAACCGGTCCGCGAGGCGAGCCCCGGTGCGAAGGAGGGCCCTGGGAATCGAGACGAAGCGGACGCTCGTGCCCATCCCCCTCGCTAGCCCCCTGAAGAGCTCCCGCTGGGTCACGGGAAAATCATCGCTGAGGTTGAACGCCCGACCCTCTCCTGTGCCCCCGAGCGCTCGCCCGATGCCCGAGGCGACATTGCCGGCGTACACCACCGGAAGGGTGGTCCGCCCGCTGCCGAGGAGTGGCACCAGCGGCAGCCTGAGGACCCTCGCAACCTTGGGTGCGAAGAGGCGATCCCGCTCGCCGTACACCGCCGACGGCCGCACCACCGTCACCGCGAGGTTGCCGCGCTCGTGTACCTCCATCGCGGCGTGCTCGGCCTCACGCTTCGACCGCGCGTAGAGGTCAGCGGCGCGCAGAGGGGTGTCGATCGGCGCGTCCTCGCTCGTGGTCCCGCGGGAATGTCCGTACACGGCAACCGACGATACGTGAACGGCGTGGGGAACGCCCGCCGCCTCGGCACCGAGCAGTACGTTCTTCGTGCCGTCCACATTCGCCGCCCTCACGACGGGCCACGAGGCGGACGCGTAGATCAGAGCAGCCGCGTGCACGATCTGATCGCACCCCTCGATCCGGCGTGCGTGGGCGTCGCTCGAGTCGAGAATGTCTCCCCGCACGATCGAGCATCCGAGGCGTTCGAGAAACGCCGTATCCGAGCCGGCACGCTGCAACGCGACGACGTCGTGACCAGACCGCACAAGCCGTTCGGCGAGGTGGGATCCGATCAACCCAGACCCACCGGTGAGGAAGACCTTCACCCGGTGGCTATCCCCCGGTCCCCAGGAACGCCTCCGCCGCCTGCTCGATCTGAGCTCGTTCTCCCTCATGCGCCTGGTACTCAGGCAGATCACGCGCCAGCTCTCCGTTCCAGACCTCGAGCATGTGCGTGTAGTACGTACGCGCAGCCGCGGAATCCCCCATCTCCGCAGCGGCCCTTCCAGCGGCCGAGAGAGCGAGAAGGTGGTTGGGATCGTCGGCAAGAACCTCCTCTACAACTGCGAGGGACTCGGCAAACGAAGAGCCCTGAAAGAGGAGCGTCGCCAGGTGGTACTTCCCATCCGCATCGAGCGGCTGTGCGCGCTCATGGGCCGCGATCGCCATCGGGAGGAACTGTCCAAACTCACCTGCATCTCCCGCAGACGCGGCTCGCATGACCCGGTCGAAGAGAGCATCGGCCGCCGCGCGTGGCGTCATCGAGTTGAGGTCGATGCTCGAAGCATTCTGCGGGCGCTGCTGCTGTGGAGGCGCAGCCGAGTTTCCACCCTGGATCACCGGCCAGACAACCATGAGTATGATCCCCATGAGGAGTGCGCCCGAGATCCACCACGCCACCTTCGATGAATCTCCGGAACCGACACCTGCGGCGCGGCCCGAACCTGCCGCACGCGCGTGCCCCGGGGCACCGGCCACCCCGGTTCCGCACATGTTACAGAACTCCGCGCCAGGCTCAGGAGTGTTACCACACTTGGGGCACTTCGAACCCCCAACATCCTTGCCACAGGAAGAGCAGAACTGCCCACTTACCTTCGTCCCACAATTCGCACAGTACATCAGGCACCCCCCCCATCGGGGCTGATTGGACGCTCATCTGCAGGTGCAGCGAGTGCGTTGAACAGAAGAGGCCACGTCGAGACCGACTGGGCCCTGTAGTTGGGTTGAAATCCAAAGAGCACTACAGATCCATTCCCGACCGGGACCTCAACCAGCGCCGGCTTTTCTGCGACGTATTCCGGTCCGAGAATCCACCCCGACAAGAGTGGGTTCTCGACTCCAAAGCTACCGATCACCTTCGCTCCTGGCTCCCCCACATCGAACGCTCGGCTGCTCCGCCAGAACCAGGCCGGGGTCGCATCACCCACTCCGGCGCTGATCGGATGCTCATCGTCGAGCTCAACCGTGAGGATCGATCCAGGAATGTAGAAGTCCTCGATTGGGAGGCGTTCAACCGCATTGGTAATCCGGAGCTCGAAGAGATCGATGATGAAGTCGGTTGCGTCTTCGATCGCTACGATTCGGCCACCGTTTCTCACGAACGCCGCCAGCGCCGCGGAGCCATCCACTCCGAGCCCGCCGACATACTCCGCGGGAACGGCGCCTTCGGCAAAGCCGTCCATCAGCGATGTCGGGCTCTGTGCCTGAAGGAGGATGACGTCGTAGTCCGCACCGAGATCGCCGCGTTGAATTCTGGCGTTGCCCACCGTGTCGTAGGGCAACTCGTGCTGATCGAAAACCCACCGCGTCCAACCTCCGGTCATCGGCTCCTGGGGAGACTTATAGACCGCGATTCGGGGTACGTCCGCTCCGGTGAGCGACTCCGGCAGCCGGAAGTCCCACTCGGGAATCTCCACGACGGCCCCTACCGGGACATCTGCACCCGCCGAAATCGACTGAACCGGGATCGCTTCAACGTCCATCAGAAGCGGCAGGGTGTGTGCGGTAACGTCGTATGGGCGACGAGGTGGCCCCCCTGGATACTCGCGCAGGTCTGGGTAGTGCTGGACCTCGAGCAGCGTCTGAGCGAAGGCGGCGTACGGCTGGTGCATGGGAATGACGTAGCTGCCAGCCGAGTAGGCCTTGCCGTCTGCCTCGAAGTCCTCCGTCGCGCGATACACCTCAACATCCCCGGTCCGAAGAATGCGCAGGACGTATGCGAGCCCCGAGGGATTCTGATCCTCTGCCGGGATGATCCAGGCCTCGGGCCATTCATCCCACCCAAGGACCGCCCGCTCGTTGACGCGGTAGAAATTCTCGAGCCAGAAGCGACGGTTTCGCGCTGCATTCGTCAGAAGCGCCATCGCTCCAGACTCCATGTAATCCACGATCTGGGGGAGTCCCCACTCACCGCCTTCCCATGGATTCGGGAAGTTGGCCGAAGCGGTGCCGGCCTCGTACCCTCGCCCGCCACGTACCTCTTCCTTCGTGAGCGTCACCGGTGAAGCAATCCGAGCAGACGCGGTTTCGCTCAGGATGCGCGCTCCTCCGTGGTAGTGCTGGTAGGCCCGCGCCGGGGTGAACCCATCGTAGATCGCGTCGACGACGATCCCGTCCTTCCCCTGAGCGGTGAGCTCAGCGGCCATGTAGGTGCCGAGCATGTTCACTGCGGTCACCAACCCCGGGTCGACGTTGTGTTCGATCGGGTCGATGTAGGGCGGGAAGAAAATCCGGGCGCCGTTTCCGCCCATCTGATGGATGTCGTGTACGATCTGAGGGTGCCAGACGTTATGCGCACCGAGGACGGTGTGACGGGTCTCTTCCTGAGTGAAAGCATACCAGTCGCGGTTGTTGTCGTGGCCCACATAGTATTGATAGAGCCAGGGCATCGGGCCTCCCTCGAACTCAGTGCCCACGTGCTCCATGTACCAATCCGCCACCCACTCCGTCCCATCGGGATTGAGTGAGGGGATGTCGAGGAGGATGACGTTATCCAGAATTTCACGAACCTTGGGCTCATCCGAAGAGGCGAGCCTGTAAATCAATCGAGCAGCGGTCTGAGCGCCACCGACCTCCGTAGCGTGGATTGCGTGGGTGATCAGCACCACCGTCTTCCCCGCGTCCAACAACGATTCGAGGTCCTCTGGCCCCACAACCCGCCGGGGATCTGCTAACTTCATCTGGATTTCGTGGAGCGCTTCGAGGTTGGCCTGGTTTTCTTCACTCGTAACGGTGAGCATCACGAAGGGCCGCCCCATGGTGGTCTGGCCCAGCGTGTCCACGCTCACCCGAGGGCTGGCCTGGGCCACCTTCTCGTAATACGCGGTGAGTTGAGTCCAGTTTGCGAGCTTCCGGGAGCTTCCGATCTCAAAACCGAAATGCTGATCAGGACGGGGAACGTTTTGAGCCGAAGACGGTCCAACTGTCGTCAGAACCAGCAGGAGAACCGCGAAGAACCTGAACCTCATGAGGTGCCTTTCGTATCGAATTTGTGGTCGCTGATGGTACCCCACACCACCCCCACCGGCAACATGACGCCAACCCAGAGAAATAAGGTATGACCGCGCCCGTCGCCGCTGTATTCTGGAGCTTGCTGTCGCTCCACGGTGCCGCAGGCAGCGTCATACAATCTGACACCATCCTCGACCCTGATGTTCGCGTCGTGCTCGAGCGCGCGAGGGAGGCCAGACAGGGCACCCTCGAGGGTATCGAAAGCTACGAAGGGGTGATGCGCGAACGGATCCATATTGGAATCCCCGCATTCCGCTTTCGCAGGGCACGCACCCTCTTCGACCAGGAGCGGATCGCCCGCCTGAGGTGGGAGCGCGAGGGCGGACGGTTCGTCGAGTGGGTGGGGGCTCGGCGGCGGATTCCCGTCGCGGGTTCCACCGAGGAAGTACAGGATGCCCTCGCCGCAAGGCTCGTGCAGAGTCTGCTCGCGGAGGGAGCTCCGCCTGCGCTCGCGTTCGCCCCGTGGGCCGACCGACTCGTGTTCGGCGAGAGTTGGTTCGAGCATCCCCTCGCTGACTCGGCAGAGGTGAACTACCGGTTCTCGTTAGGGGACACGATCTCCCTTACGATGCCAGGAAATCCCGTAGTCACCGCGATCGAATTGAGAATCGAGCCGACCCGAGCCGACGCTCACCTCCTCGACGGCTCCCTCTGGTTTGATCAGAACAGTGGGGCTTTGGTCCGGGCCACCTACCGGCCAGCCACCCCGTTTGATTTCGAGCTCGACGCCAGCCCCGAAGATTCCGACAACATCCCCGCAGTCATCGAGCCGCTGACCGCCGAAATTTCGACCGTCACGATGGAGTACAGCCTTCACGGAGGCCGTTTTTGGCTGGCCAGCGGATTCACGCTCGAGGGAACCGGAACCGTAGGTGAGCTCGCTCGGATCCCGCTGACCGTCGACTGGACGGTGAGCGAACAGGCCGTGAACGGGCCACCCGAGATGCCGTTGACCGGTGCACTCCCACCGGGGTGGACCCGCTCCGTGCAGAGTGTCTCGCAGGGTGGGACCGAGCGGGAGGTGACGGTGATCCTCCCGCCGACGGACTCCGTCACGACCTCCTCTGCACTCTCCGAACGCAGCGCCGAGGACGACGCATCCGCGGACTCCGAGATGGACGAGGTGAGGAACCAGCTGGACCGCCTGCTCCCCCGGTCCTCGTCGCCCCGCTTCTTCGTGAGAACGGGCCTGGGCAAGGGGGCAACCAAGGGGCTCACGCGCTTCAACCGTGTCGAAGGACTCAGCCTTGGCGCGGCGGTTCAGCTTCCGGTTTCCGGCGAGTGGGGACTTTACGCAGAGGCCCGCCTGGGCACGGCCGATGTCGAGCCGAACGGAGAGATCTCGCTCTTCAACGGAGACGTCGAAGACCGATTTGCCGTTACCGCGTACCGGCGATTGGACTACGCCTCCGATTGGCGCGACCCGTTCCGGTTGTCTCGATCTTTACGGGCGGTCATCACAGGTGGGGACCACGGGCAGTTCTATCGGACGCTGGGGGTTGAGGCGTCGAAGAACACGGAGGGACGGTTCCTGCAGCACAGCGTTCGCCTGTTCTTCGAGCAGCACACCTCCGCCGAAAAGGAAACGGGATTCTACCTCGGAGACCTCTTCGGTGACACCGATATCGATGAACTCATCACAGCCGAAGAGGGGACCATAGGTGGCGGTGAGATGGACCTCCGCTGGCAGGTGGGATTCGACCCCGACGGACTCGTGGCTTCAGGGCGGACCTTCCTGGAGGGCGGCGTCGGCGACTTCGACTACTGGCGATGGGGAGCGTCGTCCGCACTCGTGAGGCCCCTCGGCAACGGATTGTTCGGAGGGGTCGAGGGAGGCCTGGGAATGGCATCGTCCGGGGCTCCGCTCCAGCGCCAGTTTTTTCTCGGCGGCAGCGCGACGTTCCGCGGACTCGACTCGGGCGCCGAGCGGCTTCGGGGGAGCAGTTTCTGGTTCGGGAGATCCGAGCTGGCTCGCGACACACCGCTGGCTCGCATCGCACTGTTCGGGGACGTGGCGTGGGCCGGAGCGGGTCAGAGGATTGGGTCGGAGGGGTGGCTCAGCTCGGTTGGCGCCGGATTCTCGGTACTCGACGGCCTCTTCCGCATCGATGTTGCCCGGGTGATTCGAGGACCCAACAAGTGGAAGGTCGACCTGAACCTCGAGGGGCTTCTCTAGCCTGGGACCCGGCCTAGCCCTGGGCCGGAGCAGTCACCGCCTACAGGCCGGTCGGGGCGTCGATGAAGCTCCACTCGAGCCCGAATCGCTCCTCGAGATGCGCCGCCAGCGCCTTCACTCCCCAGACCTCCGTCAGATAATGGCCCGCGTAGAGCGCGTTGACCCCGAGCTCCATCGCGTCGTTGAAGGAATGGTGAGGCCCTTCTCCGGTCACCAGCGTGTCTACACCCAGGGCCGCTGCCTCGGCGATGAGGTCGGAGGCCGCCCCGGTGACGACGGCAACGCGATACACCCGCTCCGGTCCTCCTGGGATCGTGCGTACCTCTCCACCGACGGTCTCGGCGAGGCGTCTCGCGAACTCGCCCCGGTCTTCGTCGACGGTGGCTACCCACCCGAGGGGCGACCCCTTGTGCGATCCGAAGCGATCCTCAGGCTCAATGCCCAGCTCGCGCATCAGAACCGCACAGTTTCCGACCTCGGCGTGCGCGTCCAACGGAAGATGGGCGCTGTAGAGAGCGCACCCCCCCTCGATAAGGGCCGAGACCTTTCGGAACCGGCGCCCCACGATGCGTTGCTCACCATCCCAGAAGAGCCCGTGGTGCACGATGAGCAGGTTCGCTCCACCCTCGACTGCCTGGCCAATGACCGTCTCGCTCGCATCCACGGCCACCGCGATGCGCTCCACATCAGCCGAGCCGTCGATCTGCAGCCCGTTGTGCGCACCAGGAAAGTCCGAAAAAGCGTCTAGGTCAAGGTATTCCGAGGTGTACTGAAGGAGAGATTCTAATCTCATCGCCGGAAACCCGTGTGTGTGTGGAAAACTTCCAACTCTAGTGATTCTCGAGGGCTGTTTGTGGGTATTGCTGCCGTCAAAGTCCCTAAAAATAAGGACTTAACAGTATTTCCACAATTTGTGGAGAACAGCCCCACTTCTATCGTCACGACGGGTGCGCAGCACCCTCAGCTCGCCCTTGCGGTTGAGTCCCCGCAGCCCCCCTGGGTTCGGGTGAGGTCGCCGTTCCCGACGGCCGAGATGACGCCTCCCCTACCTGCACCGATCCCATAACCACGGCGCCCTCTTCGAGTTGCATGCGCCTGGCTCGGATTTCACCTTCGACGGAGCAGGATGGCTGGAGCTCGAGCCGCGAATCGATGACGAGGGTGCCGATCACCCGCCCTGCGATTACAGCGTCCTGGGTGTGGATGTCTCCGCCTACGACGCCATCCTTACCCACCACAACGGCCTTGCCCGCCTGGACGTTGCCGTGAACCTCCCCTTCGATTCGTACCGTGCCCTCGGTATTCAGATCTCCAACGACCTTCATGCCGGGCCCAATGATCGAGATCACCGCCTGAGGGGAGGTCCCCTGCTGAGATGCCTTTGCCATTTGCGTTCTTTCCGTGGAGCCGACTACGGCTGCACGATCAGAGTGAGTGGGTCTACAGGTGCACCGTTAAGGGTTACCTCAAAGTGGAGGTGGGGCGCAGTCGACCGTCCAGTCGAGCCGCTGAGCGCGATCACCTCGTTCTTTTCGACCGGCGACCCCAACTCAACAAGGGTCATCGACGCATGTGCATAGAGCGTACCATAGCCATTCCCATGGTCGATCCGCACGAAGAATCCATAGGTGGGATCTTCACCAACCTCAGAAACGACGCCTCCGCCCGCTGCCCTGATATATGAGTCTCTGGGTACGGCGATGTCCACCCCGGGATGATCACCACCCCCACCATCGAGCAAACCCTGCGTTATGAATCCCCGGGTTGTAAGGGGCCAACTGTCGGGGAGGGCCTGCTGGCCCTCTGGGGAGCTTTGGCTTCTGCGTCCCCCGGGTGGGGGTAGCCATAGATCTGAGGCACCGGGTTCGCCGTCGGCCCCGAACAAACGCCGAAGATTGTCGTACTGGGCTTCGACTCTGTTCAACTGCTCGGCAAGCGCCAGCATACGGGTTCGGCCGGCGCTGAGTTCGGCGACCTGATCATCCATCCGGCGTGCGCGCACCGCCTCGGAGGCGAGCCAGAACCACGAACCGGACATCAGGAGGAGGCTTCCGCAGGCGGCCGGTACAAGCCACCTGAGAACTCGAAGCCATCGGGATGTGATCCGGAGCTCCCTGGGCTTCTCTGCCCCGTCCTTTACCAGGAGGAGCGTGAGCCCCCCCTGTCGGCGAGTCATCCGATGACCTCAGACACGTCCCGGCCGACGATCAGCTGAAAGAGGCGCTCAAAGTCTTCGCTCGAGAGAAACGGGACCTCGATCGTACCGCCACCACCCCGCTTCGTCTGGAGCGACACCCGGGTCCCAAGCACGCCGCGAAGCTCCTCTTCGAGCGCCTGGACTACTGGGTCGCGGTCGCGCTTTGCTCCGTTCCTGGCTGGCTTTCCGGGGCCAGCCGCCTTCGCCCGTTTCTCTGTTTCCCTTACGGACCACCCCTCACGTGCGGCAGCCCGGCCAAGTTCACCGGCCCGAATCGAATCCTCCACAGCGAGGAGTGCCCGCGCGTGGCCGGCGGTCAGGTCACCCTTTTCAAGGAGCTTTCGCACCGAGATCGGCAGCGAGAGAAGCCGAACCATGTTGGCGATGGTGGAGCGGCTCTTGCCGACCGACCGAGCGATCTCGCCGTGCGAGAGTCCGTGCTGATCCCCCAGAGCCTGGTATCCCTCGGCTTCTTCGAGGGCGCTCAACTGCTCCCTCTGAAGGTTCTCAACAAGCGCCAGGATGAGTAGAATATCATCCTCTACATCCCGCACCATCGCTGGGATTTCTGTCCAGGACAGGAGTCCCGCGGCGCGTAGTCGCCGCTCTCCGGCAACCAACTCATAACGACCGGGGGTGCTCGCAAGCGGGCGGACGAGGATTGGTTGAAGGAGTCCGTTCTCTCGAATTGACTCTGCAAGCGCAGCGAGCTCGTCTACATCGAAGGTCCGGCGAGGCTGGGCGGGGTTGGGAACGATATCCCTTATCGGGATCTTGCGAACGTCTCCCTCCGTGACCGCAGGCTCCATGTAATCACTTAAGAGGGCGCCCAATCCCTTCCCCAGGCGTGCCTTAGGATCAACCATTTGTCAGCTTCCTACGCCGAGGGTTCTTTTTCCCGCTTCGCCGTTCTGGCAATCAGTTCTTTTGCCAGGTCCAGGTAGCTCAGGGCTCCCTTGGACAGCACATCGTACTGAATAATCGGCTCACCGAAGCTGGGCGCCTCGGCAAGGCGAACATTACGCGGAATCACGCTCTCATAGACCTTGTCACCAAAGTATTCCCGCGCCTCGGCCGCTACCTGTTTCGAGAGGTTGAGCCGCTGATCGTACATCGTGAGGAGTACGCCCTCAATCTCCAGATTTGGGTTGAGGCCCCGCTGGACAAGGCGCACGGTGTTCAGGAGCTGGCTGAGGCCCTCGAGTGCGTAGAATTCGCACTGGATCGGAATCATCACCGAGTCGGCCGCGGTAAGCGTATTGAGGGTCAGGAGCCCGAGCGAGGGAGGACAGTCGATGAGGACGAAGTCGTAATCGTCCCGAAAACCCTCCATGGCCTTGCGTAGGATCTTCTCCCGGTCCGCCACGCCGACCAGCTCGATTTCGGCACCAACCAGGTTTCTGGTCGAGGGAATCGCGTCGAGAAACGGAAAATGAAGCTTATCCAGGGTGCACTCGCGCGGGGGACGCTTGTTCACCAGAACGTCATATATAGTGGGTAGCGCGTCGCGGCCCTCTATACCTAGTCCCGAGGAAGCATTCCCCTGCGGGTCGATGTCGATTATGAGGGTTTTCCGCTCGGCAACCGCGAGCGATGCACCAAGGTTGATCGCAGTGGTGGTCTTACCCACGCCGCCCTTCTGATTGGCGATTGCGATGACGCGCGACATTCGGGGAATCCTTGGCGAGATAGTGATAGGGGCGTCGAATATACCCGCGGGTTGCCTGGAGGGAAAGCATTGGTGCACTTGACGGGGAGCTAGCCCATTACGGACATTCCACCTGAGGAACGACTGCGAACAGCACACCGCGTAGTGAGGTGTCCAAGATTGGGCAGATCCATGGTTGAGAGAGTAGGCCGTACCGTTTTCAGCTTCAAGGCGCTCCTGGTGGTCCTCATCGTCGCGCTTGCGGCGTGCTCCGGGGGAGACGGCACCGGCCCTGATTCCGACCCAGAGGGCAACTTCCTGGCCGGCGAATGGATTGCCACCCTCATGCGTGCCCAAAGTGTGGCCAACCCAGAGATCCGCGCGGACATCATCGCCTCCGGGGGGGAGTTCACCCTCTCGGTTCAGCCGAGCGGAAGGTACACCGCAATTCTGGTTGCCTTTGGTCAGTCGGCCTCCGAATCCGGTACGCTCTCGATCGTTGGCAACGAGGTGGTGTTTAGCCGCACATTCCCATCGGCGTTGGTAACACGAGCCACCTGGACTCGGTCAGGCGCCAACGTGACGCTGAAAGGGCCAACGGAGTTCGACTTCAACCTCGACGGCACAGCTGAGCCAGCCACGCTAGAGACCGTACTAGCCCCTCGGTGACATCGGGGTGTTTCACGTGAAACGTCCACCACCTGTTTCACGTGAAACAGGGCATCTAGCTGACTAGCCTAACTGGCAGGTCGATGCTGCGGTGCTGGGGAGTTGAGCTCGCCTGAGTTCGGTCAACTCATCCATCACCTTCTGATACTCATCAACGTCGAGCAGGACGGCACGTCCGCGCCCCCGGAGCGTCAGGACAATCGGCCTTTGGGTCTCCTGTACCTTCTTGATGAATGCAGCCGCATTCGCACGGAACTCCGAGAGCGGGTGAATGTCCTCGTTGGCACGCAACTGAGGCATAACGACTCCTTTGTACGGTTTTACGTACAATAAAGTGTATACTCAACCCACGAAAGGGTCCTGATTCATGCGCTGCCGGGTGATTTGTGAAATTCAGGAGCTGGCGGACTGTGCAGTCAGGTTTCGCCACTTGCGGATTTCAAGGAGAAGATTCTGCAGGTCCGCAGGAGAAACACCGGGGATTCGGCCAGCCTGAGCCAGGGTGCCCGGGCGGACCCGATCGAGTTTCTCGCGGGCCTCGTGCGAGAGGGTGATGAAGTCCTTGTACGGCAGGTTTTCTTCGAGCCGGAATTCCGCCTTGCGCCGCAGCCGCTCGGCTCGCTCGATCTCCCGCTCGACGTACCCGGCATACTTGATCTCAACCTCCACGGCCGTAACCGCATCTCCGGTCCACTCTTCCTCGTCCAGTGGCGCGCCACACGCTGACGCCAGGCCGAGAGCCGTCACCCTCGGACGTCGAAGAATCTCGGCGGCCCGAACCGGTGCAGGCGGCGGCCGACCCCCTGCCGCCTCACAGACTTCCGCCACCTCCTCAGGCCCGACCATCGTCGTCGTGAACCACGACCGCACTCGATCCGCCTCTTCGAGTCGCCGCTCGAGGGCCGACCGTTGCACCTCGGTGAGCAGGCCGACGCGGTCGCCGATCGGCCCAAGCCTCGCTGCAGCATTGTCCTGCCTAAGGAGCAGCCGAAACTCGGCGCGAGAGGTGAACAGCCGGTAGGGCTCGTCCACCCCTTTGGTTACGAGGTCGTCAATCAGGACTCCGATGTAGGCCTGGTCACGTTCCAACACGAGGGGTTCCCCGCCCTGGGCACGCAGCGCGGCGTTTGCCCCGGCCATGACCCCCTGTCCCGCAGCCTCTTCGTACCCCGTCGTGCCGTTGATCTGCCCAGCGAAGAAGAGGCCAGGGAACGACCTCACCTCGAGCGTGTGCCGGAGCTGATGTGGCGGGAAGTAGTCGTACTCAATCGCGTACCCAACCTTGGTGACCCGCGCCTTTTCGAGCCCCGGAATCGTTCTCAGGAACTCGAGCTGGACGTCGGCAGGAAGCGACGTGGACAGTCCGTTTACATAGAGCTCGGTGGTCTCCAACCCCTCGGGCTCCAGGAACACCTGGTGCCGCGGCGAGTCCGGGAATCGCACGATCTTGTCTTCGATCGAGGGACAGTACCGGGGGCCCCTCCCCGAAATCTCACCTCCGTAGAGTGCACTCTTCTGAAGATTTCGTTTCACCACTTCCTTGAGGGCGTCACCGGTCCATGCGATCCAACAATTACGCTGCTCCGGCAATACCTCGCGGGTGTAGGTGCTGAACCTGTAGTCGAGGTCGTGCCCCCTCTGGACCTCTACACGAGTGAAGTCGACCGACCGGCCGTCGATGCGGGGAGGCGTGCCCGTCTTGAATCGCGCGACCTCGAGCCCCCTCGCCTCCAGCGCCTCTGCCAGCTCGATCGAGGGGGCTTCTCCGGCTCGCCCCGCCCCAACCCCATCGCCCCCGATGTGGATTCGGCCCCGCAGGAAGGTCCCTGCCGTGATGACGACGGAGGGCGCAGTGAACTGCAGACCCCCCTCGAGCCGAACTCCCCCCACCGCATCCGAGTCGAAGACCAGTCCCGTGACCATGCCCTGGAACAGGTCGAGGTTGGGCAGCTCGTCCAGCATGCGCCGGACCGCCCTTGGATACAGCCCTCGATCGCACTGTGCGCGGGGGCCCCACACCGCAGGCCCCTTCCTGAGGTTGAGCATCCTGAAGTGAATCCGCGAAGCGTCCGTAGCTCGGCCCATGATCCCGCCGAGAGCGTCCACCTCCCGCGCCACCACACCCTTGGCCACACCCCCGATCGCCGGATTGCAGCTCATCTGTCCGACTCGAGCGAGGTCCGGCGTAACGAGAAGTGTTCGCACACCGATGCGCGCGGAGGCTGCCGCAGCCTCGACTCCGGCGTGCCCCCCACCTACCACAATCACGCCGTAGCTCTCCGTATACCCTGTGCCCACATCCCCGTCGCTCAACCCACCGCGCCTCACCCGATCACCGTAAAGGCGGTAGCCGCACTGGCCTCAGCCGAATCGAACCGTTCTACCCCATCCACCCGAGCGGCCCATGGCCCCTTCCCCAATTCCTCCACCAACATCGCGATCGCATCGGGAGCCCCGCAGACCTGTACCTCGACAGATCCATCGCCCCGGTTCGCAACCGTGCCCCGAAGCCCAAGACGGTCGGCCAGCTTGAACGTCCACCATCGAAATCCGACTCCCTGGACCCGCCCCGAAACGCGGTACCCTGCGCTGATGTCGCTCACGGGCGCCAGCTCACTTTCCAATACAGAAGTCACGGAACACCCGGTCGAGAACCTCTTCGTCTGGGATCACACCAACCACCTCCTCCAGCGCCGTTTCGGCGGGCAGGAGATGGCTTGCTGCAAGTTCAACGGGCACCCCACCCTCAGCCTCGCTGACAAAGGCCTCGATGTGCCCAATCGCATTACCGATCTCCCGCGCCTGCCGAGCGTGTGTGATTACCGGAGCGTCGGCATCGGCATGGACGAGCCCCGAGAACACCATCCCAGCCAGCGCGTCCCTGAGCCCATCCAGGCCCGCGCCACTCACGACCGAGGTCTCGACCACCTGCAGGCATCGGCCGGCCACTGTAAGCGCTCCCCCCACCTCCAGCGGACCCCCTCGAAGGTCGAGCTTGGTTCCCACTACAATCAACGGAGTCGTCCCCATCTCGGCGATGAACTCCACCTCCTCTGCATCCAGCGGACTTACGGAGTCCCGGCAAAGGACAACCACATCCGCACCCGCAAGGTACCGACGCGCCACATCGATCCCGATCTGTTCGACCTCCTCCGTGGCCTCCCGTAGTCCGGCCGTATCGACCAACCTGAACGGAAGACCAGCGAGCGCGACCACGGCCTCGAGAGCGTCTCGAGTCGTCCCCGGCGTGGTGGTGACGATCGCTCGCTCACGCCCGATCAGCGCATTGAAGAGACTCGATTTTCCTGAATTGGGTCGCCCTGCGAGAACGCAAACCGCACCTTCGCGCAGCAGCTCCCCCTCGGGCGCGGTTCTCAGGAGATCTCGGAGTTTGTCCACGAGCGCGGTCGCCTCAGCGGTGATCTGTGCGATCGGCGTGGGCGCGTCGTCCTCTTCGGGAAAGTCGATGTGGTGAACAAGGTGGGCCTGAATCTGCACCAGCTCCTCGCGCAGGGCAGCGATCCGCTGCGAGAGCCCCCGCTCGAGTTGGTGGATCGCCACGTCATGCCCTACGGCGCAACGCCCGTGAATCAGATCGTTGACCGCCTCTGCCTGGATCAGATCAAGCTTTCCGGCGAGGTAGGCGCGGCGCGTAAACTCCCCGGGCTCTGCTGCGCGTGCACCCAGAGCAACGCACGCTTCGAGGACCCGCATTGGAACCTGGAAGCCCCCATGACACGAAATCTCTGCGAGGTCTCCTCCGGTATAACTGTCTGGCCCCGGAAAGACCGTGACGAGCGACGAGTCGAGAAGTCGATCGGATGCGGGATCCTTGAGCGGAAGCAGCGTGGCCTGTCGTGCCTCGGGCAACGCCTTCCGCCCAGTCAGCGAACGAAGGATTTCGAATGCCTCGGGACCCGCCACCCTCAAAACTGTGAGCGCACTCGGCCCTAGCGGAGTTGCGAAGGCAACGATGGTGTCGGGCACAGCGTCCACGTGGGTCCCTTCAGGGAGTCCGCTAGTCCGCGGACTTCTTCTTGACCGGGTTCGCCGCCTGCTTGTCCTGGAGCGCCTTACGCTCGCGGGCGATCAGATACTGCTGCGGGAGGGTCGCAAGATTCGCCGTGGCATAATAGAGGTTCAGCCCCGACGCAAAGTTCCAGAACATGAAGGTGAACACGATGGGCATCATCCACATCATCATCTTCATCTGCGGATTCGGCGTGCTCATGGACCTCATGCTGATCCACTGCAGCAGGAACATCGACCCACCCATTACGATCGGAAGAATGTGTATCGGGTCGGGGCCCGACAGGCTGGGGAGCCAGTAGAATGGGACCCCGCGCAGCTCGATCGTATTCCTGAAAACGAAGAACAGCGTGACCAGAACGGGCCACGGCAGCAGCATCGGAAGGCATCCGCCAACTGGATTGAATCCGTGCTCCTTGTAGAGGACCATCATCTCCTTCTGCAGCTTCTCTGGCTCGTTCTTGTACTTGGCCTGGATCTCCTGAAGGAGTGGCTGCACGGCCATGTTCTTCATCTGAGCCCGCATCGCCTTCTGATTCAGCGGGTACAGAACCACTCGCATCGACACACCAAATACGACCAGCACCCATCCGTAGGAGATGTTGAGCGTGTCGTGCATCCAGTTGAAGACCTTGAGAATGATCCCGACGAGGGGCCGGATCACCGGGCGCATGAACTTCCACCCAATCGGGTTCACATTCTCGAGACCATCACCGATTGCCTTGAGCCCGCTGAAGTTCTGTGGACCCGCGTAGAGCCTGAAGTGCAGAACGCCAGTCGCGTCAGCTGAGTGGCTGACCGCCACCTTGGCCTGGTTTTCGGCGTCGATCGGCTCAGCAAGCAAGCCCCCGAGATATTTCTCGTCTTCGGGGTTCACGCCAGGGAGGAGCGCCATCACAAAGTACTTGCTCTTTACCGCTGCCCAGAGAAGCGGTCCTTCCTCTATCCGACGCTCATCGACCTTCCGGAACGGAACCGCTCGGACTCCATCTTCGAGTTGATTGACGACGTACCCGACGACTCGAGAATCGTCTACCGCTCGCTGTTCGTTGTACCCGATCCCACTCCCCATCCCCGTCAGTATCTGGGTCGGATCCAAGCCCTCGACCCTCGCCTCCGCACTCACGAGGTACTCGTCCGGATCAAACCGGTAGGTCACCGAATAGGTCAGCGCCCCAGACGGATGAACGTACCTGAAGGTCAGCTCCTGAGGCGCACCTCCCGCTGCGAGCCTCAGCCCATCCTCCGGGGTGACCTCGAATAGCACTCCCTCCAGATTCACGCCCTGATCGCCCACCCTCAGCTCGGTCCCCAGGGCTCCGATCGAACCCTCGGGAATCAACTCCACCGACCCATTGTCCGCCGCTAATGAGGCAAACGCTTCGAGCCGAAGCGATGTGACGCGAGCCCCAAGGGTGGTGAATGTGTAGGTGTAGAGCGGGCCCTGGACTACCACATCGCGCGCTGCCACGCTCGCGGGCGCAGGATCATCTTGCGGCGCGGTGAGAACGGGAGCAGAGACAGGCCCCTGCGGCACGACGGGTACCGTTTGAGCACCCTGATTCCCGTCGAGGGAAATCGAATCCAGCGCTGGTACCGGGTCTAGCGACGGTTCAGGCGCGAAGATGAGGTTGGTCCCGACAAGGACGACCAGCATCAACGAGATGGCAAGAACAAAGCGGGCTTCCTGTTTCATCGAGCTTCCACATTCCGGTCACTGTTCGGGGCTATTGCCCCCTCTATTCCAGGTACGGGGTCGAAACCCCACCTCCCAAACGGATGGCAGCGAAGGATTCTCCGGAATCCCAACCAACCGCCGCGGGCCGCGCCGTGCTGCATGACGGCCTGCCGAGCATACTCTGAACACGTCGGCTTGAACCGGCACGAAGACGGAGTGAGTGGTGAAATACCCCTCTGATAGAATCGGATCGCTCCGATCATCATCCTTCCGAGCATGTCACCTCCCTGATCATGTTCACTTCCCGCTCCAGTGTACGAAACGGAACGCCGTACGCTTCCCGCCTCGCCCTCAACAGGACGTCCAGCTCCAGCCCGGCAGCGTTGAGCGCCGGCAGAAGACACGTTCTTTCGAGCTCCCGCAGCCGCCGCCTCAACCAGTTCCGCTCGATGATCCCGTGCCGGTGCTTGGGAACGATCACTCCTACACGGGAACGCGAAGCGGGGGAAGGTGCGAAGAAGACGTCCAGATGGTCCGTCCGCTTCCGCTTCCCCCGCTTCAGGAGCGATCGGATCTCGCTGGTCTTGCGAATCCGTGCCGCCCTGGGCAATCGCAAACTGCCCAGCTGGGCCTTTGGGTCCCGCCCCGCCAGAGGGCGGTCCGCACTCATGCCTACTTCGAGCCGGTCTTCACCACGAGCTGGACCCGTCCACGGGCCCTGCGCCGAGAAAGGGCCTTACGGCCTCCGAGCGTCTTCATCCGAGCGCGAAACCCGTGCTTGTTGACCCGCTTACGATTGCGAGGTCTATATGTGGGCATCATGACAGCTTACCGCCTGCTTTAATCAAATCGAGGTGCCGTTGAAATCGAGCTTGGAAAGATATCTGAAGCCCCGGGAACAGGTCAACCTCTAGCCTCAATGTGGCGAAATATGGCGCTTTCAGGCGCTTGAATTGACTTTTCCACACTCGTCCCCTAGTGTGGCCACCCCCGGAGTCGCTAGCTTCGCAGTTCCTTCTCGACCAGCGTTCTCCGCCTAACCGTGTACCTTGACCTGACTCAGCGCTCATGGAGCTAACCGCTGTAGAACTCTGGACCCGGATCCAGGCCGCCGCAAAGGCGACCCTCCCGGAGCAGAGCTACCGCACCTGGCTCACAAATCCCACAGCTCAAGCGCTTTCCGACGACGGTTTGATCGTCGAGGTTCCGAGTCAGTTCCATGTCGAGTGGATCGAAGACAGGTACGGGGCCGCGCTGGACGGGTTCGCGGCACAGGTTCTCGGGCGCCCGCTCCGTGTGTGCTTCCGCGCGGGAACATCAGCCCCCTACCCAACGCCCGCCGTGGAGGTCACGACCTCCAGCCCCATCCCCGAACGAGCCCCGGTGGTGACTGCGCCTCCTCCTTCGGCGCTGAACCCCCGCTACAGCTTTGACCGCTACGTAGTGGGAGACAACAGCCATTTCGCCTGGGCTGCATGCAAGGCTGTCTCCGAAAAGCCGGCCAGGATGTACAACCCGCTCTTCCTCTACGGCGGGGTCGGGCTCGGTAAGACCCATCTCATGCACGCCATCGGCAATGAGATCCGCGAGCGGAATCCCGGGGCGAGCATCGCCTATCTGACGACAGAGCAGTTCACCAATGACCTGGTTACTGCGATCCAGAAGGGGCACATGGCGGAGTTCCGGCAGCGCTATCGTAAGATCGACCTGCTGCTCGTGGATGACGTGCAGTTTCTCAAGCGCAAGGAGGCCACCCAGGAGGAATTCTTCCACACCTTCAATGCCCTCTACGACGCCCAGAAACAGATCGTACTGACGAGCGATCGACCCCCAAAGAACATTCCGGGTCTCGAGGAGCGTCTGATCTCGAGATTCGAGTGGGGGCTCATAGCCGACATCGAACCACCCGACTACGAGACCCGAGTTGCGATTCTGCGGAAGAAGGCGAGCGACGATGATCTCGTTCTGGCCGAAGACGTCATCGACTTTATCGCGAGGTCGTGTACCTCTTCTGTGCGAGAGATCGAGGGAGCGGTAATCAAGCTCCTCGCGTACTCCTCGCTCACCAATCAGGAGGTGACCGTCCCGCTCGCCCGAACCTCGCTTCAGGGAATGCTCGGAGGACGCGGCCACGCCGGAGACGGTCCGGTTCTCAGCCCCGACCGTATTCGCGAGGTCGTCGCCCGCAGGTGGCGAGTGCGCTCCGAGGCGCTGGCCTCCAAACGACGTACCAAGGATGTGACCGTTCCCCGCCAGGTGGCCATGTATCTCATCAAGGACATGCTCGGCCACTCGCTCGTTCAGATCGGCGAGTTATTTGGCGGTCGCGACCACTCCACCGTCATCCATTCGATTCGCAAGGTGGAAGAGACGATGGATGGAGACGCAGACTTCAGGGGTGAGGTCGAGGCGGTTCGCGCAGAGCTCCGGACCCCCTCATGATGGTGTTCAAACGGTGTGCAGATCGTGTGGAATACTCTGCCAGTTTCCACATGGGTGTCGCGAGGCTCTCGCAATGCCCACATCTTCCACTCGGGTTCCACACTGCGGATCGCGTCAGGCCGGGAGAAAGTACACTTTCCCACAGATCCACAGGCTCTACTACTACTATCTTCTTTCTTACATAAAACACTCGAATAGTAGTTCTTGTGTATAACCGCCACGCCAACGCGTCGGAGGCTCGATGAACTTCACGATTACACGTCAGAACCTGCACAAGGGACTTGCGGCCGTATCGGCGAGCATTCCCACCAAGACCACCCTCCCGGTGCTGTCCAATATTCTGATTGAAGCTGGGCAGGATGGAATCTGGATGAGTGGTACCGACCTCGATGTGGCGGTGCGCGTGTGGACACCAGCAGAGGTCAGGGAACAGGGGAGCATCACCGCCCCTGGTAAGAAGATGCAGGAGATTTCGCGCGAGCTGCCTGATCACCCGGTCGAGGTGGTGACCAGAGCCGACCAGATCGAGCTGAAGTGTGGCCGGAGCTCGTTCAAGCTCAACGGTCTCCCCTCAGACGACTTCCCAACTCTCCCGGAGGTGAACTTCGAGGAGGGTTGGAGTGTGGGTGGAGCGGATCTCCAGAGGCTCATTCAGGGAACCTCATTCGCGGTCTCGACCGAAGAGAGTCGACCGATCCTGAACGGGGTCCTCTGGGAGCTACGTGACGGACAGATGCGCATGGTCGCGACGAATGGACATCGGCTTGCGCGCATGGGTGTGCCCGCGGGATCGGCATCCGCTCCCTCGGCAGACTTCATCGTTCCCCCTGCGGCGCTTCAGCAGGTTCAAAAACTGCTCAAGACCGAAGAAGAAATTGGCGTAGCGCAAAGCGGGAACCATCTCGGCTTCCGGGCGGGTGGAATCGAAGTCTACACCCGACTCATCGAGGGCAGCTTTCCGAATTACGAGCAGGTCATTCCGAAGGACAACGACAAATTTGCCATCGTCGGCAAAGACTTGCTGGCTTCGGCGGTACGGCGCATGGCGATCGTTGCGAGTGACCAGACACACCGGATTCGACTCGCCTTCGAGGAAGGGCTTGTGCGCCTGAGTGTGATGACGCCCGACCTGGGAGAGGGCCAGGACGAAATCGAGGTCCAGTACTCAGGAGAGGGGATCGAGATCGGCTTCAATGCCCAGTATCTGCTCGAGGTACTCCGGCACATGCCGACCGACGACGTGAAGGTGACCTTCAAGGCACCCGAGCGGGCGGCTACCGTGATTCCGGTTTCGCCGGACGGCGAGGAGATCGACTACCTATGTCTCGTGATGCCGCTCCGGATTCTGGACTAGGCGCCCTGGGCTGCGTTCAGGAGCTCGGGGCCGGTGAAGGCCGAGATCAGGGTGTGGCCCGCCTGAGCGAGGCGCTCCTCGGCGCCCTCCTGGCGGTCGACGAGGGTGCACACACCCAGGATCGTGCAGCCATGGCCAAGCAGCACGTCGATGGCATCGAGGCTGCTCCCGCCTGAGGTGATCGAGTCTTCGATCACGACCACCTCGGCTCCCTCGGGAAGGCCGCCTTCGATCCGCTGACCTGTTCCGTGGGCCTTGGCCGCCTTTCGCACCGTGAAGGCATCCATCGGATCTCCCAGCCGCCAGGAGTGCGCTGCGATTGCGTATGCGATGGGGTCCGATCCGAGGGTAAGACCGCCTATGTGCGTGGGGGTCCACCCCGCAGCGCGAATCAGCTCATACCCGACTTGGCCGACCAGATTCTGGCCCTCTGCGCACATCGTCGTACGCCGCGCGTCGACGTAGTAGTCAGCGTGCGCCCCACTGGCGAGCGTGAAGGATCCGAGCCGCACGGAGCGCTCGATGAGGAGGTCCTGGAGTCGGGATCGAACTGAAGTCTGATTCATTGGGAGGCAACGTCTTGCCGTCGCCCGACTGCGTCAAGAGCGGGTCAGGCAGCCTCGTCGGTAAAGCTCCATGCAACGTGGGAGCAATCGTGCGAGAGGCTGAGCGCGACGCGGGCAGATGACCCCACGACCTCTACCTCGGGAGGTGTACGGCCGTCTGCTCCGCCAGCGGTATGGATCAGGATCTGTGCCGCAGGAACCCCCAGGTGCTCCGCGATAGCGCGCTTCGCGTACAGTCGTGCGAGCGCGGATTCAACCCGCTGGATCTGGCTGGCTTCGCCTGTGGAAAAATGTGCTGAGAGAAAGTCGGACAGCTCCTCTCGCGAGGGAACCTCGGCCGGATCAGGGGTGGCGCAGCCGGCGTGAATCCAGGAAGGGAGTGACCCCGTAGCGGCGCCGTTCCACGCGACCACGTGGAGGTACGACGGGGTGTCGGCCACGACCACGAAGGGAAGCGAGACTCCCTCAAAGATCACCGATCCCGCCGAGTCGGCCGAGTCGGCCGAGAGGTCGACCGCGAATGATCGATGGGCGAAGACGGGCGGAGTGTCGGCCAGCCTGGACACCACCTTGTAGGCGGCCTCCTTCGCCGCCCAGAGCGTCCACAGCCTCCGGTCGGGGTCTGCATGCGCGGAGATCAGGGCGGCCTCCTGCTCTGTAAAGACCCGCTCCACGAAGCGTGCGTGGCCGGCCTTGCCCTGCGTGCGTGGGTGCCCGAGGTCTACGACATCGTTGCCCACGAGCACTACGCTAGTGCCCCTGGTAGACGATGCGGAAGACCGCCCCGCCCCGGTCGTCGGAGACGTAGAGTGAGCCGTCGGGCCCCACCGCGACGCCCGAGGGCCGATGTGCCGCGTTCTGAGGACTTCTCTCGTCGCCGGCGAAGCCATCGGCGAAGACGAACCAGTCGCCCGTGACGGCATCCCCGTCCATGGGGACGAAGACCACGTTGTAGCCTGCCTGCGGAGCCGGCGCCCGGTTCCAGGATCCGTGGAAGGCGACGAAGGCCCCGCCCCGGTATTCCTCGGGGAACTGGTCACCCTGGTAGAAGGTCAGCCCGTTCGGTGCCCAGTGGGCCGGAAAGCCGAGGATGGGCATGTCCTTGTCGGCGCAACGGCCCACCTCTTCGCCGGTGCCGCCATACTCGGGCCCGAGCAGCTTGCGTCCGCTATCGGGGTCCATGTAGCAGTAGGGCCAGCCGTAGTCGTCGCCCTCCTGCAGGCGGACGAATTCCTCAGCCGGCTTCTCGACTCTCTCGGCCTCCGTGTATAACTCCGGCCAGAGCTCGTGCAGGCTGTCCCGCCCGTGCATCACGCCAAAGAGCGACCCGGAAGAGGCGTTGAGGCCCAGGGCGACCACGTTGCGGAGGCCGGTAGCGTAGCGAATTCCGTCTGACTCGACCTGGTCGGTAAGGTTTGCATCGAACCGCCAGATCCCTGCCCTGAGCTCGAGCTGCGGGCACGGGTCGAGCCCCGCCGAAAGCACGCTGCGAGGTTGCTCCTGACAAGCGTTTGAGGGCGCCCCGATGTTCACGTAGAGCATTCCATCTGCCACCACGATGCTCTTGGCGGCATGGTTGTTGGTGTCTGGAAGGCCCGACACGATGACCTCGGGGTCGCCGGTCGGACGGAGGGATCCGGACGGCAGGTGGTACCGGACTACCCGATCGTTCGGCGCGAAGTAGAGGTCCTCTCCGTCGAGCCAGATCCCCGTTCCCCCGGTCTCACCGAAGCGCTCCTGGAGGTCGGCCTTGCCGTCACCATTGGTATCGCGAAGGGCGAGGATTCCGCCCGGCACCATCTCCCGGCCAGACTCCGTGCGCCGGAACTGGTTGCTGAGCGCGACGAAGACATCGCCATTTGGAGCGGTGGCGATATGACGCGCCGACCCGGCTTCGGCAAACATGAGGGCGCAAAATCCGTCGGGGAGGGTGAGCCCCGCGTTATCCGCATCGCAGGCGGGAGTGGTCTGGGCCCCCTGGCGTCCGCCGTCCTCAGAGGCCGTTCCGTCGCAGGCCAACAGGGCGCCGGAAAGCAAAAGGGGGAACCACCGTCGGACCTGTGAGGATATCTGCATCGTGTTCTCCGCTTTGCCGGCAAACTCAGGAAAGGTGGGTCAGAATCGGGAGCGACCCCA
>JAZDDA010000140.1:0-3421 GCA_036679625.1 Gemmatimonadota bacterium | reverse complement strand
AGGGAGGTCGCTCCGAGCGCGCCGATGTATCGAGTGTTTACGATGGAACGCTTGGCAGCGGACTCCATGGTCAATCTCTCGTTCATCATGCTCACGCTGGGGATCGCGGCCATCCTGGCGATGATTCTCGGTGCGGTGGGGCTCTACGGAGTGCTGTCGTATGTGGTTGCTGAACGCACCCGAGAGATCGGGGTGCGTATGGCCCTCGGCGCCAAGGCGAGTGGGGTCAGGAGCATGGTCGTAGCACAGGGCGTGCGGATCGTCGTGGTCGGCGTGATCCTCGGGGGTGTGGTCGCAGCGGGAGTGACACGCACGCTCAGCACGCTGCTATACGGCGTCGAGGCGATCGACCTCACGACCTTCCTGGTTGTGCCTGTGGCGATGCTCCTCGTCGGAGCCATCGCGAGCTACGTGCCGGCACGTCGGGCCTCCAACGTCGATCCGGTCGAGTCGCTCCGAGCCGGTTGAACGATGGCGTGAGGGGGGACCCGGTCGGGTTTCCCCCTCACTGCCACGGTTCGAGGCGCTTGGGCGCTCCTGGTGGGGCAATGACCATGCCATGACCGGAGTGGAATTTGGGTTCGCGTGGCTGCGCCCCTGAGCGTCTACCAGACTCGTCAGTCGACCAGTCGGCGAATCCTGACATTGCGGAACCACACCGAATTCCCGTGATCCTGCAGGGCGATGTGGCCCTCCACGGCCAGGCCGTAGCCGGGCATGTCGACGAATTTGGTCGCCGCCACGTCGGTCCTCCACTGGTCGGTCCAGCGCTCGAACTCGAGTAACTTCTCGCCGTTCAGCCAGTGCTCCACGTGGGGTCCCCGCACGACGAGTCGGGCCTGATTCCACTCTCCGACGGGCCGAGTCACGTCTCGAACGGGCGGGTGAACCGCGAAGTCTGATCCGGCTGAGGTCTCGGGGAGCTGCCCGTCGGAGTGCCCGGCGTTGTCGAGCACCTGCATCTCGGGGCCGGTCTGCCAGACGAAGTCGTATTCGTCGCTCTCCATCACGTGGTAGAATATCCCCGAATTCCCGCCCTCGGAGATCCTCCACTCGAGTTCCAACTCGAAGTCCTCGAAGACGTCCTTCGTGATGAGGTCGCCACCGTCGTCGCCGGGTGTGAACGTCAGCGTTCCATCCGCAGCGCTCCAGTTCGCGGGCACGTCTTCGCGCTTGAACCCACGCCACGCATCGAGGCGAGACCCATCGACCAGCGATAGCCACTCCTGCGCCGACCCAGGGCTGGCCTGCCCGGCGTCATCCAGGGTGTCATCCCGGGCGGCGTCTGCGGCGCAGGCTCCGAGCAACAACGCGATCGCCGCCGCAATACCAGGAGTCCGTCCCACCTTTGAATGGCCTATCTCTGAATGGATTCTCACTGCTCAATCCTCATTTTGGAATGCCGAGTCGAAGGCGGTGGGTGAGGGTGGGAAGTCGAGGTCCCGCAGGAACTTACGGGCCTCGGCGGCGCCGTGTTCGCGGTCCATGGCGGGGTCTTCCCACTCGACCGAGAGCGGTCCCTCGTAGCCAATGTCATTCAGCGCCCGGATGATCTCCTCAAAGGGTACACGGCCCCGTCCCAACGAGCGGAAATCCCAATTCCGGCGTGGGTCGCCGAAGGGGAGATGGCCACCGAAGACGCCCGCCTCGGTGGGCGCGTCGGACCACCACACGTCCTTCATATGCGCGTGGAATATTCGGTCGCCGAAGCGCCTGATGAACGCCACGCAGTCCACTCCCTGATAGGCGAGGTGGCTCGGATCGTAGTTGAATCCGAAGGCGGGGTGGGCATCGACGGCGACCAGGGCCCGCTCGGCGGTGACGATATCGAATGCGATCTCGGTCGGGTGCACCTCGAGAGCGAAGCGCACACCGGCAGACTCGAAGGCGTCGAGGATGGGGAGCCACCTCTCCGCAAACTCCGCAAATCCTGCGGAGATCAGCGCCTCGCTCACCGGCGGAAATGAGTACAGCAGGTGCCAGATTGGGCTGCCGGTGAAGCCGTTGACCACGGTGACCCCGAGGTTGGCCGCAGCCTTTGCGGTAAGGACCATCTCTGCGGCGGCGCGGGTGCGCACACCTTCAGCTTCGCCGTCGCCCCACACGTGGTCCGGTAGGATCTGCCTGTGGCGCTCGTCGATCGGGTCGGCTACGGCCTGCCCCACGAGGTGGTTGCTGATGGCCCAGACCGCCAGCCCGTGCTTCTCTAGAATCGCCTTCTGCGACTCGCAGTAGTCCAGATCCTCTGAAGCGCGCACGACGTCGAGGTGGTCGCCCCAGCAGGCGAGCTCGAGTCCGTCGTAACCCCACGCCGCGGCCTTCTCAGCGAGGACCTCGAGCGGCAGGTCTGCCCACTGCCCAGTGAAGAGTGTGGCAGGACGTGTCATCAGATGCCGTCGCCGATCCAGCGGCCCTCGCGAGCGCTCTCGACCGCCTGTTCAATAAAGTGAACGCCCCGCGCGCCGTCCTCTACCGTGGGATAATCCTCCATGAAGGGGACGGCCTCCGTTCCGTCTGCCCGGGTCCGAATCGTCCGCGCCACATTGCGGTAGACGTTTGCAAAGCTCTCGATGAAGCCCTCGGGATGACCGGCGGGGAGGCGCGTGTGGGCCTCGGCACGCTCGGAAAGCCCCTCAACACCGGAGTGCAGAACCGTTTCGGCTCCGCCGGCGCTCTTGAGGCGCAGGCTGTTGGCGGCCTCGTGGCTCCACTCGATCCCTCCCTCTGTGCCGTAGACGCTCAGCCGTAGCTGGTTACGCTCCCCGGTGGACACCTGCGAGGCCAAAAGGACACCCCGAGCCCCTCCCTGAAATCGCAGGATGACCACGGCGTCATCCTCGAGCTTGCGACCCTCGACCAGGGTTCCCATGTCGGCAAACATCTCGACCGCCCGGAGCCCCGTCACATATTCCACGAGGTTCGCGGCGTGTGAGCCTATATCACCCAGCGCGGACGATTGCCCCGCACGGGCCGGATCTGCGCGCCACTCGGCCTGCTTCTGGCCCTCCGCTTCGAGGAGGGTAGAGAGCCATCCCTGCGAATACTCCACGACGACCTTCCGCACGGTGCCCACTGCGCCACTCATGATGCGCTCCCGGGCCTCCTTGACCATGGGGTAGCCCGTGTAGTTGTAGGTCACGGCAAAGATTCGGCCGCTTTCCTGCGTGAGCCGAACCAGCTCATCTGCATCGGTGGCGGTCGTCGTCAGTGGTTTGTCGCAGATGACGTCGAACCCCGCATCCAGGAAGACCTTGGCAACAGGAAAGTGGAGGTGATTCGGCGTTACGATCGAGACCACTTCGATGCGCTCATCCGCGGGTAGCTTCGCTTCTTCGCGGGCCATGTCTTCGTACGAGGCGTAGACCCGGCCGTCAGCCAACCCCAGCTCAATCCCTGTGGTCCGTGACTTGTCTGGGCTCGC
>JAZDDA010000139.1:0-47296 GCA_036679625.1 Gemmatimonadota bacterium | reverse complement strand
TTGGGGGCGTGGCCGTGAAGGTGACACCCACTCGGCGCGTACCCACTCACGGATGGCTCAACCTCTAATTCGGACTAAACGATGAAACGACATATTCTCGCTACGGGCCTCGTCACCCTACTCGCAGGCTGCTCGACGGCCGATGCCGGACCCGAATGGTTGGGGTCGGTGACCGACTCTGCAGGCATCCGCATGGTCAGCAATCCCACGGAGGGTATCTGGACGCCGGAGACGCGGTGGCGGCTCACCGAGGAACTCCGTATCGGAGATATCGCGGGCTGCGCAGGGCGAACACCTTCGCACCCTCGGCGGGCCTGGGTCGGGCCCCGGCGAGTTGGGACCGGCAGGGAGCGCGGTGTTGATCACCGACGACGGTCTCGTTCTGGTCCCGGACCTCACAAACGCCCGCCTGAACCGGTACCGGACGGACGGCACCGATGAGACGTCGATTCCGCTCGACATCGTCGCTACCGGTATTCCACTCCGCTGGAAGCTTAGTACCGACCAGCGCGTGCTCGCACAACTCCGCACGCTTCCCAATCCCGACGCACCCGCTTCTGATCCAGTCGGAGATCCCGTCGTCACCTTTGGGGATGACGGCTCGCCCGCCGATACGGCTCACGTGCTGCCACCCGGACTCAGCTTTCAGCAGGGTGCGGGGGGTAGTACCCGGATCGTACTCTTCAGCCCGGAGCCTGTTTGGGATATTCGCGAGGGTGGCGGGTTCGTCAGCGCGATGAACGATGCCTACCGGGTCGAGTTTACGAACGCGGCGGGCGAGGTGACCCAGATTCTTCAGCACGACGTCGAGTCACAGCCGGTGACCGACAGCGACGTGGGTCACATGAAGGATCTGCTCCGGCGCCTCATGCTCGATCAGGGTGCGCCGCCAGCCGCAGTCCAGGGGTTTCTGGACGGAGTGGAATTCGCCGAGAATTACCCGGCCTTCCTGAATCTGCTCGTTGCGCCGGACGGAAGCGTTTGGCTCCAACAGGTACAAACTGCGGAGGATCTAATGGCCAGCGGCGCCGAGTCCTTCGACCCCCAGGACCTCGGTTCCCACCGATGGGACATCTTCGACGGCGAGGGCCGTTACCTCGGGGTACTGGAATTTCCAGTAGGGTTCACCCCCCTGAGGCTGCTCCCCGGGCAGGTCTACGGCACATGGAAGGATGAGCTGGGCGTTCCGTACGTCATGCGCCTGTCGATCGAGAAGCCCTTGGCCGAGTAAGGTAGAAGAGAGCAAGGTGAGAGGGGCCCCGCATGCTGCGGGGCCCCTTTTGCTATTCCCTCGCCCGGTACTTCTCCCAAAGCGCCTTATGCTTGTTGTCGGTGCTCACGGGATGGCCGTTTATCAAGACGTGCAAGATCTGGGTCCGTATCTGCAGCGGATCTCCGTCGGTGACGATGAGGTTGCCGATCTTGCCCACCTCGAGGGTGCCGAGGTCGGCGCCGAGTCCGAGAATCTCTGCCGGGTATCGGGTGATCGACCTGAGCGCCTCATCGCTCGGAAGTCCAAACGCCACCGCGTTCGCCGCTTCGTACGGGAGCGTACGTGAAGGCGGATTCGGACCTGCCGAAGCCCACCCGGTCATCGCGAAGCGAACCCCTGCTTCGTGCAGCTTCGCCGCGGCGGAAAAGGTGGTGCTGTATGGGTCGTCCTCTCCCTGAGGGACATTCTGGGTCGCTCGCAAAAGCACGGGGATATCTCGTTCCGCAAGTAGCTCGGCTTCCTTCCAGGCGTCACGCCCGCTCACGATCACAATACGCACGGACTCCGCCTCGGCGAACTCGATTGCATTGCGAATGTCCCTCGCCTGGTCTGCGATAACCAGCAACGGGACGTCCCCAGCCAGCACCGGGCCGAGTGCTTCGAGACGGAGGTCCCGCAGGGTGGTTCCACCCTCGGTAGCCTGCTGATACCGGCGACCGTCCTCGAGCCAACCGCGGATCTGGTCGAGGGCCTCTTCATACCGCTCCTCTGCCCGGGCGAACGGACCGCTGGGACCGAAGCACCCGAAGGGGCTGCACTGACGGGTTTGAAGCGAAGGCCAACTCAACACCATCCCCACTGAGCGGGAGATCAGCATCTCCTCTATCGTCCATCCATCGAGGTGGATGGCGACGGCCTGGCCGCCGATCCCCCCCGGAGCGGCGCCGGGAGCCGACACCACATGAGTGATCCCGTTCGCACGCGTCACCGGAATACGCTCACTCGCAGGGTGAATGGCTGTCGCTGCGCTGAGGTGGGGGTTGAACTCCCCGGCCTCCCGAATGTCGTTGGTCACCGGAACCGCATTGATCTCCTGCAGCCCCACGGAGCTGAAGGCGTTGAACATTCCGGGGTAGACGTGCAGGCCGGTGGCGTCGATTATCTGCGCGCCCTCAGGTACGATCACTGCGGTTCCCACGGCGGCGATTCGCCCGTCCACTACGATCAGGGTCGCATTCGAGATCGCGGAGCCCGCCAAGGTGTGCACCGTGCCCCCGACGATCGCGAAGGATGTCTTGCTACCCCCCCCGCCGTCTTGAGCTGTGACCGCCGTAGGTACGAGTGCGAGGATGAGAGCGAGGGAGAGCGCCGCGACCTGGGCGCCCACCTTGCGAAGGTCCCCCGAACTAAGCGTGCTCATCGTCCTGCCTCCACGTCTTCTGGCTGCGAATCATCTGTTATGGGTCGGCCGCCTTCGGTTTTGCCACTCAGGAGTGCCTTCTCGGCATCGATCGCGCGTTGTCGCTCTTTGTCGCCGGCGATGTCGAAATACACCTTTCCATCGACGAACGTCATCTGGGGCACCGCGAAGTTATCAAACGGATGCCGGTCGAAGAGTACGAGGTCGGCGTCCTTCCCAACCTCGATCGACCCCACCATGCTGTCGATCCCAAGTTGGCGGGCCGGATTTATGGTGATCAGGGACAACGCCTCGGTTTCGGTCAGCCCCCCCCACTTGATCGTCTTGGCCGCCTCTTCGTTGAGGTGTCGCATCTCCTCGTTGCTGTCCGAGTTGATCGACACGTTCACTCCACGTTGGACCATGACCGCCGCGTTGTAGGGAATGGCGTCGTATGCTTCGACCTTGTATCCCCACCAGTCCGAGAACGTCGACGCGCCAGCCCCATGCGCCGCGATTTCATCGGCGACCTTGTACCCCTCAAGTACGTGTTGGAGCGTTGCGATCCGAAAACCGAACTCCTCGGCGAGCCTCAGGAGCTGGAGGATCTCATCTGCCCTGTATGAGTGGGCGTGCACCTGGCGCTCCCCTCGGAGGATCTCGGCGAGGGCCTCGAGCTTCAGGTCACGGCGCGGCGGGATGGTGCCCGAATCGCCATCCTCGTTGAACGCGTCCCACCGGTCCTGATACTGCCGGGCCTCGACGAAGGCCTGCCGGACAACGTCCATGACTCCCATGCGTGTGTCTGGGAAGCCGCCTCCACGTTTGGGGTTCTCCCCGAGCGCGAACTTGATGCCCGGAAGAGCGCCATCGAGCTTGAGCCCTTCGGCGTCGGCACCCCAGCGAAGCTTCAGGACCGCATTCTGCCCGCCGATCGGGTTTGCGCTTCCGTGCAGGACGTTGACGCTGGTGACCCCGCCGGCGAGCGCCCGGTAGATGTTCACGTCATCGGGGTTGATGACGTCCTCGACGGAGGTCATCGCCGAGACGTTGACACTTCCTTCGTTGAAGCCGCCGGCGATGTGGGTGTGCGCGTCGATGATGCCGGGCATCAGGAACTGCCCGTCGGCGTCGATCACGTGAGCGCCGCGCGGCACTGGAATGTTCGTGCCGACTTCAGCAATGCGACCGTTCCGAATAAGGACCGACCCATTCTCGATCGTTCCGTTGGTGACCGTGAGCACCGTCGCGTTGCGGATCAGGGTGACCGGATCGTCCCGGTAGGGGCCCCTGAGGGAAGGTCCAATCAGAGCCCGCAAATCCGCGTCGCTCATTCCATCCTCTGCGTCGTCAGAGGACTCAGCGTCCCCATCTGCCCGATCCTCGCCCCGTGAGCCCCTGACGCCGGGGCTGCTGTCGTCATCGCCCCCTGCCTCGAACTCGAAGCGCTCCCCGTCCACGAACACCATGCGGACGTGAGTCCCTTCGGCGAGCAGATCACCGTCCGTGACCGTCAGGTTCGCGATCTTGCCGTCCTCCAAACTTCCCACGCGATCGTCTGCACCGAAGATCTCTGCTACCGAGAGTGTCATCGCTCGTACGGCCTCGTCGTGTGGAAGCCCTGCCTCGACTGCCTTTCGTGCCCCTGCCAGCGCCGCAGTGGGATCCTCTGGAGTCGCTGAGAAGAAGGCGAACCGGGCGTTGGCCTCAAAGAGGCGCGCCGGGGTCGTTGGGGCGAGGAGTCGGTGCCTCAGCACTTCTAGAGTGGGGTCGGCCTCGGGATCGCCATCTCGGGGTGCGGTTGGCCAATCGAGGCTCACCAGCACAGATACGTCACTCTCCGCGAGCTCCTCTGCCATTTTGTAGGCGGACTGTGCACCGTAGAGGATCGGGGTCACGCCCAGCTCGGCCGAGGTGCGAAGCGCCCTCCGGATCTCTGTGACGGAAGAGCCAGGGAAGAGGAGGGGGTGGGTCCCGGCTTGGACCGGCATTATCGCCTCGAGCGCGCGATCGTACACGGGACGCTCCTTTCCGCTCGGGTTGGCCTCGTACGCCGCTCGAGCCGCCGCGTAGTGACCGGCGTCCGAGAAAAGCTGCCTCGTGTATGCGAACGCGCCAGCGAGTGAGGATGGGTATCCTCTATGGCCGGCTCCGCCCGAGAGATTGAGGCGCTGCGCGACTGGTGTCTTGACGACCATCTCGTTCGGACGCGCCTCTGAGAGGTTGATCAGAGCGAGGTTACCAGGAAAGAAACCAACCGTTGGACCGGTCGTGGCCGAGGTGAAGCCGGTGGCCCTCCACGAGTTGAAGGCGTCCGAATCAGGCTCCATGCGGTCTGCAGCCATCCGCCAGGTATACGTTGCGGGCCGATCTTCGGGACCCTCGGAGACCGGGCCACCGGCTGGACCCCCACCCGGCCCGCCGCCGCCAAGTCCATTCCGCTGGGCCGGTGGCGCATCGGCGTCGGACATGCCTAAAGAGGAGAGGCCGTCGATGAGCCCGGGATATACCGTCAGCCCCGACCCGTCGATGATCCAAGCTCCCGCCGGGGGAGACACGTTGCGTCCGACAGCGACGATGATGCCGTTGCGGACGACGATCGTTCCGCGCTCGATGGTGCCGCTCGAGATCGTGACCAGTCGAGCGTCCTGGATCGCGTAGTAGGAGGGCGTCTCCTGCGCTCGCAATCCGCCCGCCTGCAGGAACAGCATGGCACAGGCACAGAGGAGGCCGGGAAGGACCCGGATCCAACGCTGAAACGAAAACGCTTTTGACACCATCATTGCACACTCTCCCTGGATTCGACGCAAGGTGGGAAGACTATGGGCCGGGCCGACGACCGGCCAGGGAAGAGGGCAACCAGGTTTCTCGCCAACGAAGGTTTCTGGCTCCGCACTCGCCACCCCCACCTTCGATGTGCTACCCTACGCGCATGGGTAGGGATCTCTGCAAAAGGGGTCCGGACGAATCGGGGTGTGTCGCGAAATAGGAGCGGGCTGAGGGTGAAGCACAGATTGCCGCGCTGGGTTGCTGGGGTGGTCGTTCTCGCCCTCCTTCACGCAGGGCCGACCGCCGGCCAGGTCCTCCGCCCCGTCGAGGTGTCGGACCGGGTGTTCGAGGCGCTGGAGCGAGCCCAGGCCTTTGGAATTCTCGACACGATTCCCGTTGGTCAGCGGTTGGGCCTCGAGCGGACGGTAGCGAGGGCTATCGGAGGGCCGGAGAACTCTGACTGGAACCTCGGGGAAATGCGTGAGCTCCTCGACCGGCCGGAGCTGCGTGGAAGCCTTGCGGTCTCCTACGCCTGGACGGACGCGACCAAGCGCTTCATCCCGTCGAATGGACTCGGGAAAGTCGATGCTGTCGTGTCTCCGCTGACGCAATCCCGTGGCGGGTACCGGCTCGGCGACGGATCGAATGTGAGTATAGACCCAGCGGTGGCTGGGGCATTTGGCGAATGGCGGTTCACGCTGAGATCGCATGTGCGGTGGGACGACGGCGGAGGGGGAGAGATTGCCGAGGGCCGCGTTCAGGAGGCATGGGTCGAGGGTCCTCTCGGGCCCCTGTACGTATCGGTGGGTCGGGCTCCGGTGGTGTGGGGGCAGTCCGGCGCGGGGGGATCGATATTCTCGGGAGACGCCCGCGCGCTGGATCAGGTGAGCATCGCCAGCGATGGCACGGTGCGCCTTCCCTGGATCTTGAGGCACATCGGGCCTACCCGGCTGAGCCTCACAGTGAGCCGACTCGAGGGCGCGCGCGACATTCCACACTCGTTCGTGGTCGGGTACAAGGTCAGCTCCAAGCCGTGGCCCAGCCTCGAGGTCGGGGGCGGGCTTCTGGTCCACTCGGGCGGCGACGGCGCACCAGGCGCATCGTTCGGTGATCGGATCCTCGACCATATCGTTGGGGCCGACAAGCGGACCCTCCCCATCTCCAACAAACTCGCAGCCTTCGACGTCCGCTGGCGCGTTCCCTCTACCCGCGGTTCCCAGGCCTACGTCTCGCTTGCCGTCGACGACTTTGGTCGGGATTTCGGTCGGGTGTTCGGGCAAGAGACCGCCTACATCGCCGGCGTGGTGTTTCCACGGTTGACGCAGGACGGACGCGTCGGCCTGCGATTCGAATACCGCGAGACGGGCGTTCGGTTTTCCCAACATTCGATCTTCTCGTCGGGGCTCAGCTTCGACCGGGTCCTCCTGGGCGACGCACTCGGGCCCGACGGGCGGGGGGCCTATGTCTCGATCGACATGCGTCCTACAAAGGAGGACCGAATCGCGATCGTGCTCGGGCGCGAGGAGCGGAGCAACGATACATGGGTGGTGGACGAAGGCTTCATATTTCGTAAGACGGTGGACCGCCCCGAGGAGAAGCGCACGCGAGCCGAACTCATCTGGGAGCGGAGCTGGCCGAGCCGGGGGATGGGGATAGTGATGCGGGGTGGATACGAACGGGTTTCGGACTTCGGCTTCGTGAATGACCAGCGGGACGGGAACACGGTGTTCGAGATCCGCGGAGTGGTGTGGACCTCGGTCCTCCCCGGATGAACACCGCTACCAGATGAACCGCGTTACATGCTGATCACCAGCTCAAACCCCCAGAGGGTTTCGTTCGTCTGAAAGAACTGCCCCAACGGTGAGGGGCCGTCCATGAAGCGCCCCACGAGACGTGCCCACCGGCCACCCGCCGTGCGGGCTGTGAAACCGCCCACGAGCGAGACGCGGCTGTTCCAGTTGGTTCTGTCCCAGCTCTGCCAGTCCACCGCGGCCTCGATCCCGAGCGTATTGTCCCTCCAGAAGTACCACTGCCCATCCGCGCCGAGGCGAGCCTGGGCATTATCGCTGAAGTCCGCCCCCAGGCGGTCTTCGTTCTCGAGGCTCGACCGGCTGACTACGCCGCCGCCGCCGTAGACGCGCAGCCCGCGCACCGTATAGGCGACGAGTGCGTCGAGCGTCTCGCTTGTAAAGTCCAGGCGCTCTGCTCCAGTGGTTTCCACCAGTTCGTCTCCGAGGTGCGAGCTCCAGTGGGAGAGACGTACTCGCCCCGACCACGCCCCTCGCGACCACTCGGCGGGGAAGGACACCAGCCAGTCAGAGGAAACGAGATCGGCTGCCGACGACTCGAGGCGAAAGCGCCCGAACACACCGCTCTGAACACCTAGGACGATGCCGCCGTCCTCCCAGGAAGCCGCCTCCCACAGCCGGATATGTCCCCCCAGAGCCGCCTCGCCCTGGAGTTCGGACGAGAGATCTTCATTCGGGTCAAACGCGAACGGGGGTCTCTCGGATGGGGAGGTTGTGGTTTGAAAGACGTCTGTCCAGAACGCGCGAAGCGCGAATGTGGGTTCACGAAAGCCAGCGGATGGGGCTTCGAAGTAATGAACCTCCGGGAACCAACCAGAGGACGTCTGTTGAGCGCTCAGGCCCGTGCCCCGAACGGCGAGTATGGAGATGGCAACCACCAAGCAGGTGCCGTGCCGAAACAGCGAGGCTCGCGAAAACGTCAGGAAGGGTGTCGTCACAGGCGTTGGGGATAGAGCGGATCAGGAGTAGACCCGCAGAAGGTCGCCGCACGAGAGTACAAGCGCCAGAGTCGGGTAGGTGGACCCCGCAACGTCTGATGGCGTAGCATTCGGTGTTGAGGAGAGCCCCGCGACGCGCGAGGGGCCGCCTGGCACACTCATTCAGGATGACGCATGGACCGAGTCGAGATTCCCAACCAGGCGACGTATTCCCCCATCGCACTTACCGACCTGTTTATCGCCGCACCTCTGGTGTCCCGGGTTCTCCTTGGTGCGACGCTCCCGGGCCGCGTGATCCAGGCTGTAGCCCTGGGCGCGTATGCGGGGAGCGCGCTTGGCGATTGGGTCAGCAGGCAAGATGCCAGAAAGATCGACTTTGCGGAGGTGTTTGGGGCGGATACAGCCAACCTCGAACCGATGTCCGAGGAGGCTCGTCGGGCAGATGTCGCGTCGCTGGTCGCGGAGTTGAATGAGCGTTATGAGCCCATGACGATGAAGCGCGAAGAACTCGCCGTTCTCGTCAACGGCCACCTCACCGACTATATCGCGTCGGTCACCGGACAGCGTGTCGAGACCAGCTCCGAGATCCGGAGCTTCTCGCTCGCCAAGCTGGTCTTCCCGTTTGCCCTGGGAGCATGTGATATCCTCTCGGGTGATGTGACGCTCTTCAGGGAAGCCGGCATCTTCGAGCCACACATCATCGCTCATGAGTTCTGTCATCGAAAAGGATACCTGAAGGAACTTCAGGCCCAGGCGATCGCCTACCTCGCCCTACACGAAGCCGAGGAGAACATCCTGGTGCAGTCCGCCAAGGCGGAACGACTCCAGCGCAATCTCCGAGTTCTGGCGGGGGAGAAGTTCGAAGATTTCCACCGCTTGGTGGAGGAAAGTGGCCTGCGTCCGGAGCTCGAGAAGGAGTTCCATGACATTCGGCCTGAGCCCTCGGCGTATGAACGTGGTGTGTGGGCGATCATGAAGCCCATCTACGAGGAGCGGATGCGCATGACGGGTCAGAACGGACTTTCTGACTATGATGCGGGGTTCACGGACTTCATCCACACGCAGGGGATCTGAGCCTGTTCTCCAGAATTTCTGCTGCGATCGACAGGCTCAACCACCGCATCGGTTCCCTCATCCGGTGGTTCACCCTGGCGATGATCCTGATCGGAGCGTTCAATGCGTTCGCCCGGTACGCGACCCGCCTGACAGGCTTCTCCCTCGCATCGAACGCCTACATCGACCTCCAATGGTACCTCTTCAGCCTGGTGTTCCTCCTTGGTGCTGGATACGGCTTCGAGCGTGACGCACACGTTCGCGTAGACGTCCTCTTCGGCAGGTTGAGACCCCGGGCTCGCGCGTGGGTCGACCTCCTGGGCACAGTCTTCTTCCTCGGCCCGTTTTGTGTCGTAATGCTCTGGGTGTCGTGGCCGGCCGTACGTGCCTCCTGGGCGGTCCGCGAGGCATCTCCAGATCCGGGTGGCCTACCCAGGTATCCGATCAAGGCCGTGATCCTCGTCGCCTTCGCCCTGCTGCTCCTGCAAGGAGTCAGCCACGTGATCAAGCAGGTCCTGATCTTGAGGGGGGATGCGGGCCCACGACCCCCAAACGCGGGATCTGAATCGCCGTCGATGGAATCTGGCGTCTGATGGAGGCAGTCTGGGGTCCGTTGATGTTCGGGGGGGCCCTCCTCCTGATCTTCACGGGGTACCCGGTGGCGTTCGCACTCGCGGGAGTCGCCCTTATTTTTGCCGTTCTCGGCGCGTTGACCGGCGACTTCGATCTGGTGCTGCTGCGTGCGATGCCCGACCGCACCTTCGGCATCATGTCGAATTACACGCTTTTGGCTGTCCCCTTCTTCATCTTCATGGGCTCTGTGCTCGAGAAGGCGAAGATCGCCGAAGAGCTGCTCGAGACGATCGGCATACTCTTCGGCCGCTTCAGGGGAGGACTGGCCTTGGGAGTGATCTTCGTGGGCGCTCTCCTGGCGGCGGCCACCGGTGTCGTGGGTGCCTCGGTCACCGCCATGGGGCTCATCGCGCTCCCGGTGATGCTGAGGAATGGGTACCGAGACGAATTCGCGCTCGGGGTGATCTCAGCGTCGGGTACTCTGGGTCAGATCATTCCGCCGAGCATCGTCCTGATCGTTCTCGGTGACCAGCTTGGAGTCTCGGTCGGTGGGTTGTTCCGGGCCGCAGTCGTCCCCGGCCTGCTGCTCACCGGTGGGTACGCGCTCTACGTGATCGCCGTAGCGATTTTCTCACCCACGACGGCTCCGGCCATGCCGGTCCACCTGAGAGAGACGTCAGCCTCGGGCCTCGCGCGCCGGGTTCTGCGATCACTTCTTCCCCCGCTCGCGCTCATCGGCGTCGTGCTGGGGAGCATCTTCGCGGGGATCGCTACACCGACCGAGGCGGGAGCGGTTGGTGCTGTGGGGGCCATGATCCTTGCTCTGCTCAACCGCACATTCGATCGCCGTGCGCTCGAGGCGTCTATGGAGGTGACGCTTCGGCTCACCGTCATGGTGATCTTCCTGCTCATCGGCTCGACGGCCTTTACGCTCGTCTTCCGGGGCCTGGGCGGAGATCTGTGGATTCGGGATCTCCTGGCGAATCTTCCCGGCGGCAGACTCGGGTTCCTCGTCATCGTCAACGCGGTGGTCTTCGGGCTCGGCTTCTTCATCGATTTCTTCGAGATCGCCTTCATCATCGTGCCGATGATCGTGGCCCCCGCTACGCTGCTGGGTATCGACCTCACCTGGCTTGGCATCGTGCTGGCCGTGAATCTGCAGACCTCATTTCTTACGCCACCTTTCGGTTTTTCCCTCTTCTACCTTCGCGGCGTGACACCGGACGACATCCCGACGGAGCGCATCTACCGTGGCGTGGTTCCGTTCATTCTGATCCAGCTTGTGGTACTCGGTGGATTGATTGCATGGACGCTTCGTTGATGTGCTGAGTCAGAGGCTCCCCACCTGGTGAGGGGTGGCTAGTGCACCGTTGCCGAAGTCTCTCGGCCAGTCGACGGCACGGTGCATCCGAGATGCCCAGCGTTGGAACTCCTTGCCGTAGCTGGGCTACGCCGCGTCGTACCGCCTTGATCCCTCGGCGCCCCGACCCTCTTGGTGGCTCGAGGACTTCGGCAACGGTACACTAGGGTGGCCGCTATCGCTTTACCTTCCGGCGCACCTAAACCTCGAATCTTCAGGGGGGTCTTCATGTCCCGTCGTATAACGCTTTCCCTCACCGCTGTGCTCATCCTGGTCGGAGGGGCCTCAGTATCTGCCCAGACGGACTATGATGCGGTCGAAATCACCGTGACCGAGGTCGCGCACGGCGTGTATATGCTCGAGGGTGCGGGTGGAAACATCGGCCTCTCCATCGGGAACGACGGTGCGTTCGTTATCGACGATCAGTTTGCCCCTCTGACCGAGAAGATCAAGAGGGCAATTGGGGCGCTCACCGATCGGGAGGTGCGATTCGTGTTGAACACCCACTGGCACGGAGACCACACTGGGGGGAACGAGCACTTCGGCGAGGGTGGGGCCTACATCGTCGCCCATGACAACGTCTATCGAAGGATGAATCCCGAGGCGTTCGGGGAAGTGGTTGGCAACAGCCGTCAGGCGCCCGACGCGGCGCTCCCCGTTATGACCTTCTCAGAGGAACTGACCTTCCACTGGAACGGGGACGACATCGAGGTGGTGCACGTTCCGCATGCCCACACCGACGGTGACGTGGTTGTTTTCTTCCGCAGCGCAAATGTGGTTCACATGGGGGACACCTTCTTCAACCAGCGTTACCCGTTCATCGATGTGGACTCGGGGGGTGGGATCAACGGGATGATCCACGCGGCCGAAAAGGTTCTCGCGATGGTGAGCTCCGACACGCGCATCATTCCCGGGCATGGACCCCTCGGCGGGCCAGATGATCTCCGGGCGTACCGGGACATGCTCATCGGGGTACGCGACCGGATCCAGACGATGGTCAACGAAGGAAAGACGCTCGACGAGGTCATCGCAGCGGGACCGACGGCCGCGTTCGACGCGGATTGGATGCGGGGAAACGCGCCGGGGCGGGACCGGTTCGTCGGTCTGGTATTCAGGAGCCTCGGCGGAGGCGAGTAGGGAAGGGAGCCCGCCGGCAGCCTACCCTGCGATCTTCTCAAAGGCGAAACGAGCGTATGCGAGCTCGTTTGTGGAGAAGTATGGGAAGCTCTTCATACGGAAGGCTTTCCACGATTCGTACACCTTTCTAAAGGTTGCGTCTGCTGCTGCCTGCTCCTCGAGGAACGCATTGCTCTCCCGGAAGGCGGCTTCCATGATTTCGTCGGAGAACGTTCTCACGGTCACGCCGTGCTGGTTGACGAGGCGCTCCAGTGCTAGCGGGTTTTCGACGTCGTAGCGGGCCAGGGTAGTGCCATTTACCTCCCGGCAGACACTCTGGAGAATCTCCTGATAGTTCCCGGGGAGGGCGTTCCACGCATCCAGTGAGACCTGCAGTGAGGCAGACAGCCCGGGCTCCCACCACCCTGGCGCGTAGTAGTTCTTTGCGATCTCATGGAACCCGAGCTTCTCGTCGTCGTAGGGCCCAACCCACTCAGTGGCGTCGATCACGCCACGCTCGAGCGCCGGGTAGATGTCCGGGGCTCCCAGCACCTGAACCGTCACGCCGAGCCGGGTCATGATCTCTCCGCCAAGCCCTGGAATGCGCATGCGCAGACCGCGCAGGTCGGCAAGCCCGTCTACAGGTTCGCGGAACCACCCACCGAACTGGGCGCCCGTGTTCCCGCAGACAAATGAGATGATGCCAAAGTCATGGTACACCTCGCGCATCAGCTCCTGGCCACCGCCAAACTGAAGCCAGGCGTTTTGTTGCCTCGCGGTGAGTCCAAAGGGCACGGAGCTCCCGAAGGCGAGGGCGGGACTCTTGCCGATGTAGTAATAATCCCCTGTGTAACCTGCATGCACGGTGCCTGACTGGACGCCGTCCATTACCTGCAGCGCGGGCACGATTTCTCCCGCCGCGAAGACCCGGATATCGAATCGCCCCCCCGTAAGAATGCGGATCCGTTCGGCAATGAGGACCGCCCCCCCGTGCAGGATATCGAGGCTCGGTGGGAATGACGTCGCCAGGCGCCAACGGACCGAGGGGCCCGATGCCGATAAAGCAGGTTCCCCTTGAACCGTATCGTCGGTTGTGCAGGCACCCATAAGACTCGCCCCTGCCGCGCCAAGTGTGGCAGTCTTGATGAATTTTCTTCGCTTGAGGTCGCTCATCGGCATCCATCTCACAGGTGCGTTTCTGTAGCATCAATCGCAACATAGGGGATTGACGCATTTGGGCCACACTCACCCCCCAATGCTACCGCCTCGACTGACCCGCAGAACTTTTTGTTGTAGACGCGGAGTATGAGGTTGTAGCTTTTAAGTGTCGGCTCGCTCGGACCTCATTTCTGCTTTGGCAGGAGATGAGCCCCGGTGGCTGCGTAGGGAAGGGCTTCTTCCTAGTCGGCTTCACGACATTCAAGCACACATACAATCGAGTTGGGTGAACCCTGGAGGGTCGTGGATTCGCGATCCCCCCGATTTCTGTGGGCGGGAATTTCGAGGCTGGGTAGGCAATGATGATTCGTTACATGAACGCGCGTGGGGAAGAAGCGACGCTCGCCGATGCGCGTGCGCTTGCGTTCAAGGTTCAGATGGGTGAGATCGACGCCCGCACTCTGATGTTCGACGAGGGTGTTGGAGCGTGGGTGCCCGCCGCCGGTCATCCGGCATTTCAGCGCCATACGGGGTCGCCGATTGGGGATGCGGCTCCCGAGGCGGCGCTCCCGGTCGAAGAGTCACTCCTGCACTCCTGGGCGCCGATGCCATCACCACGCGTGGCTTCTGGGGTGCCGCCTTCTGGGGTGCCGGCTTCGGGACTCGGCGGTGGTGGGCCGAGCGCAGGGACGACGGGGGTGGAGGGGAGTAGTCCGAAGCAGGCGGTTGCTGCGGCTCCAAGTGGGCCCGAATCCTCGTTACCGCCCATTCCGGAGTATCCAGCGATCAAGCCTGGTTCTGCCTTCGGGCAGAGCCAACTCATGCGGTTCGCACTCCTTGCATGCCTCTTTGTGATGGGTGGAGCCGGTGCCGTGATTGTCTTTAATCCGTCGTGGGGCGTGGGGGGATGGATCTCGACGCTCGTTCGCGGAGAGGCGGGGGGGGCTCAGGGGGGCGAGTTGGTCGCGGCAACGGTCACGCCGTCACCGCGCGCCCTGGCTGCTGCTGAGCGCGTGGCAGAGGCTGTCGTGACGGATCTCGCGCGCGAGTTCACGCGCATTCCCGAGGAGTTGGGGCTCCCGAATGAACCGCCAAAGGAGTGGCTTGGGGGCCGGTACCTGTCTGGGGCTAGCGAGTATTCAGAGGTTCTCGACTACTGGGATTCGTTTCGTGCCGTCGTCCAGCTTCTGCGAGCGAGGGAGGCGGCTACGATACACACGTCCTTCGACCGGCATCTTGCCGGCTTGCAGGCGGTGGAGGGACCCCGCTTCGTAGTGGAGGAGCTCGCGTTGACCTCGCTCGACGAGGGCGCGACTCGGCGCGCCTCGGTTTATGCGGTCGCCGAAGATCTTGCCGCAGCTGCTACCGACTTGCACGCCTTCCTTCTCAGGTGGGAGGGCCGGATCCAGTATGAGCCGGCTACCGGGTCGGGTGTATCACGAGCACCGGTGATTGAAGCCGTGGCCGAGGGTGAGGTGTTACGTGTAGAATTCGCTGCAGCGCTCGACCGGGTTCTCGGGGCGCTGGAGGTCGCAAACGGCCTGGAGCCACTGCTGACACGGAACTTCTTTGATCGCCTCTCCGAGCGGATCCAAAAGACGTTGGAGCCCATCGATCCGGATACGGTGGTGCAGGCCTTGAGTCAGATACGGACCGGTACCGCCGCGGGTGCGGGCGCCCCCGGGGCCCCTAAGTAGGCTTCTGCTGGAGAGATGTGATCGCGTAGGGAAAACCCCTACGGGTGCAACGGCGAATTCCCCACAGACATGCCTTCGGGGCATGGGTATGTTCGGTGCGTAGAACGGGGTCTTTGTCGGATAGGTTTGTCCGGTCCGCGTGGGAGGTTGCCTGCTCCGTCGGGCGTGCGTCGTCCACCTTCCAGTCAAGCGGTGCCCGGGTCAGTTCCTCGAGACCGAACTCGGTGGGGGCCCCACCCCCAATGCAAAGGTTCGAGGGTGCGTCCAGCGCCCTCGAACCTTTTCTTGTCTCCCACTCCGAGCTCCCGACCCACTCCGAGGCGGTGAGGGGTTCGTTCGGCGAAGCGCTGGGTCAGACCGTCGGTCCCTCGAAGTAGGGGTTCTCGCCGGAGGAATGGTCGGTCATGTCGTGGATTACCGTGATCTCCGGTACCGCCTGCCGAACCATGCGCTCCACTCCCTGACGAAGCGTCATGCGGGACATCGCACAGCCCTGGCATCCCCCGCTCATCTCCAGATAGATCTCCGTGCCCTGAACCTCCACGAGGGTGATCATCCCGCCGTGCGAGGCGATAGCTGGGTTGATCTGCTCCTTGAGGACGGTGGTCACACGATCTGCGAGCGCGCCCGAAGGCTTGGGCCTGTCGGCGATGGCCTGGGGTGCGAGCTGCACCGCAAACCCCGACTCATTGAGCCGTTCCACAAAATCAACCGTCGCCCCCTCCAGTCGGGAGGCCGTGTCTTCCTCGAACAGGACTGTCAGGCCCTCGACGTCGAGTTCGCGCTCCGATCCACTCCGCTCAGAGCCAGCTACCAGCGTCAGTTCGAAGCGCGGCGCAACGGGACTCGAATCGGCCATGATGATGCGAAGCGCCTCGAGTTCACCGTCGCTCGCGTCGAGATAGGTCCGAACCACCTCGCGGGCGCGATCCGTCAACGTCAACATGTTCTCTCCTGCGAATTTGGAATCGGAGGGGACATTCCCTCGATTGCAGGCTACCCCCCGACCCCCGTCAGGTTCAGCCTCGCGTATATCGTTGAATATGATGGGTGTTGGGGCTATCCGGGAGTGGGGGAGCGTCGGTGGTTGTTGGCCCACGACTGGCGGTCTACCTTTGGCGGCCCTGAATTCGGCGTCGTGTCTACCGCTGCCGGTCCGGGATTACAATCCACGCCAACTCAGCACCTCAGGGGTTCGAAGGCCGATGTCCGACGCACAACTCATGGACAAGCTCACATCTCTCGCGAAGCGCAAGGGATTTATCTATCAGTCATCTGAGATCTACGGTGGCACCGGATCGGTCTGGGATTACGGCCCGCTCGGGGTCGAGCTCAAGCGGAACGTCAAGGAACGCTGGTGGAGCACGATGGTCCACCAGCGCGACGATATTGAGGGGCTCGACGCATCGATTTTGATGCACCCACGCGTCTGGGAGGCGTCCGGTCACGTAGAAGGGTTCACCGATCCGTTGGTGGAGTGCGGTAACTGTCAGCGCCGGTTCAGGGCCGACCTCCCCGAGGTTCAGGGTGGTCAATGCCCAACCTGCGGTACCCGGGATACATTCTCGGAGCCGCGCCTCTTCAACCTGATGTTCAAGACCTTCATGGGGCCGGTGGAGGAGGATGCCTCGGTCGTCTACCTGAGGCCAGAGACGGCTCAGGGGAGCTATGTGAACTTCCTCAACGTCCAGACCTCGTCGCGGCAGAAGGTCCCCTTCGGGATCGCACAGATGGGGAAGGCGTTTCGGAATGAGATCACGCCGGGGAACTTCATCTTCCGCACCCGTGAATTTGAGCAGATGGAGATGCAGTTCTTCGTCGAGCCGGGGACGGACGAGGAGTGGTTCGAGTATTGGAAGGATCAGCGCATGCAGTGGCACCTGTCACTCGGGATTCGAGAAGAGAAGCTGCGCTTTCACGACCACGGACCCGACGAGCTCGCACACTATGCCAAGGCTGCAGTCGACATCGAATACGAGTATCCGTTTGGGTGGAAGGAATTTGAGGGGATCCACAACCGCACCGACTTTGATCTCTCCAGGCACCAGGAGTACTCAGGAAAGCGCTTGGAGTACATCGACCCGGCCGGTGGCAAGCGGTTCATCCCCTACGTCGTCGAGACGGCTGTGGGGGTCGATCGCACAGTGTTGGTGACGATTGTGGACGCCTACAGGGAAGAAGAAATCGACGGTGAAGCGAGGGTCGTGCTCAAGCTCGATCCCGGGCTCGCTCCGGTGAAGGTCGCGGTGTTTCCGTTGGTCAAGAAAGACGGACTTCCCGAGATCGCGAACAAGCTCCACGCTGAACTCCGCAAGAACTCGATTCCGTCGTTCTACGATGCGGCAGGCTCCATCGGCCGGCGCTATCGGAGGCAGGATGAAGCCGGGACTCCGTGGTGTGTGACGGTAGATGGTCAGACTGCGGAAGATGGGTCGGTGACGGTGCGAGATCGTGACAGCCTCGAACAGGTCCGCATCGCGGCAGATTCGCTGGTCGGCTGGGTGAGAGAACGCCTGTAGTCCACATCCGTTTCAGGAGACGTCATATGCGCGCTGGATTCTATTGGACTGCCCCTGTGGCAGCCGTTCTTCTCGCCACCGGGAACGCGGCGGCCCAGACCGCTCCTCCGCAGGAGTTCGATTGGTGGAAGGAAGCGGGCATTCACTCGGTTACGCGGTGGGGACAAGCCGTGGATACCGCGTCGTCCCGGATGATCCTCTCCTGGACCACGCTTCCAGAGTACACGACCCCTCTCGTCGATCACCTTCCATATGACCCGACGGTGATTTCTCCGACGGACCACTTCGGCTTCCCGATCGGGAAGCCTGGTGTGCTGCACCATGTGGAAGAGGTCTACGGATACATGGAGGCGCTTGCCTCCTCCTCGCCCCGGGTGCTGTTCGATCGACTCGGGCAGACTGAGGAGGGGCGCGACATGGCCGTCGTGAAGATCGGCAGCGTCGAAAACCTCGCTCGCCTCGCCGAGATCAAGGATGCGATGGGGCACATCGCCGATCCGCGCACGACGACGACGCGCGAAGCGGACGAGCTGATCAAGAACACGCCGGCGATCTATGCCTTCTACGCGGGACTACACGCCACCGAGACGGGTCCTCCGGAGATGGTGATGGAGATGGCATACCGGCTCGCCGTATCCGACGATCCGATCATCCGGAAGATCCGGGAGGAGGTCGTCGTCTTTATCGTCCCGGTGGCCGAGCCCGATGGGCGCGACAAGGTGGTCGACTGGCACCTGCGCTATAACGCCGATGCATTCACACCGGACGACCGGGTCCCCGGACCGCCTTACTGGGGCAAGTACATCTTCCACGACAACAACCGCGATGGCCTGCAGCTCTCTGCTCGGTTGACTCAGGAGGTCTCGAAGCTGTTTCTGGAGTGGAAGTTCCCCGTCGGTCATGACCTGCACGAGTCGGTCCCCTACCTCTACGTGTCCACCGGAACGGGCCCATACAACCCCACGGTCGATCCTATCGCGGTCAGTGAGTGGCAGTGGATGTCCAACTTCGAGGTGACCCAGCTCACGAGCTACGGGCTGCCTGGGGTGTGGACGCATGACTTCTACTCAGGGTGGTACCCGGGGTACCTGCTCTGGCTCACGAACACCCGAAACGCCGTTGGCCGCTTCTACGAGACATTCGGCAATTCGGTACCGAACACGATGGAGCGCGACGTGGGGGAGTCCCGCACCAGCGTGGAGTGGTTCAGGCCCAATCCACCGCGAGACACAACGCTCTGGTCGCTCCGCAACAACACCAACTACATGCAGACCGGGGCGCTCACCTCGCTGCAGCTCGTTGCGGAGAACCGAACGAAAATCCTGCGAAATTACTGGAATAAGGCCAACAATTCGCTGAACAAGGGCCGAAATCAGGCACCGTACGCCTGGGTCGTTTCGGCGAGCCAACCGAGAAAGGCCGACGCGGCATACATGCTCAACCTCCTGAGCAGGCAGGGCATCGAGGTGCACCGTGCGACGGACGACGGCGTCTTTGGCGAAGTCACTGTGGAGAAGGGCGATTATGTGGTCCGCATGGACCAACCCTACCGGAACTTCGTGCAGACGCTTATGGAGCGGCAGGACTTTCCTGAGGACGCTCCGTCTCCCTACGACGATGTCGCGTGGACGTACCCGCTCATGTTCAACGTCTCGGCCGAGCCAGTCGACGACGCCGCCATCCAGGAGTTGGAGATGGAGGTTGTGGCCGGCGAGGTAGTTCTTCAGGGGACCACAGACACCGATCGCCGGGGAGGGATCTGGGCGGTGCTTCCGCACGCTTCGGCCCACCAGATGAGTGCACGGCTCGAGCTCGGCGACGTCGCGGTGCGTGTCACCGAGCGACGGGTCGAGGTGGACGACGACACCGCTCTACCGGCAGGGACATGGCTACTCCGCGATGAGGCGGTGGGCGAGCGAGTAGAGGGTTGGGCAGAGCGAAGCGGTATGGAGGTCATTCGGATTTCTGAGGACGACCTCGATGGCGTGGCAACTCATGAGATGGATCTGCCCAGGATCGCAGTGCTCCACACCTGGAGTCGCACTCAGGACGAGGGTTGGACGCGCTTCACCTTCGATCAGCAGGGTCTGGGATACGAATACGTGGGCGAGGACCGCATAGGGAAGATGGGGGCGCTGAAGGGTCAGTTCGACGTCATCGTCTTTCCACAGCAGGGCTCCCGCGCCACAGCGAAGCGTATCTTCCAGGGCGTGAGTCGGGATAACGGCCCGCTTGCCTACACCCGCACTGCTGAATTTCCGAGCCACGGCACCCCCGACTCGACCGAAGATATGACCGGGGGAATGGGCTTCGAGGGGCTCACGGCGCTGCAGCAGTTCGTTGAAGATGGGGGCACGCTCATCGCCATCGGATCGGCGACTACCCTGCCAGTGGAGTACGGAATCGTCCATGACGTCGACCTCCGGGCTGCGGGGAGCACCTTCATTCCCGGGTCGATTCTACAGGGGAGCGTCGTCGACGAGACGAACCCCCTCACCTATGGGTACGACGAGGAGGTCCCGCTCTATCACCAGTTCGGACCCTACTTCAACGTCTCGGACGACAACGAAGGCGGAATCGCGCTCCGCTATGCCGAAGGGGAGGGCATGCTCCTCTCTGGAGTCGCCCGGAGCTCGGACAGCCTCGGTGGAGAGCCGGCGCTCTACGCCGAGCAGGTCGGGGAGGGGTGGATCGTCCTCTTCGGCTTCGATGCACTTCACAGGCACCAGAATCACGGCAATCATGCGCTCGTCTGGAATGCGATCTTCAATTGGAATGATCTGGGTTCCGGAGCGGGCGAACCCGAAGACGCGGCGGTCACCACCGCCGGTGAATCGCACTGATTGGAGGAGAATCGAGTGGCAAAAGGCTCTGAGGTCTTCAGTTCCCGATGGGGCATGCTCCTCGCCATGCTCGGCATGGCGGTGGGCACCGGGAATATCTGGCGGTTTCCGCGCGTAGCGGCGACCAACGGAGGGGGTTCGTTCCTGGTCGCGTGGGCGGTATTCCTGCTCCTCTGGTCGGTACCGCTCCTCATCCTGGAGTTCGGGATGGGAAAGGGGACCCGAATGGGGGCTGTCGGTGCGTTCGTGAAGACCATCGGGCCCAACTTCGCGTGGATGGGTGCCTGGGTCGCGTTCGTGGCCACCGCCATCATGTTCTACTACTCCGTGGTGATGGGGTGGACGATTCGCTTCTTCTTCGCTGCGATCGCTGGTGATGTTCCCGCCGCCGTGCCCGGAGCCTTCTGGGACGGATTCTCGGGAACGCCCCAGGCGCTTCTCACGCATGGTGTCGCGATGGCGCTGGGGGTGTTCGTGGTCTCGCGCGGCGTGAAGGGGATCGAGACCGCTGCAAAAATCCTCATTCCGTCGCTCATCGGGCTGGTTGTAATCCTTGCGATCCGGGCGGTCACGCTCCCGGGTGCCATGGACGGGTTGGCCTTTCTCTTTACACCGAATCTTGCCGATCTGATGGACTCGAAGATCTGGCTGGAGGCGCTGACCCAGAACGCATGGGACACCGGAGCCGGTTGGGGTCTCGTTCTCACCTACGCCATCTACATGCGGAGCTCTGAGGACACCGCTCTCAACGCCTTCGTCATCGGCTTCGGGAACAACGCCATGTCACTCCTCGCGGGGATCATGGTGCTGGGGACCGTGTTTTCGGTGATGCCTGAGGCCGCTGATCAGATTGTCGGGGCCGGAAACGAGGGCCTCACCTTCATCTGGGTTCCCCAGCTCTTCGCACAGATTCCGGCGGGGCGCTTCTTCATGGCACTCTTCTTCCTCGCGCTCGTCTTCGCCGCGTGGACGTCGTTGGTCGCGATGATCGAGCTCAGCGCGCGCATCCTCATCGATCTGGGTCTGAGCCGGGGTAAGGCGATCGCAGCTGTGGGGTCGGCGGGGTTCCTCTTTGGCGTTCCGAGCGCGCTCCATATGGGCTTCTTCGCCAACCAGGATTGGGTGTGGGGAGTGGGGCTCATGCTTTCGGGCTTCTTCTTCGCCTTCGCAGTGCTGAAGTATGGCGGCACCCGCTGGCGAAATGAGTTCATCAACACTGGGCACTCAGATATCCATGTGGGCGCCTGGTGGGACTGGGCGATGCGCCTCGTGGTCGTTGAGTCGGTGGTGCTGATGGGGTGGTGGCTGTATCAGGCTCAGGGGGATTCCGCAGGCGAGACCTGGACCCTCTTCTCCTCGTACAACGTTGGTTCGGTCCTCATCCAGTGGGCGGCGGTTCTAGCCACGTTCATGCTCCTCAACCGTTTCCTCGTGCGTCATCTGGTGCTGAGCGAGGAGGGTGGAGGAGATCCGTCTGGGGATGTGGCGGTGCCCGAGCAGCTGGGTTAGCCCGGTCGCCGTAGCGGTCTTCTGGAAATGGCGATTCACGACGCATATGCAAGGGTGACTCCCCTGGAGTTGGCACTTCCGGGCGGAGCCTGGACACGAGACCGGTTCGCTGCCATCCGAGAGGAGGCAGAGGGACGTGGCCAGCTTGCGGATCTCGACGACGCGGCGCGCTTTGTGATGCTTGGTGAGGTGGGTCGAACCCTTCAGGAGCTTCGGGGGGAAGGCCCGGACGGTGCGTCGATCCATCACTTCAGCGTCGTGCTCTACCATTCGCTGCACCTCTGGGAGGGAGCGCGCGTGGTGGATCTGCTGACGGCGGACTTCGTGCGCACCCTCGTAGAGGATTCCTGGACCGCTCCCAACGATGCTGTACTGCCTGAGGGTGGGTCCCTCGATCTCGGCTATGTGCAGTTGCCCCGGCACCTGTTCTGGGCCCGGCCGCAGGGGCCGGACGAGGCAGCTGAGGCGATTGACGGAGTGTTCGTCACCGTGCACTCGGATACGCTCTCCTCCCTGGTCGTGTCAGGCATCCGCGACGGGCGCCCAGGGTTCAGCGTGCTCCCGATCCCCGACATTCCCTGCGGGGAGCTGTCGACCTGGGCCACGGCATCCGCTCGAGAGGCAGGCCATGATTTTGCCCCCTCGCTGCCGGGAGCAGAGTTCGACAGCCTCTTCTCGATCGAAACGCCCGGTGAGGTCCTCAAGCTTCTGAGTCGGGCGTTGTTCAGTCGTGCAGCCCAGCCGGAGACTATGGGGGAACGCAGCGCTCCCGAGGAGGGCGAAAGAGAGCCTCGGCAGAGCGTGTTTCCGTTTCGGAGATGGGAGAGCCGCTGACTCCCCCCGCGGGGTCCGAGCGGTCGGTCGGGCGGGTTTTATTGAGAGTTCATCGAGGTTGAGAAGGGGTTATCAGATGGCGAAGGAGTCGAAAAAGGCACGCAAGGAGCGGGCGAGGGAGATATACGGCCTCCTGGAGCACGAATACCCGGATGCGAAGTGTGCGCTCGAGCACCAGGATGCCTATGAACTTGCTGTGGCGACGATCCTCTCCGCCCAGACTACAGACGTGCGCGTCAATCTGGTGACGCCCGTGCTGTTCGCCCGCTACCCAACACCCGAAACGCTGGCAGAGGCTCGCCAGGAGGACGTCGAAGAGATCGTCCACTCGACCGGGTTCTTCAGAAACAAGGCTCGTAGCATCATCGGATTTGCTCACGCAGTGACAGAGGACCTGGGCGGTGAGGTGCCCGGTACGATGGCGGCGCTGAAGGCGCTTCCCGGGGTCGGTAGGAAGACTGCGAATGTGATCCTCGGGAACGCCTTTGGGGTGAATGAGGGGGTGGTCGTGGACACGCACGTCAAGCGGCTCGCCGGCCGGCTGGGCCTCACCGAGGAGACCAACCCCGACAAGGTAGAGCGGGATCTGATGCCCCTATTTCCCCAGAAGAATTGGACGATGCTCTCACATCTCCTGATCTACCACGGTCGTGCGGTGTGTGATGCCCGCAAGCCGCGCTGCGAGGCGTGTAGCCTCGCGGGCCTTTGTCCTTCTTCGAGCGTATGACCCGATCGGTGAAAAAGTCATCCTTGACGCCGAGGCTGACGCGCGGAGAGCTTGAGACAGGCGCTCGATGCATGCAGTGCACACCCAAACCGAAGAGATGCCAGTGACCGCGCTCCCAAGCAGAGGCGACGCGATTGAATTGATGGAGTCGTGGGTCGACAGCCCTGGCCTGCGCAAACACATGCGCGCCGTGGAGGCCAGCGTGCGACATTACGCGCGGATATACGGCGAGGATGAGGAGACGTGGGGGCTCGCTGGATTGTTGCACGATCTGGATTGGGAGCGCTTTCCCGACGAGCACCCTCACCGAGCTTTAGCGGAGCTCGAGGGTCGTGGGTACCCAGGTGAGGTCGTCCGGGCCATTGCGACTCACGCGCCGGAGCGTACCGGCGCTGAGCCCGAGTCCCTTCTGGAGAAGGTCCTCTTTGCCTGTGACGAACTTTCGGGGTTTGTGTACGCATGCTGCCTCGTGCGGCCTACAGGCATCGAAGGACTCAAACCCAAGTCGGTAACGAAGAAGCTCAAGGACCGGACATTCGCGGCGGGCGTGAACCGAGAAGACGTGGCCAGGGGTGTCGAATTCATGGAGATTGAGCGCAGTGAACACATCCAGAACGTGATCGAGGCACTTAGCGGGGTGGCCGAGGTGTTGGAGTTGCGTGCCATTGACCGCGCCGGACCAGAGCCTGGAGACTGAATTGAAGACCCGCCTCTACCCACATGTGAGGGCTGTGAGCGCCATCTTCGTGATGGCATTGGGAGCGACTGCCGCAGCGGCCCAGGATGTGGAGTTGCTCGGTGAGCACTTTGGTACCCGGGTTCCCAATGCCTACCACGAGGTGATGAATCGGGACCCGAACGCCTTTCGATTCCTGCGAGGTTTCCGCTCGGAGGGAGTCATCGCGCCCGGGTCTGTGCTCCCCTCGGCCGACCTGCGGATTGCGAACATTTTTGGCGAGAGCGGGCAGCCTATCCTCGGCACCTTCCGCTTTCCGCTGATCCTGGGGCTCTATGCCGATTCGCCACCCGTTGCTCCCTTCCCCCGTGACCAGGTAGATCAGGAGTTCTTCACGGGGCCGAACAGCCGAAATATCACCATCACAGACTTCTACTCGGAGCTTTCGGGCGCGCGGGTCGACCTCCTGGGCGAGACGCATGGGTGGGCCCGGTCGAGCCTCACGGAGGATGACGTGGCGGGGACGAGCAATGGCCTCGATCCGTCGGATGGGGTGGGTGAGTTCATCATCGAGACGCTCACGCTGCTCGACGACGGTAGCATCGACTGGGGTCGTTATGACAACGATGGCCCGGACGGTATCCCCAACTCGGGCGATGACGATGGCTTCGTGGACGTACTCGGCGTAATGCACGCGACCCCAGGAGGCGAATGCGCCGGCGATGATCCCCATGTCTGGTCACATAGGTGGGTCCTCACGGCATCGGCGGGACGGATGTTCGTGACCTCCACGATCTCGGCGAACGGGGATTCGATTCTCATAAACGACTTCACCATTCAGCCTGTGATGAACTGTAGCGGAGCGGAGATCAACGAGATCGGCACCTTCGCCCACGAGCTGGGGCACGGGTTTGGCCTGCCGGACCTCTATGCGGTGGGTGGGAACCATGCCGGCATTGGCCGCTGGGGGCTGATGGGTTCGGGGAATTCGGGCTGCATGACTCCACCTCAAGGGCAACCGAGTCACGCCGACTTTCCGTGTCACATGTCCGCCTGGAGCAAGATGTTCCTGGGATGGATCGATGTGGTGGACGTTCCCTCTGGTGCGGGGACCTTCACCCTCACACTGGATCCGGTCGAGTCGGGTGGGTCGATCTACAAGGTCGATGTAGGTGACGGGTCCGGGGACTTCTACCTCCTCGAGAACCGGCAGAGGATTGGGACTGACGTTTTCCTTCCGACCACAGGCCTGTTCGTCTGGAGGGTCGACCCGGAGCAGATCGAGAATCGGCGGCCCTTCAATCGCGTGAATACCACTGCGGCGCGCATGGGGGTATGGCTCAGGCAGGCAGATGGCTTGAACGAGCTGCAGGAGCCCGGAGGTGGCCGGGGAGACACGGGCGACCCCTTCCCGGGGGCGAGTGGGAATACGGCGTTCCACGACGCGACGATCCCAGACTCCCGATCGCATCTCGACTCCACCACTGGAGTGACGATCACCGATATCCAGGCCGTGGGGCAGCAGATGCAGTTCCAACTGATCTCAGGCTTTCAAGACGTGACGCTGACGGCCCTGGGTGCAGCAGGTACAGACCCGCTTTTTACCGTCGACGGGGTACGCGCCACGACACGAGACCACACCTTCACCTCCGCACCCTTTGAGACGCACGAGGTGGGTGCAGACGCCGGGGGGCTTGGCGTGAACGGGCTTCGAAACGGCTTTGCTGAGTGGACCGACGGCGTGCCGGACCGGACACGAACCGTGCAGACGCCGATGTCGGACGTCACGTTCTCCGTAACATATGGGATTCCTGAGGTCCTTCTAGACGTCACCTTTTCGAGCTCCGCTGTAGGAGTAGTGCCTGCGATCCTTCTGACCGATTCGCCGGCAGGGGATGGGTGGGTGCGGCCCGGGGTCGAGACCTCTGTCTTTGCCGAGGCCAAGACCGGGTTTTCGTTCACCCAATGGACGGGTGCGCTCGCAGGGCAGCCGAATCCTCTATTGCTCACGGTCATTGCACCAACGACCGCAGGAGCGGCGTTCGACGTGACCTTCGCGATCTCGGGTGCGCCCACTGAGGTGGAGCTCGAGGCTGCCACGACACAGGACGTTCAGTTCCTTGTCGTCGAGGCGAATGCCCCTGTCGCGTGGTCGGTTGCGCTGGGAGTGCTTCCGGCAGGGACGTTTCTCTCACCCCTCACCGATTCGGTCGGAGCCATCCTCGGCGTGCCGGTCGAGGACGGCACCTTCGAGGTGACGATTCGGGCCACAGATGCGATCGGCATTCAGGCCGACGCGATGCTCAATGTACGCGTGACGCCACCCACGGTGGGTCTTCTGACTATGGCATCGCCGTTTCTGCAGGCCGGGGCAATCGACCTCTCGCTGGGCGTGTACCTGGACCGGCGTGGAAATGCGGACGGAAGGTACGACCTTGGCGATTTCCGGGCCTACGTGCTCAGCAATCCAAATGCCCCCGTGTCTGCCCCGGCCCTCGAGGCACGGGCGCCGATTGTGATCCGTATGGTGCCCCGCCGCGATGAGGAAATCCGATGAGAGCCCTGGTCTTTGGATTGAGCGCAGCGCTGTTGGTCGCCGCGTGTGGCGACGGCGGACCGAGCGGGCCCGGAAGCCTGCAGGCAACGGTGGAATCGGGTAGCATCCCGGTGGGCGCCGTCGTACTCACAGTCGAGGGCATGGGGATCACGGGGTTTTCGCCGCAAGGCACGACGCGAGTTTTCTCCAACCGCCTTAGTGCGACCACGCATCGTGTAGTGGTGGTGGGCGGCGCGCCCGGAAGCTTACCGTTCCTGATCATCGTTGAGGATGTGGGTGCAACGATGCCCTCCGTGACGGTTATCGAGGCAGTTTCAGGAAACGATCAGGGGATCGCCGACGTGAGTGGTATTACCGTTTCGGTGTCGCGTTAGTGCACACGAGGTATTCATCAATGCAATGAGGGAGGGCCCGTGACCACAGGTGCGATTATTACAATGGCTGTGATTTTGTTGTTTGTGTGGGGAGGCTTCGGGCTCGCGCTGTCGAAGGCAGTACGGAGCGAATCGAAAAAAGAAGAGTGATCTGGCAGGGCACGGAACCGTTGTGGGGGTGAGTCTGCCACCCCAGGTCACCGCCAAGACGGAGGAGGGCCCCAGGGGATCACTGTCCGAACGCGGACCGGGCGCCGAACTGGAACCGTCAGGCTTGCACGCTATGGTCCATTCCGACACCTTTCCCGGCGATGCGAGAGAACCCCTTCCCAGCGCCTGAAACCGCTTCCCTCCCGGGAAGCCCGACCCACTTTTTCCTTGCCTAAACGCACTGACCTGAACTCCATCCTCATTCTTGGCTCGGGGCCCATCGTCATCGGTCAGGGGTGCGAGTTCGACTATTCGGGAACCCAGGCGGTAAGGGCGCTCAAGGAGGAGGGATACCGGGTCATCCTGGTCAACTCGAATCCGGCTACCATCATGACCGACCCGGATCTCGCTGCGGCTACCTACATCGAGCCGCTCACCCCCGCATGGGTTGCGCGGGTGATTGAAAAGGAACGGCCCGACGCGCTCCTCCCCACGATGGGGGGACAAACCGCGCTGAACATCGCGCTCGAGCTCGAGGAGCAGGGCGTTCTGAAGGAGTTCGGGGTCGAGTTGATCGGGGCGAATGCCCGCTCGATCAAGATGGCCGAAGACCGAGAAAAATTCGCCCACGCGATGGACAGGATCGGGCTTTCGGTGCCTCACGGCGGGTTCGCCCGGACCCTCGAAGAGGCGCTCGCGATCACCGACGACGTCGGTTACCCAGCTATCGTACGGCCGTCCTTCACCCTGGGAGGAACGGGCGGAGGGATTGCCTACAACAAGGAAGAGCTTCTCGTCCAGGCGAAGAAGGGGTTGGCTGCTTCTCCGATCACGGAAATCCTCATCGATCGGTCGGTGATCGGCTGGAAGGAATTTGAGCTCGAGGTCGTTCGGGATGCGTCGGACAACGTCATCATCGTGTGTTCCATCGAGAACTTCGATCCGATGGGCGTCCACACCGGTGATTCGGTTACGGTTGCACCGGCCCAGACGCTGACCGACGTCGAGTATCAGAAGATGCGCGATGCGGCGATTGCCATCATTCGCGAAATCGGAGTTGAGGCGGGGGGGTGCAACATTCAGTTTGCCGTCTCGCCGGTTACGGGCGACCTCCTGATCGTAGAGATGAACCCCCGTGTGTCCCGGTCGTCGGCGCTGGCGTCGAAGGCAACCGGGTTTCCCATCGCCCGGGTCGGAGCCAAGCTCGCGGTTGGGTACCTGCTGCACGAGCTCGCCAACGACATTACCGAGAACACGCCCGCATCCTTCGAGCCGGTGCTCGACTACGTGGTCGTGAAGTTCCCCCGCTTTGCCTTTGAGAAATTCCCGGAGGTGAATCCGGTTCTCGGAGTGCAGATGAAGGCGGTCGGGGAGACCATGGCGATTGGGCGGACCTTCCGAAGTGCGTGGCAAAAGGGCCTGCGTGGTCTTGAGATCGGGCGCATTGGGTGGGAGGTAGGAGACACGCTCGAGGATGACGGACTCACCGCGGATGATCCGGAGGCACTTCTGAACGCGCTTCGCGTGCCTAGGGCGGAGCGCCCGTTCCAGATTCGTCGCGCGCTAGATCTCGTGGTTAACCCCGAGGATCCAGCTCACCCCACCCTCACCCTCGCAGAGATCTCCACGGCGACCGGGATCGATCCCTGGTTCATTGATCAGTTGGTCCAGATCATGGAGATGGAGCGGGAATACGCGAATCTCCGTGAGGTGGACCGAGCGGCGCTGCGCCGGATGAAGCGGGATGGATTCGCAGATATCCAGCTCGCCGCTCTCCGCGGGGAGACCGAGGAGGAGGTTCGAGAGAGGCGATGGGCGTGGGATCTGAGGCCGACCTACAACGTGGTCGATACCTGTGCCGGGGAGTTTCCTGCCGCCACCCCGTACTTCTACTCCTCATACGAAGACGAGGACGAATCGAGCCCAAGCGATCGTGAAAAGGTGATCATTCTCGGGAGCGGTCCCAACCGGATCGGTCAGGGCATCGAATTCGACTACTGCTGCGTGCAGGCCGTTCTCGCGCTGAGTGAAGCCGGGTACGAGACGATCATGATCAACTCGAACCCCGAGACCGTCTCGACCGACTTCGATGTCAGCGACAAACTGTACTTCGAGTCGTTGACGCTTGAGGATGTGCTCGAGATCGTGGCGCGCGAACGGCCGCTGGGGGTTGTGGTGCAGCTGGGTGGCCAGACACCACTCAACCTCGCGAAGCCGCTGGCCGACCTTGGAGTCCCGATCCTGGGGACCACGGTGGAGGCGATCGATCGGGCAGAGAACCGCGAGCTCTTCGCTGAGGTGTGCAAGAAGGTGGGTGCGCGCGTGCCCGAGAACGGCGTTGCCACCTCGGTAGACCGTGCGGTGGAGGTAGCTACCGAAGTGGGCTACCCGGTTCTTGTCCGGCCGAGCTACGTGCTCGGCGGGAGGGCCATGGAGATCGTCTTCGACGAGGCGTCACTCATGGACTACTTCCGTCGGGCGATCGAGGCTTCCCCTGACCACCCCGTGCTGATCGACCGCTTCATCGAAGACGCATTCGAGGCCGACGTCGACGCATTGGCCGACGGCACCGACGTCATGATTGGCGGTGTGATGCAGCACATCGAGAATGCGGGCGTGCATTCGGGCGATTCCGCGTGTGTGCTCCCGCCCTACCTCCTCGGAGCTGACGAGATCGACGAAATCAGGACGCTCACCCGGCGCTTTGCGCTCGAACTTGGTGTGGTCGGACTCCTGAACATTCAGTTCGCGATCAAAGACGGCATGGTGTATGTGCTCGAGGTGAACCCACGGGCCTCGCGGACGATCCCGTTCGTCTCAAAAGCGACGGGGATTCCGCTTGCGAGGTTGGCGGCTCGGGTCATGATGGGGGAGCGAATCGCCGACCTCGATCTTCCGGAAGAGCCCATGGTTGCCGGAGTTGCGGTAAAGGAGGCCGTGTTTCCCTTCAACCGCTTCGAGGTGGACATCCTGCTCGGCCCTGAGATGCGTTCCACCGGAGAGGTGATGGGGTTCGATGATTCGTTCGGTATGGCGATCGCGAAGGCCCAGGCCTCGTCGGGCAACCTCCTCCCCGTAAAGGGCGGGCGCCTCTGCGTAACGGTGAACGACGCGGACAAGCAGACTGTAACTCCGATCCTGCGGCGTTTCCACGATATGGGATACGAGATCATCGCGACCGGAGGAACCCACGATTATCTGCAGAGGCTGGGTATCCCATCTGAGCGCGTGTACAAGGTAGGGGAGGGGCGCCCCAACATCGTCGATCGCATTGTGAGCGGCGAGGTCGACTTCCTCATCAACACGCCGATGGGCAAGCAGTCCCAATATGACGCCTACGCGATGCGAAGGGCGGCCATAACCCACGGTGTGCCGTACCTCACGACGATGTCGGCTACCAGCGCCGCCTGTGACGCACTTATCGCATTGCGCTCCCGAACCTACACCGTGTGCACGATTCAGGAGCGCATCGAACGGGCCAGGGCGCGCACGGCGGGGGCCTGAGAGAAATTTCCCCTCCGACCGGCTTCCTGCTTCACCCTGACTCCGCACTTCACGACACGGGTTGGGGGCATCGCGAACATCAGGGTCGGCTACGCTCTCTCGCATCTACCGTCGGCAAGGACCTCCTTGCTCTCCATGGCCATGTAGTCCAGGTACCAGTGCGCGAAGCCACCAACGCCGAACTGGAGCTCGTGCACACCCCCGAGCACATCAGAAATGTGCGGAGTGCCATCGAGGTGTCGGGCGTAGAGGGTGAGCCGGTACAGCTCAACGGCGACACGATCGTGTCGGGGGCGTCATGGGACGCGGCCGTGGGATCGGTGGGCGCCGTCCTGACGGCAGTGGAGCGGGTGGGGGACGGCGAGCTCCGCAACGCATTCGTTGCGGCACGGCCTCCAGGACATCACGCGACTCCTTCGCAGGCCATGGGATTCTGCCTCTTCAACTCGGTCGCGATTGCCGCACGTTGGCTGCGAACTCAGCGTCGCGCCGAGCGCGTGCTCATCGTTGACTGGGATGTGCACCACGGGAATGGAACTCAGGACACCTTCTTCGACGATGGGTCGGTGTTCTATCTGTCGCTGCACCAGTCGCCGCACTATCCGGGCACCGGAGCCGTGGAGGACACCGGAGCGGGAGAGGGCAGGGGATGGACGCTCAACGTACCGCTGCCGGCAGGTACCACGGCGGAGGTCTATCACGGTGAGTTTGGGACCGCGCTCGACGCAGCGGTGGGGGTCGCCGAACCTGACTTCGTGATCATTTCGGCTGGCTTCGACACGATGGCTGGGGATCCCCTCGGTGATTTTCTCCTCGAGCCGGAGGATTTTCACCGGTTGACTCGGGCGGTGATGGATCGCGTGGGTGAGGCCGGCGTGGTAGCGGTGCTGGAGGGTGGGTACGAGCCCAGGCGGACGGCGCAGGGCGCGCTAGCGGTTGTTCGGGCCCTTGCCGGACTAGACTACCCCTAGCTGCACACGGCTGGCCCGTTAGACGTGTTCAGGTGTACCTTTTTACACGGCCGACGCCGGGGCGTCCCGGTGCCGATTCCTGCATGGTATTTTGAGGATGATCGCATGCGAAAGATGCGTTTGATTTCCACGGTTCTTTTCGCTATCGGGGTCGCAGCTTCGTCGGGTATCGCGGCGCAAACGACCTTCCAGGAAGCGGTTGAACCGGTGCGCCCGCACCCCGAGGCAGACGAGGCGATCGGTGCGCTGAAGTCTCCCTATTGCCCCGGGCTGATGCTCGAGGTGTGCTCGTCTGCCCGTGGGGCGCTACTTCGCGACTCCATCCAGGTTCTCGCGCGTGACGACGGATGGTCCGCCGACCGGATCATCGAGTGGGTCCTCGAACGCCATGGTGACACGCTCCTGGCTACCCCCCGCGCCTCGGGTATCGGACTCGTCGCCTGGTCGGTTCCGTTCGCTGCAATGATCGTCGGCGTGGGAATCGTCATGCTCATTCTGCGAGCGATCAGCCGAAGGGACCCCGTCCCTCTGGCGACGACGGGCGCTCCGCTGAACGATGAAGACGAGGCGGTCCTCAAGGAAGCTCTCGCGGACCTCGATTCCTCTGAGGAGCCGATCTTCTAGGCGGTGGTTGTTCCCCGATGATTGACCCGCGGGGAATCCCGCCCGTATTCTTTCCCCATGCCATCAACCCCTTCCGGCGAGGGATTGAGGAAGACCGCCGTTCCCTCGATGGTCGACCTCGTTCGTCTCGCCCGCCACCCAGCGTTCCCGCCGGGCGGACCCGAGCTATACCGTCAGATTGCGCGGCTCACCGACTTGTCGGAAACCAGCGAGGTGTTGGTCGTCGCGTGCGGCCTTGCCGTCACGGTGGAGTACTTCGTGCGCGAGTTCGGAATCCAGGCCTCGGGGGTAGATGAGGATGCTCGGGCCATCGAATCGGCGGAGGGGCGGCTCCGGGACGCCGGCCTGTTGGATCGGGCGCACCTGCAGCATGCCCCGGTCGATAAGATCCCCTTCAAGGATGGGATCTTCGACGTGACCGTCGCGGAGCTTGCTCTCACCGCACGAGCTGATCCGGCGGATGCCATCGCAGAGGTGGTCCGGGTGACCAAGCCAGGCGGGCATGTCGTTCTGGTACAGCCGATGTGGAAGGCCCCGGTGGACAAGGCTCGTAGGGGGATCCTCTCAGAGCATCTCGGAACGAGGCCGTTGATGCTCGTCGAATGGAAGAAGCTCCTGAAGGAGGCGGGTCTGGAGAATCTTCACATCGAAGACTGGTCCGACGAAGAGACAGCATTTCGCCCGAAGGTGAGCAAGCCGTTTCCGGATTTTGCGGAACTCTTCTCTTTGCGCGAAAAACTCGGCATTCTCAGGCGAGCGTGGAGGATCTGGGGATGGCGGGGGGCATGGACGGCACTTGCTCGCGAGCGTGAAGTCCATAACCTCCTGACACGGGAGCGGATTCTGGGGCTGGACCTGGTGAAGGGGACCCGGCCCTTCGATGGCGGGACGCAACTCGACGGATCACCCCGCGCGGACCGAGACGGTGAGCCAATGCCCGCTGATGCCGCCCGCCCGGAGGCAGAGCTCTCGGGCGCGGAGGTCACGGGCCTTCCGCTCTTTGGTGCTGACGCCGACGGCACCTGAACGAATCGACCTATCACCTTAGAACTGGATTATCGACGTGAGTCAGGATGCCCTGCTCGCGACTCCTGAAGGGATCGCGCATGTTCAAGCTGCGCTTCGGGAGTCGGGACTCGACGGTTGGTTGCTCTTTGAGTTTCACGGCCAAAATCAAATTGCGCGGAGCCTTCTTGGTCTGGAGTGGACCACTCGGAGATCATTCACGCTGATCCCTGCCGAGGGTGACCCCGTTGCCCTCATCCACGCCATTGAGCACTCCTCATGGGGGCATTGGCCGTGGCAGAAGATGGACTACGCCGGGTGGCGGGAGATGGAAGAGCGGTTGGCTGAACTCCTGGAGGGTCGGAGTCGGCTGGCGATGGAGGTCTCGCCCGGGAACAGCGTCCCGACGCTCGACCTCACTCCCGGGGGCATCCTCGATATGCTCGCCAAACTCGATCTGGAGCTCGTGAGCTCGGGGAATCTGGTGACCACATTTCATTCGGTGTGGACCGAGGCTCAACTCGAGGAGCACAAGAATTCTGCTGAGGTCGTGAAGGGGGTCGCCGCAGACGCCTTCAAGCAGGCCGCCGACGCTGTGAAGGCCGATGCCCCCCTGACGGAGGGCGTGCTCTCGCGGTGGATCTGCGATGAGCTCGCTTCACGTGGCGTGGGGCTCGATGCGGACTGCATCGTGGCCATCGGGCCACGAGCTGCGGACCCCCATTACAATCCGGGCGAGGTCGGGGAGACCATCAAGCGCGGCGATCTCCTCCTGATTGACCTGTGGGGAAAGGCGAGCCCTGATGGAGTTCCCGCCGACCAGACCTGGATGGGCATACTGGACGATCACGTGCCGGCGCGCGCGCAGGGGATATGGGAGGTCGTTCGCGACGCGCGTGACGCGGCTCTCCAGTTCCTGCGGGAGAAGGCGGAGCAGGGCGCTACAGTCCACGGATACGAAGTCGACGATGTGACCCGACAGGTGATCGATGACGCCGGATTCGGAAGGTACTTCGTCCATCGGACGGGCCATTCGATTGACCGCGACCTGCACGGGTCGGGTCCCAACCTCGACAACCTCGAGACGAGGGATGATCGAACGCTCGTAACCGGCGTTGGGTTCTCGGTCGAGCCCGGAATCTACCTCGCGGATGATATTGGGATACGCAGTGAGGTGAATGTGCATTGGGGGGCGGAGGGACCCCTGGTGACACCGATGGAAACTCAGACCGAGATCTTCGTGCTCCTTTGATGGACCGGACGTTCGTCGAGGTCGCACTCCCGCTTCCCTTCGAAGGGACATTCACCTACTCGATCGCGGGTCCGCGCCCGCCTGTAGGCACCCGCGTTTTGGTGCCTTTTCGTAGAGAGGAACGGATCGGGTGGGTGGTCGGCCCAGGACGAGATCCCGATCGTTCTGGCATCCGAGGCGTGTTGGATACGCTCGAACAGGAGCCATCGCTCTCTGAGGGTGTGCTTGCGCTGTGTGAGTGGATGGCGGCGTATTACGTAGCCCCGCTCGGATTGGCTCTTCGTACAGCCCTCCCTGCCGTGCTGTCCGATGCCTCGAGGGACTACCTATCGCTGGCGGAGACTGCCCCTTCGGGAGTTTCATCGCGAGAGGCCCGGTTGCTCGCGGCGCTCGCCACGCATTCCGGTCCCCAGCGGGTGCGCTCGCTCAGGAAGAGTCTCGGCATGGGCTCAATCTGGCCCGAAATCCGAAGCCTTGTAGATCGGGGAGGCCTCGTTCACCGGACCCTTCCTCCCAGGCCACCCCCGGTAAAGATGCGGCGCATGGTGAAGCTGCTGAAGTGGATCGAGACCCTCGATGAGGTGGAGACGACCTTCAGGCGGGCGCGGCGGCAGCGGGAAGCCTACGAGCAGCTCGCGGCCAACGCGGGGAGTCTTGAGTTGGCTCATTTGACGGGTCAGCACGGGTTCTCTCGTGCGGTGATCACCGGACTCGAGGAAAAGGGGATTGCCGAGGTCGTCGATGAGGAGGTGATGCGGGATCCCTTTGCGGCGCGACCGGCGGTCGAGCCTGCCCGACTGTCACCCACGCCAAAGCAGGCGGGAGTCATCCAAAGGCTCCACGCAGCCCTCGACGAAGGTGCTCCCCGGCCATTTCTCCTTCACGGCATCACGGGTTCAGGAAAGACCCTCGTCTACATCGAGCTGTTACGTGAGGTACTGAAGAGGGGAGGCTCTGGCATCGTTCTGGTGCCCGAAATCGCTTTGACGCCTCAAACAGTGACCCGCTTCCGGTCTCACTTCGGGGATGCCGTTGCGGTTCTACACTCGGGGCTCTCGGTTGGAGAGCGCTATGATGCGTGGAGGCAGCTCCGCTCTGGGGAACGGAGGATCGCGGTAGGGGCGCGCTCGGCGCTCATGGCTCCCCTCGAAAACCTTGGAGCGATCGTCGTCGACGAGGAGCACGACGGGAGTTACAAACAGGGTGAGACCCCCCGGTATCACGCTCGTGACCTGGCCGTTGTCCGTGCGGCCCAGTGCGGTGCGATATGCGTGCTGGGGAGCGCGACCCCGTCGTTGGAAAGCTGGAGCAATGTAGAGCGCAGCAAGTTCGAGATCCTGACACTTCCCGAGCGCGTGGGAGGTGGGACTCTCCCACCCGTTCGGGTGATCGACCTTCGAGAGGTGAGGGCCCGCGCGCAGAAAGACCGCAAACGCTCCGCAAGTAGCGAGGCCGGTGTGGTGCTTTCTCCTCCGCTCGTAGAGGCGATCTCCGATCGTCTGCGAAAGAAGGAGCAGACGATTCTGCTCCTGAACCGGCGGGGCTATTCGGCATTCATCCAGTGTCGAGAGTGTGGCGAGGTGGAGCAATGCCCGAACTGTGCCGTTTCGTTGACCTACCACAGGGCTTCGAAGCGCCTCGTCTGCCACCACTGCCGTCATGAGGTACGAGAAGAGGGGCGATGCCCCCGCTGCGGAGGGGAAGATCTCTCGCGTCGGGGGTTGGGCACGGAACAGGTCGAACGTGTGGTTACGGAGGTGTTCCCAACGGCCCGCCTCGCCCGCATGGATGTGGACACGACATCGGGGAAGTGGGCCCACCACGAGATCCTGGATCGGGTCGAACGGCGCGAGGTCGACATTCTCCTGGGCACCCAGATGATCGCCAAGGGACTCGACTTCCCGGGAGTGACGCTCGTGGGCGTCGTCAACGCGGATGTAGGCCTTCACCTCCCCGATTTCAGGGCGAGTGAACGCACCTTCCAACTCCTGAGCCAGGTTGCCGGCCGCGCCGGTCGTGGTGTGCTGGGGGGCGAGGTCCTGATCCAGACCGCCGTTCCGGAACATTATGTAATCCAGGCCGCACTTCAACACGACTACGAGGGTTTTGCCAAGCGGGAACTGAAGGAGCGCCTGGAGCCTCGCTATCCCCCCCACATCAGGCTCATCAACGTCGTGGTGAGCAGTCCCGATCCCGAGTTGGCCGCTTCGGGTGCCGAAAAGGCAGCACGCTGGGCGCGGAACTGCGGGGTAGCCAGAACAGGGGGAGTGGAGGTAGTCGGTCCGGCACCGTGCCCTATCGAGAGACTTCATGGAAGGGCCAGGTGGCACTTTCTCCTTCGTAGCGCGTCGGCGCGCGAGCTGGGAGAAGTCGCTCGGGGGCTCCGGTATGAGGTGCGACCCACCGGGGGTGACGTTCGGATCATCCTGGATCGCGACCCCACTGCACTGCTCTAGACGACGGTTGCGCTCTGCAACCCAGCGATATACGGTACCCGAACCGAAGGATAGGACCGCAATTCTTACGTTGGATCTGACTGTTTCACTGCAGGGTGGCGGATGGGTGTAAGGCTGCGACCCCCGCCACCAAGAAGGTGGAAGTAGGAGTCTCGTATGGGGTGCCTGGCACTCAACGCTTCATTTGAACCGCTGACCATGATTCCTGCTCGTCGGGCGGTGCGGCTGGTAATCGACCGCAAGGCTGAGGTCGTCGAAGCTGACGCCAAGCGAGTGTTCCGGTCGGAGTGTAGGGAGTTGCCGTTTCCGACTGTGATCCGGTTGGTCACCTTCGTGCATGTGCCGCACCGTTTCCGCAGGCAGGTAACCAACACATTCCTATTTGCGCGGGACGCCTACGCCTGCCAGTACTGCGGTCGCCATCGGTATGACCTCCGAGGGCGGCAGTTCCTCACCCGGGACCACGTTCTCCCCGTGTCGAGAGGTGGGACGAACACCTGGAAGAACGTCGTGACCTGCTGCTCGACATGTAACAATCGCAAGGGGGATCGACTGCCGAATGAGGTTGGGATGAAGCTGTTATCCCAACCCCGCGAGCCCAATTATGTACAGCTCGTCTGGGCGGTTCGGAGGGTTACAGCGATCCAGGGGAAGTACATCCGCATGTTCTACGGAGAACAGGTGTTGCAAGCGCTCCAGGCCAGCTCGCCCTCAGGCTAGTGTACCGTTGTCGGAGTCCTCGAGCCACCGATCAAGGCGGGACGACGCGGCGTAGCACAGCTACGGCAAGGAGTTCCAACGCTGGGAACCTCGGATGCACCGTGCCGTCGACTGGCCGAGAGACTTCGGCAACGGTGCACTAGCTCCCCGCCGCTGTGTCCTCCGAATGCAGCCATGCGTAGGGGCGCTCGTAGAACTGGCCGAACCCACGGACGGTCCCGGTCATCGTGTGCTCCTTCCAGCGAATGACCCATCCTCGGTTCTCATCCTGGTGCACCTCATACGAAAATCCAGGAAACTCGGATCGCTCGGTGAGGAAGAAGGCGAGTTTGGGCGGAAGGTTGTCGACTCCTTCGACGGTGATGGTCGCATGATCTTCGCTGAACTCTGCGCGGATCGTGGACTCGCTCAGACGCACAGCCTTCAGCGCCTCTTCGATGGCCGCGGTGACGTCGGACACCGACTCGCTCGAGGCTCCCGAACCGATACGGTCGCGTAGATCGGCGAGAAGAGCCTTTGTCGAGGGAAGGTTCAGCTCCTCCCTTACCCGGTTCAACTGCGTGAGCAGACGGGCGTGCAGCCGCAGAAGCTGAGCCAGCTCTCTCTTTGTTTCGTCGTCGGTCTTCGGTGGGGGTGTTGTCATGCATTCTCCGCGGAGCGAGAAGGTTCTCTCCAAGATGTGGCTCGGCAGGGGCTCACGTCGAGGGGGTCGCGCGCAATGCGATGCGAGCATCGACAGCAGCCCCGCCTTTTTCAAACAACAGGAACGGGTTTACGTCGAGCTCCGCGATCCTCGGATGGTCCTTCGCGAGTTGGGAGAGCTTTTGAATTGTCTCCTCTGCCGTTGCGACATCCGACGCAGATTCACCACGGAGTCCCTCGAAGAGTGCGTGACCCCGGAGTGATGTGATCATGTCAGCCGCATCCTGGCGCGTCACCGGCAAGATGCGGAACGCCACATCGGCCAGCGTTTCTACGTGGATCCCGCCCAGTCCGAACATCAGCACCTGGCCGAACGTTGGGTCGGTGCCGATCCCTACGATCGTCTCCCTCCCACCGGTGAGGTATTGGGCCAGAACGACGCCTTCCATCTCTACGCCGGGAGCGTGTTGGTGCACATTCGAGTGCAGCGTCTCGATCGCCTCCTCGAGTTCCTCGTGCGACCGGATGTTGATCCTGACCGCGCCGATGTCGCTCTTGTGGACGATCTTCGAGGAAATGACCTTCGCGACAAGGGGAAAGCCCAGGGCCTCGGCCGCCTCGGTCGCCTCGCTCGGGGACCTCACGACGCGGTACTCAACAACGGGGATTCGATACGCATTGAGGACGGAGAGTGCCTCGGGCTCGAGCAGCCGGTCTCGTCCCTCCCTCTCGGCTTTGTCGAGGACCGAGGTGACGTGGTCGCGGTCCACGTCAAATTCGTGTGGAGCCTCGACGGGGCGAGCCAGCCACTGTCCGTAGCGGACCATGGCTGCGAGTGCCTTCCCCGCGGACTCTGGAAACATGTATGTGGGGATCCCCGCTTCGCGGAGGTCCGCCCGTCCCTGTCGCAGCCCCTCCCGGCCCATCAATACAGCCAGCACCGGCTTGGTGGTATGGCGCTCGGCGGCGGCCAGAATGCTCTGGGCCACATCCTGCTGGCGTATCCCGAGGGGAGGTACGAACGCTGCGATGGCACCATCGATTGCCGGGTCCTCGAGTACCGTATCGAGTGCGACCTGGTAACTCTCGGGAGTCGCGGAGGCGATCATGTCCACCGGGTTCCGGACGGACGCCTCCGCAGGGAACGCTGCGGCAAGCCGTTTCTGAGTTTCAGCGCTGAGAGGCGCGACCTCCAGCCCCGCAGCCTCGCAGGCGTCAGCGATCATGATGCCGGGCCCCCCCGCGTTGGTGATGATCGCAACGCGGTTTCCCTGGGGAATGGGAAGTCCTTCGAACGCCATCGCGAAGTCGAAGAGGTCTTCAATCGAGTCGGCCCGAAGAACACCGCACTGCGCGAGAAGCTCCTCGGTTGCGACCTCGGTGCCGGCGAGGGCGCCGGTGTGCGAAGACGCCGCTGCCGCCCCTGCTCTGGTTCGACCGGACTTCACCACAATAATCGGCTTCTTGCGGGAGACGCGCCGTGCGATCGTGGTAAACCGTTCTGGGTGTCCGAAGCCCTCGAGGTACATGAGAATGGATCGTGTCTCCGGATCGTCCTCCCAAAACTCGAGCAGGTCGTTTCCGCTGACATCCGCCTTGTTTCCGACCGAAACGAAATTGTGAATTCCGATCCCCAGCTCTGCAGCGTAGTCGAGAATCGTGACTCCGATCGCACCGGACTGGCTCATGAAGCTCGTGCCTCCGGCCGGTGGCATCGACGGAGCGAACGTCGCATTCATCGACACATCGCTTCGGGTGTTGAGGACCCCCATGCAGTTTGGCCCCACCAGGCGCATCCCAAACCCAGCGGCACACGTTACCAGCTCCTGTTCAAGTCGGTGCCCCGCTCCTCCGACCTCCTTGAAGCCAGCCGAAATGACGACGAGTGCCCCGACGTTGGCTTCCCCGCACTGTTGGGCGACCCCCAGCACGTGTTCCTTGGGGACCACCAGAACGGCAAGATCTACAGACTCGGGCACCTCGCCGATCGTGGGATAGGCGCGGACGGAGTGCACTGCCTTAGCGTGAGGGTTCACCGGGTAGACGGTGCCCTGGAAGCCATGCCTGAGGAGGTTGGCGACGATCGTATGGCCGATCGTACCCTCTCGACGACTAGCGCCGATCACGGCGACCGTGCTGGGGTTCAAGACGCTGTTCAGGGACGCGCTCATGGAATCGTGGTTGAGGGTGGACAGCCGGTGCCGTCTGGGGCCGAACATAGAGGCTGATGGAAGTCTACCAAACGAGGCTGTGGGGGGATAGCTCCCGTAGGCCGGCGCCGCAGGCTCGTTGGCGTATCACTCGGGCCGAGATGGCCTGCTGCTGGGTTCGAGGCAGGGTCGCGCAAAGGACGCGCTCGCCCCAGAATACCCCATGAGCGAGCCTCCGAGTAGCGAAGGAAATGAGGGTGGATTGGAGCGGCCCAAGCGCCCGACACCCGCCAGGGGGACCCCCGCTGAGGGTACGGCGACCGATACTCCCAGTGCGCCCTCCACTAGAGAGATCACGGTCGATAACGAGCCGTGGCTGGTACGACCAACGGGAAGCGGCACAGTAGGAACCGGTCTAGCGCGCCCAGCAAGGGTAATGGAGATCACGTTCTGCCCCTCCGCCGACCCGGAGGGGGCCCAGCGAAGAATTCTCACCACGGTTTCTTCATTGGAATCCCTTTCCGATGAGGAGCTGGCAGAGCTGTGCAGGCGCGCCGGCCCCTGACTCCCCGAGTGGCTATGGCGCCTCGATTAACAATTGGGGTCCACAGGTTGTCTTAAACTACGGAACTGCACTACGCGCTCTGACATGCGGACTACGATCAATCGGAAGAGGACACCGACAATGAGAATTGCATCCACGGTGGTGATGCTAGGGACGGCGATTATGCTTTCTGCGGCGACGACTCCGCTCCTGGCCCAGGGCGGTGGTGGGGCTCGCGGCGGTTTTGGAGGTCCGCGGCTCCAGCAGATGGTGGCGACTGCCGTTGGGCATCAGGGGGAGCTCTCCATAACGGATGAACAGATGCTCTTGCTCAACGCATTGGGCGAGGATGCTGACAGCGTTTTGGCGCCGCTGACCGATGAAATGCAGGTGCTGCGGGAAGCCGGGAATCGCGGGGGGATGCGTGAGATGTTCACTCACCTCCAGAGGGCTGAGGCGCCGTTCGTCGAGCGGTTTGAGGAGATCCTCTCGGAGGAGCAGCGGACGGCGCTTCTAGAGTTTCTTCCCAGGCGCAGGCGACCTGGGGGGCAGGTCTGAGCATCTCAACATCGAAGGTCGCCGGCGTGTCTAAATGAATGTGAAAGCAGAGATGCGGGACGGAGGGTTGGTTCGAAAGGCTCGTTGCGGGGACGGACGGGCGTTTGGAGCGCTGGTGGACCGCTATATGCGGGCGGCTTATTCCGTGGCCATTTCGATAACCCGTAGCCATGAAGATGCGGAGGACGCGGCCCAGGAGTCATTTCTGGTGGCGCTGGAACATCTCGAAGAATGCAGGAATCCGGACAAGTTCGGGGGGTGGTTGATGACCATCGTCCGCAACCGGTCGAGAAACCTGGTGAGGCGTGAGGCACTTAGGCAGACGGACCAGGTTCCGGTGAGTGCCCAAAGCAAGGACCGAGGGCCCGACCGGGATGCCGAGGCCTCGGAGTTGAGGGGACAATTGATGAGAGCGCTTGAGATTCTCCCGCAGATCCAGAGAGAGATTGTTCTTCTCCACGACCTGGAAGGATGGAAGCACCGCGAGATCGCCGAGCGGCTGGAGATTCCGCCCGGCACGGTTCGGTCTCACCTGCACTTTGCCAGAAAGGCTCTCAGGACGACGTTGGACGAAGACAAATGGTTACACATCGTAAAGGAACGGGCATGAAGCGAAATCGCGGTCTAACGGACGGAGGGCGGGGGATGAATTCGGCCTTCGATGATCCGGACATCGTGGATCTTCTCGGCGTGTTGGATCCGGGATTCGACGACACGAGCTACTGGCGTCGATTCCACCTTCGCGTCGTGTCTCAGGCGGGCGTCGAGCTACGCAGACGCAGCTTGCAGCATGCGACAATCACAGATGTGGTCGAGTCGTGGACGCGTGCGTTGGTACCCATCGTTGCGCTTGCAGCCGCGATTGCCGGATTCATGCTGATTCAGACTCGGACGATCGAGTTCGCGGGCCCGGTGGGAGTTGAAGAAGTCCTGATTTCCGAACTTGATGAGCCGGCGCTTCCGGATCTTGTCAGGGATGGGGCAGAGAATGTGACCTTCGCTGCCGACGTGACGTTTTGATTGCCAAGGAAATGAAATGAAACCGAAACTGATTACCGCCATGATTCTCACGGTTCTTTTCGGATCTGGGTTCGTCATGGGTATAGCATGGGACGGACGTTTGGATGCCAGTCCTGCAAGCTCGGAGGACCGCAGCGCGTCACGGGAGGAAGGACGCAAGCGCGGGCTCATCGTTGAGGGTGTGGGGCTCACGGTGGAGCAGAAGGAGAGCGTCGACGCGGTAGTGAACGAATACCGTCAGGAGATGAAAGCGCTCGAGGAGGAGTTCCGTCCGCGCTACAGGAGCATCATTACGGAAACGCGTGATGGGATCAAAGAACTCCTTTCAACGGAACAAGTAACCGAGTATGAAGCCCTGTTGGTGGAGCATGACGCACGCCGGGCTGAGCGGTCATCAAGGAAATCTAACCGATAGATCATGAATAATAAATTATGGATAACACTTGGTGCCCTTGGGGCGCTGGGTTTGGGCGGCCTCGCCCTTGATATAGAGTCGGCATCCGGGCAGGAGATCCCCACGATCGGCCTTGAGGAGGCTATCGATCGGTCGTTGCTCCGGAGTCCTATCATGGCCCAGGCCGATCAGGCGGTTGGGAACGCTGCCCAGGGCTACAGGGGTGCCTGGGGCCAGTACCTTCCCTCGGCCAATGCGAGCTCCACCTTTGGAAAGCGAAGCACCGAGAGGTTCGACGCCAACAACGGCAACATCGTTTCGGGCAGCGCCAACTCCTACAGCTATGCGCTCAACGGGAATCTCGAACTGTTCGACGGCGGTGAGCGTCGCAAGGAGATGAACCGGACCCGCGCAAACATGAATGCGGCAGAGGCGAGGCGTTCCGACCAGCGATGGTCTGTGATCGTTCAGACCAAGAACTTCTTTTACACCGCGCTTCGTCAAGCCGAGCTCCTCGAAGTCGCCAGGAGCAGGATCGCTCAGGCCGAAGAGTCGTTGGGAATCACGCGGACCCGGGCGCTTGTGGGGGCGGCTACGCGCTCGGATACCCTCCGGACCAAGCTCGAACTGGTGAACTCCCGCAAGGCGGTGCTGGATGCAGAGGTCGCGCTCCGGGCAGCCCAGTTTTCTCTGGGCCGCCAGGTTGGGCTGGGCCGTCCCGTGGCGCCGGGGTCGCCCGGGGACTTGTCTCCGCGTGGGCTGGGAGCGACGGATGAGGAGCTTCTGTTGGAAGCCGAAGGCTTGTCTCCTGCCGTGATGTCGGCCGTTGCGGCCACGTCAGCAGCCTCAGCAGCGGTTGGATCGGCGAAGACCCAGTGGTTACCACGCGTGGGCCTCTCCGGTGGCTACAACTGGTCGAACACGGTGGCTTCCTTCCAGGATCTCACCAGAAGCTGGAACCTCAACTTCTCGCTCACGTATCCGCTCTTCAATCGGTTCACGCGAGAAAGCGGCGTGGCGAACGCGTCCTACGCACAACGCGTAGCACGAATGACGGAAGACGACGCCCGGCTAGCGGCGCGGCAGGAGACGGACGCAGCGCTCAGGAACCTGGGCTCCGCAGAGGAGTCGATCGCGATTGCCGAAGAGGCCCAGGCCGTGGCGGATGAGGATCTTCGGGTGGTGCGGGAGAGGTATCAGGTAGGTGTGGCGATCATCCTGGATGTGATCACGAGCCAGGTCGCGCTCGATCAGGCTCGGGTCGATCTCGTGGAGGCGCGCTACGACTATGTACTAGCCCGCGCTGCGCTAGAGGCAATTCTTGGGAGGGAGCTGTGAGCGAAGTCATAAAGACCCGCGGACTGAGGAAGGACTACGTCCTGGGGGCTGAGACCGTGCGGGCATTGCGGGGCGTAGACCTGGACATCGAAGCTGGGGAGTTTGTTGCCGTCATGGGGCCCTCGGGAAGTGGAAAGTCCACCTTCATGAACCTCGTGGGGTGCCTGGACACGCCTACAGAGGGGGAGTATTGGCTGAACGGCCAGAAGGTGAGTGACCTGAGTGACGATGATCTGGCGGGAGTCCGAAATCGTCAGATTGGGTTTGTTTTTCAGACCTTCAACCTCCTTCCCAGGGCGACGGCGTTGCATAACGTCGAGCTGCCTCTCGTGTACGGTGGAGTGGGGGCCAAAGAGAGACGTAGACGGGCGATCGAGGCGCTTGAGATGGTTGGATTAGGCGACCGCATGACGCATCGCCCCCCAGAGCTTTCTGGAGGACAGCGGCAGCGGGTTGCCGTGGCGCGGGCCCTGGTCAACGACCCGGCGCTTCTCCTGGCAGATGAGCCGACCGGAAACCTCGACTCAGTGACCAGTGCGGAAATCATGGCGGTGTTCGTCGACCTCAACCGCGAGGGCCAGACGATCGTGATCGTGACCCACGAACATGACATCGCGGAATACGCACGGCGGCAGATACACCTGAGGGATGGGCTGATCGAGAAGGATTTCGTGAACGAACATGCGGGAGCATCGGTATGAATAGATGGGCTGGGCGGGGTGCCGCCATGATTCTGCTACCTCTAGTGGTAGCGTGTAGTGAGACCGGGGAGGCCGCCAATGGCGCGGTCTCGATCCCAACTGTGGTTGTCGTACGGGGCGTATTGAACATCACAGCTGGGGCGACTGGAGAGGTCGAACCACTTCGGACTGTTGCCGTGACTTCAAAGGCTTCGGGGGAGATCCTGCGGCTATACGTGGATGTTGGCGATAAGGTCGAGCCCGGTGCGCTTCTCGCTGAAGTTGATCCTCGCGATGTACGCAACGGATACAATCAGGCTGCTGCGGATCTGGATGTGGCCCATGCCAGAATGGATATCGCCGAGGCCCAGCTCACTCGTTCGAGTGAGTTGCGAGAAGCTGGGGTGATTACGGAGCAGGAGTTCGAGTCTGCAAATCTTGAGTTCGCCAATGCGCGTGCCACGCTCGTAAAGGCCCAGACCAACGAGGAGCTCAACAAGCTGCGGCTTGATGACGTGACGATTCGCGCGCCCCTCGCGGGAACCATTCTCAGCAAGAACGTCGAAGAGGGAGTGGTAATCCAATCCGCCTCCCAGAACGTTTCGGGGGGAACAACGCTCGTGGTCATGGCGAATCTCGACGAGATGCAGGTCCGCACTATGGTCGATGAGACCGATATGGGTGAGATCAAAGCCGGCATGACTGCCTCGGTGGTGGTCGAGGCGTTTCCAGACCGGACCTTCCTCGGGACCGTCGAAAAGATCGAGCCGCAGGCCGTTGTGCAGCAGAGCGTAACCTTTTTTCCGGTAATCGTTCGGCTCGATAATCGTGGAGGGCTCCTCCGCCCAGGCATGAATGCCGAGGTGGAGATCGCCATAGCTGAAGCGATCGATGTGCTCCTGATCCCGAACAACGCAGTCGTCACCCTCCAGGACGTGGGGGCGGCGGCGATGGTACTTGGACTGGATCCTGAGACGCTCGACCTTCGCTCGCTGATGGGCAGTGTGGGTGGACGGGGCGGCCCCGGAGGGGGAGGCCAACGTCCGGGTGGCCAGCAGCGCCCGGGTGGTGGTCAGCAGCGCCCGGGAGGCGGTGGGGCGGACGCATCTGGGTCTGGCGGTGGTGGTCGCGCACAGTTCGACTCGATTCGGGCTCGTGTGACTCGTGGCGAGATTACGCAGGATTCCGCCCGAGCCCTCTTCTCCGGACGTGTGGGTGGCGGACAGGACCGGGTTGGAAGGGCGAACGGCGGCGGTGCCGGAGCGGGTGCCGAGGCCGGTCCCACGCGGGAAGCCCGCCCTGGCGTGGTGTTCGTGATGAATGCGGATGGTGCCATGGAGCCCAGGGTGGTCATGATGGGGCTTAACGACTGGGACTTTACGGAAATCGTCAGCGGGCTCGAGGAGGGTGACGAGGTTGCCGTGATCGGTGCCGCGCAACTTCTGGCACAACAGGCAGCGCAGCTCGAGAGATTCCGTGGCCGCGCGGGCGGAAGTCCGTTCGGCGGCGGTGGGCGTGGGCGTGAGGAGTAGGCGATGCTGATTTTCGAAATCCTCTGGGTCGCGCTCGGCGCGATTCGTGCCAACGCAATGAGATCCGTGCTTACAACGCTCGGTATCGTCATCGGTGTCGCCGCGGTGATCGCGATGGTCGCCCTCGGGGAAGGCGCGCAACGGCAGGTCGAGGAGCAGATCGAGCGCATGGGTACCAACGTGCTCACGATTCGGCCCGGTCAGCGCTTCTTTGGTGGCGTTTCGACAGGGGGAACCGAGGACCTCACCGTCGATGACGCCGAGGCGCTTCGGGACGGCACCGGTGGGCTCCTCCGCATCTCTCCCGAGATGAGTTCGCGCACACAGCTCGCGTATACCCGGTACAACTCGAGCAACACCGTGCGGGGTGTCTGGCCCGAGTACTTCGACATGTACAACCTGCAGGTCGAGTTGGGGCGATGGTTCGATCCGGGTGAGGTACAGGGGCGCCGCAGGGTAGCGGTGCTGGGGAATCACATCCCAGAGGATCTGAGTACGCCACCCTCCCTCCTCCTGGGCAAGACGATTCAGATCAGTGGCCAGAGCTTTGAGGTGGTTGGGATACTCGCCGAGAAGGGCGACGCAGCCTGGATGCGCCCCGATGATGAAGTATTCATTCCCACGTCGACCGCG
>JAZDDA010000013.1:0-2176 GCA_036679625.1 Gemmatimonadota bacterium | reverse complement strand
TACCGGGTACGGTGCGCCTGGAGGCGAGCGCATCGTCTATCGTCTCCCCCATCCCGCACCGGATGGTACCACGGCTCTCTCGCTCACTCCTCTGGAGTTCCTCGAGCGACTCGCTCTACTCATTCACCCGCCACGCATCCATCGCCACCGCTATCACGGGGTGCTGGCTCCCAATGCCAAGCTCAGGGATCAGGTCATCGCGCTCGCGCGTGAGCAGGGTAGCGCACAGGAGTCGCCCTCGGGGCAGCTCGACACTTGGTCCGTCGCGGGTTCGTCAGGCGGCGCCCCGGGCCGCCGCCCGTCCTCGCGCTGGGCCTCCCTCATCGCGCGTATCTACGATGTCCTGCCGCTCCTCTGCCCGTCCTGCGGTGCTTCGATGCGCATCATCGCCTTCATTACGGATCCCGTTCCCCTACACGCCATCCTCTCCTATCTCGATCTCCCCACCCGACCCCCTCCACCGTCTCCGGCTCGGGCGCCGCCGCAGGGCATCTTCGCGTTCGATCAGACCGGCGAGTTCGACCCCACGGACCCCGAGCCTATTCCCGAGACCGAGTTCGATCAGTCGATGCGCGACTGAGAGCACACTGCCATGGACGTGTCGCTCCGTTCTGAGGGTCCACCCCGCTCACCCACCGCCGCCCATCCACACATGCGCTCGTCGCATGGTAGTGTCACTAAGATTGTGTAAAAGGGGGTGAGGGCGTCCGAGGAGGGTGGACAGCCCGGAAAAGAAAGAGGAAGCTCCTTGTGAATTATTCATCATCACATGAACCCGGGAGTCCGGCCTGCGTGAGCAGGTCGGAACCGGAACAAGGAGCTTCCTCATGGAAAAGATGGTCGAAGTTGAGCCAGCCACGCAAGACGAGCTGCGTCAGGATTTGAAGTCGCTGTTTCAGGGCGCGATCCGGCTAACGCTCGAGATGGTGTTGGAGGAGGAGTTGAAGGCGATGGTCGGAGCGCGACGATTCGAGCGGGTCGGCAGCCGGAAGGGCCACAGGAACGGGACGTATCTGAGGCGCCTGCTTACGAGCCTGGGTCAGATCGACGTGACGGTCCCGCGCAGCCGGGAAGGCGGCTCGCCCGCCGACGTGATGGGTCGCTACCAGCGCAGGAGTGAAGAAGTCGATGCGATGATGGTGGAGGCCTACGTGAGCGGCGTGTCGCAGCGCAAGATGGGCGACGTGACCGAGGCACTCATGGGTGAGCGCGTGGGACGCTCGACGGTGAGCCGGGTCGCGAAGCGGCTCGACGAGGGCGTGCAAACGCTGCGGAGTGCACCCATCGAGGGGGCCCACCCCTACCTGTACCTGGACGCGACGTTCCTCAATGCCCGCTGGGCCCGAAAGGTCGAGAACGTGAGCGCGCTCGTGGCCTACGCCGTGGGCCCGGACGGCCACCGCCGGCTCCTGGGCATCACGCTGGGCCCTGAGGAATCGGAGAACAGCTGGTCGGAGCTCCTCGAGCAACTCCTGGAGCGTGGTCTCAGCGGCGTCCAGCTCGTGATCGCGGATGAGCACGCGGGCCTGGCAGCCGCGGTGCGCCGCTTCCTGCCCGAGGTGCGCCGCCAGCGCTGTACTGTCCACCTGCAACGCAACGTGCTGGCCAAGGTCCCGCATCGCCTGCGCAAGCGTGTGGCGCGCGAGGTTGCCGCCGTCTTCCGGGCCCCCGGGCTCGCTGAGTCGAAGAAGCGCCTGGCCGAGATCACGGCGCGCTGGCACAAGGAGCTCCCCGAGGCAGTCAACGTGCTTGAGCGGGGCTTCACGGCCGCCACCCAGTTCTACGCGTTCCCCGAGCCCCACTGGGCCCGACTGCGCACCACGAACAGCCTCGAGCGCCTGCACACCGAGATCAAGCGTCGGATCCGGAGCGCCGGCGCCTTCCCCGACCGAGCCAGCGCGCTCCGCCTCATCACTGCGGTTGCTCTAAGGACTGCTGCGGTCTGGAGCGAACGTCGCTACCTGGATCTCACGCTTCTCGAACCGAAGGAGGTCGCCAAGGCAGCCTAACAGAAGCATCGAGGAGCTTCCTCTCACTTTTACACACAACTCGGGACTTGACCCGCCCCAGGGCGCTACCACCTCCTAGGATCTCTTTCTCGAAGGACTCGTTCACTATCACGACCGTTGTCGTGCCCCTCCGATCCTCCGCACTGAATGGGCGACCCGATTGCAAC
>JAZDDA010000138.1:0-2071 GCA_036679625.1 Gemmatimonadota bacterium | reverse complement strand
TCGGTTCTGGGTCGTTGGCTCGCGAGCAAGCCGGGGCTGGTTCGGATGGGCGACCTGCTCCTCGCGCACGGGGGGATGAGCCCGGCATACGTGGACTACACACTCCAGCAATATCAGGACTCGCTGGCGGCGTTCATGGGCGAAGAGCTGTTCGTCCATTGGAACGACCCCGAGTATCTCGCCGAGTTCAGTAAGGCGACGAGACTGGATTCGGCCGCGGTGGCCCGCCGCTACGACTTCTTCTTCGGCACGCAGAGCGTTCAGTGGTATCGGGCGCTGATCTACAGCGACACGCTTAGCGATTTCCTCGACACGGTCCTGTCGAACTTCCATGTGAGCGCGCACATCATCGGGCACACGCCGGTGCCAACGATCGGAGAACGCTACGAAGGACGGCTGATCGCCACCGACCTCGAGGATGCGGCGAGCGAGATGCTGTTTCTCGCGCGCCGTCGAGACGGAGGTTGGCTAGGAGCCTGTCCGAGTAATCCCCCCACCCCCGTTTATTGGGGATGTTCGAGGGTGCTGGGGTAGAGTAGATTTGAGGCACGGACCCGCACGGATCAAGGGGAGGTGCCAGATGGGGAAGACGTTCCGACCGTACGATCCTGAGCAGCTGATGGTGCTGCCACCGTCGCTACAGGAGTGGCTGCCGGCCGAGCACCTGGCGTACTTCGTGAGCGATGTGGTGGAGGGTCTGGATCTCTCGGCGATCTACGCGAGCTACACGGAGGAGCGAGGCTACCCGCCGTACAACCCGACGATGATGACGAAGCTGTGGTTGTACGGCTACGCGTGCGGTGTGAGGAGCGCACGCAAGCTACAGCGAGCCACCATGGAGGACGTGGGGTTCCGCGTGCTGTGCGCGGGTAACGAGCCGGACTTCCGGACGCTATCGGAGTTCCGGAGGCGGCATCTCGAGGCCCTGGGCGGACTGTTCGCGCAGATACTCCAGCTGTGCCGGGAGGCGGGGCTGGTGAAGCTGGGCCATGTGGCGATCGACGGGACGAAGGTGAAGGCGAACGCGAGCAAGCATAAGGCGATGAGCTACGAGCGCATGGTGGCCGAAGAGGCGCGGCTCACCGCGGAGATCCAGCGCTGGTTCCAAGAGGTGGAGGCCAACGACCGTGCCGAGGACGAGCTGTACGGTGTGGACAAGACGGGCGATGAGCTACCCGAGGAGCTGAGGCACCGGAAAAGCAGGCTGAAGAAGATCGCCGAGGCGAAGGCAGCGCTGGAGGAACGAGCGCGACGAGCGGCCGAAGAGAGCGGCGAGGGCGACGGCGAGGGGGAGGGGGAGGTGAAGCCAACGCCGAAGGCACAGCGCAACTTCACGGACCCCCAGAGCCGGATCATGCGCTCCAGTGACGGCGCGTTCATACAGGGCTACAACTGCCAGCTGGCCGTGGACGCGGCGAGGCAGGTGATCGTGGCGGCCGACGTGGTGCAGGCTGCCAACGACAAGCGCCAGTTGATCCCGATGGTCGAGGCGGCGGTGGACGCGTTCGAGGAGGTGCCCGGGGCGTTCAGTGCCGATGCGGGTTACTGGTCGCAGGACAACGCCGAGACGCTACAGGACTACGAGATCGAGGCCTACGTGGCGCCCGAGAAGATCGGACACCGGCAATGGCGCGACGCGAAAGCGCCCAGGGGCCGGATCCCCAAGGGCCTTACGCAGAAGGAGCGCATGCGGCGTAAGCTCGACACGAAGAAGGGCCGGGCCCAGTACGACAAGCGCAAGATCACCGTGGAGCCCGTGTGCGGGCAGCTCAAGACCGTCCAGGGCATGCGCCAGTTCCACCTGCGCGGACTCGTGAAGGTCAGGGGCGAGTGGCTCCTCGCCTCGACGAGCCACAATCTGCTCAAACTGTTCCGCAACATGGATCGGGCCGTGGCAACAGCGTTCAGATCCAGCAACAGCACGGCCATGGGTCTTGCGGCGGGTTAAAGACAGCTCGCGGGGCAGCTTCTACGCTCCGCTCGGATTATCCGAGGCTCCGGCGAGCCTCAACATCGAACCGGTGTACCCCTCGATGAACCGACGAGAAACGTTACGAGGACAGGCTCCTAG
>JAZDDA010000137.1:0-7012 GCA_036679625.1 Gemmatimonadota bacterium | reverse complement strand
ACAGGCGTAATGCTCGCTGAAGATGTGAGGTGTTTCCTTCTTGCCCCGGTGCTCGATGACCTCCACCAGACCGCCGGAGGTCTTCAACGCCGTCTCGACGGAGTCCGCCAGCCGGGAACGATCCCGCTCACGGATGACCAGGCGGTCGACCACCACGGAGATCTCGTGATTCTCGTAGCGGTTGAGAGTTGGCGGGCTCTCGAGGGCGTGCGTTTCGCCGTCCACGCGCACGCGTACGAAGCCCTCCTTGCGCGCCCGCTCGAACAGGTCGCGAAACTCACCCTTCCGCCCCCTGACCAGAGGCGCCAACACCTGGATCCGAACGCCCTCGTCGATCTCGAGGAGCCGCGAGACGATCTGAGTGGCGCTCTGGCGCATGACGGGCCGCCCACACTCGGAACAGTGGGGAATGCCCACGCGGGCCCACAGCAACCTCAGATAGTCGTAGATCTCGGTGACGGTACCCACGGTAGAGCGTGGATTCCTGGACACCGTCTTCTGTTCGATGGAGATGGCCGGAGAGAGCCCTTCGATGGCGTCGACGTCGGGCTTCTCCATCAGGCCCAGAAACTGACGGGCGTACGCGGAGAGGGACTCCACGTAGCGGCGCTGGCCCTCGGCGTAGATCGTGTCGAACGCCAGGGACGACTTGCCGGATCCGGAGAGGCCGGTGATGACCACCAGCTTCTCCCGCGGGAGGGAGACGTCGATGTTCCGGAGGTTGTGTTCGCGCGCCCCCCGGACGATGAGCATTTCTCGAGCCATAGCCATGGAGGTTATGCGAAAAGTGGCGCTCGTTCAACCAGGGGTAACGGGCTGGATCGACGAGTCGTCACCAGGTCCACGGACGGTTCTCGCTTTCCCGGAGACCGGTAGAAATACCTATCCTTCGGTGACAGTACTCAGTATCCCCATTCCCGGAAGAAGGACACGCCCACGACCTTGGACAGGCGAAAGCCCAGCTCGCCGAACCCGAAGCGATCGCGGGAGAAACGGTCCTCGTAGAAGCTCTCCCACGTCCACTGATCCGCGAAGCGCCACTCCACCCGCGCGCCGGAGAACCGGTTCTGGCTCGCGGAGCCGAAGCTCGACAGAGGCCTGAGCAGAAGCGCCAGGAAGATGTCGTTACCGATGTACTCTCCGATCTCGACCTGGGTAGCCAGGGCACTGTTCTGCAGCCCGATGAGCCCGTACAGATCGGCTTCACCCGTGGCCGAGATGGCGAAGTAGTCGAACCCGATCTCCTTAGCCACCACTGACCCGAGTTGGCTCGCCAACGTTCCAAGCAGCAGGGTGGCACTCGCGCCCAGGGCCCCCTGCAGGATAGCCGTCTCTCCTGACGCCAGCGCGTAGCTCGGCCTACCGAAGATCAGGTAGCTGACCAGATCGTCCTCGGCGATGGGCGGTTGGGAATCGGACGACAGGGCCACCCGCGGGGCGAGCAGCGTGCCTTGGACGTCCGCGATGATGTTCAGCGCCTCACCGTCGGCGCGCCTCAGGCGATTGGCCGCCACGAGGCGGAGGCTCGGATTGACTCCAGGGGTACCCAGGAACTCCACTGTCCCTCCCTGAACCACGAATTGCCGGCCGAAGGTCACGTAGTTCCCCCGCACCGCGTCGAGGGTACCCGAGAGAACCAGTTCCCGGGTACCCCGGTCGTACGTGGCCTGGAGCTCACCCGCCATGTCCACGTTGAGCTCGGGACTACGGATCCATGCGTCCCGGTCCACCACGAGGTTGACGTCCACCCGCAGATTCTGGAGGAAGGGGTTGCGGCTGGCTTCGATGATGGGGCGGACGCGGACCAGGGTCGTGTCCACCACGTTGAACTGGAGCTCCCCCGGATCGAATGCCGCCAGGTCCACGATCTCAGCAGTGCGGGCGAACTCCTCGAGGAATAGCTCACCCTCCTCGATGCGAACATCTCCACGCACGATGGGAGCTCTGTAATTCCCCTCCACCGTGACCCGCCCGCCCAGCGTCACGTTGAGGTCCCTGCGCGTGGCGCTCAGAAAGTCGCCGGCGGTGATGGACAGGTCCAGAACCGGATTGGTGAGGGGCTCCAGCGTGATCGTTCCTTCCACGCGGGCCGTACCTCGGCTCTGTCCCGTGAGGGCCACCTCCACCTCTCTATTTGGCCGAAGGAGAACGGTCCCCCCGATGGCCCCAGGGGCTATGCCAAGCGCGGGAACGGCCGCCACGCCGCCGATGATCCGGAACTCGCCCCGCGGTTGGACGTCCGTGCTCGTGCCCCCCAAGCGGGACTCCCCCGACAGCCAACCCTCCCGCAGCTCGACCCCCCCCAGCAAGCTCTGCAACCCGGACAGTGGCAGCGAGTCCGCCCGCACGATCACGTCCAGAGCCCGGTTCGTAAAGCGCCCCTCCTCGGTGGGAACCAACGAGAGATTGGCGTCCATCGAGCCATCGATCTCCATGACGGGGTGCTCGCCGTCCCACGCCTGTACGAAGCCTGTCACGGTCCCGTTTTCGTAGTTCGCCAGGGCCTCTGCACGACTGTAGAAAGCGCTGTCCAGGCGCAGCCCATGGATGGTGCCCTCCGTATTGATCAATGGCGCCGACGCCGCACCGGTGACCGTGAGAGTTCCATCCACCTCCCCCTCGATCCGGTGGGTCGACTGGGCCATGTGCGCCAACCTTTTCAGATCGAGACTCCGCACCCCGATGCGGAAGTCGGCGTCGCCCTGGCGCGGAAGCACACCCTCCGCTTCGATCCGCATGCCGTCGACACCGGGGCGGATGAGGCGAAGGTCGCGCACCGTCAAGCCCGCGTCGCTCCACCGCACCGATGCCGGTCCACCCAGGTTCCAGCGCTCATCTGGAAAGCGGAACAGCAGCTCGTCCAAGCTCAACAGACCTCCCGTGGAGTCCACCTGGAGAGCCAATCGCGTGCGATACTCCTCCACGTCGTCGCGGCGGAGCACGAGGTTGAGCTCCCCGCGCCGGCCGTCGTACTCCAGGCCTCCCTCACCGGTCTGGAAGTGCCGTCCCAGGAGCTCCAGCTCATCCACGGAGACCTGAAGCGACGTGACGTCACCAAGGGCCGGCAGACCCTCGACCGAGAATCCGACGTCGGCCCGCTCCACTCCGCTGAAGCCATACACCACGGCATCCATGACCATGGATCCCGTTGCGGTGAAGCGATCGAGCGATCCCACGAGGGTCGCCACGCCCGACACCGCCCCCTCCATTGCCACGGACCGGGCGGAGGGCAGAGTGTCGGGATTCACTCCGAAGAGTGGAAGAGCCCGGCGCAGGAGCGGCGATAGGGTATCCCTGGCGATGACGGTATCGCCCAACAGAAACGGCCTGAGACCCCCGAGCGAGTCACCCTGGAACGTCAGGTACAGCTCGCCCACGGCACCGCTCTCCGGCAGCGCCAACGCACCGAAGCCCTCCACGTCCAGTACGCTCGTACGGGCGATGATGGTGTCCACCGTCATGATCCGCGAGTCGAAGCGGAGCTCCGCCTGGGCCCGCTCCACCCGCAGGTATCCGAAGGAGGATTCGCCGAGGTCCAGCACCGCGGTTCGCTCGGGCTGTCCCGCTCCCGTGCCCGTGGAGCCGACCCTCACAGAGCCCGAAACGAGCGTGGGTTCCGGGACTGCTCGCGAGAGGGCACTCAAGAGCAACTCCCGGGTGGCACCCGTAATCTGGAAGCTCTCCCCCGGTCGTCCAGCGTCGATCTCGGCCACCACCGTCAACAGACCCCCCGTGGTCTGAAGATCCCCTTCGATCTGCAGCGCGGTCAGAGGCCCCGTCACGCGCACGGGACCCGACGCGGTCCCGCGCAGATCCAGATTCGGGAAGAGTGGCGCGAGCGAAGCCAACGAGAGGGGAAGCAGCACGGCATCCGCGTCGACCTCGGGATGTCCATCGACCTGCGCCAGCGACCCCTCGGCGGAGATGAGCGTAGCAGGGGGCGCGTCCAACCCGGCCGCCGCATCGTACAACCCGGCTACCGCAGCGTCCAACACGGCCAACCCATCGCCCACTTCGGTCACCGAGTCGTGCGGAGCCACATGGGGGTGATGTTCGACAGAAGCCGTGAAGCGGATCCCGGCACCCAGCAAGCCCGTGGCGTCGATTGCGATGGAGCCCGTGCCACCGAGAACGAAAGCGGGCTTGAAACGCTCGATGAGACGGAAGTCCAGGGGGTTCAGGTCCAGCTCGAAGCCGGTGGCGCCGAAGGGCTCCTCCAGCCGCAACACCCCCGATGCCACGGCCCGGCTGGGCAGAAACCCACCCGCAGCGTCGATGATCTCGAGGTCCGTGGAAAGAGTCAGTGATCGAAGGGGGCCTCCCATGCTCACATGCCCGCTCAGCAGTGCGTCGAACGGAAGGGGCTCGGGGAGCCAGCGATCCAGTTGTGACACACGCAGCGGTCGTAGCTCGGCGTCGATACCCACCAGCCGGAACTCGTCCCCGAACAGGATGCCGCCGTCTCCCCGGACGCGGCTCTCACCCCAGCTGAAGTCCCCTTCAGCAACGTCCACGGACCACCCCTCTCCGGAGCGCTCTACGTGGATTTCCCCCCCGCCGGAGACGTCCGGAAACTCCGGCATGAGCCAGCGCAGATCCTCCAGTCGCAGAACGTCGGCGGTCAGGTTCGCGTCGAACCGGAACCCGGCAGCTCCGCCCCAGTCGACCCAGCTCGTGCCCGAGGTCTCGCTGCCCGGAAGCCAAAAGCGCTCCGCATCGATCTCGATACGCGTCGCGGAGTGGCGCACGGTCCCCTGGAAGTCCTCGATTCGGAAGCCCTCCCGGAAAACCAGACCGTCCAGGGACAGGGCGTCGAAGTGGGCTTCTTCTCCCCCGCCGGCCGGATCCAGGATGACCAGGTCCGAGAGCTCTGCCTGGATGTCGCGGAACACCAGAGTGCGACGGAGCTCCCTCGCCCCGGCGGGCAGAACACCGTCGTCGTCTTCCTCTCCTCTCAGATAGCGAATCTCCCCGTCGTGGATCACCGTGCGGTGGATCGCCACCGGTGCGGCCGACTCGGAGCCGCGTTCTCCCTGTGCGTCCGGCGTGCCCCGGAACGTCAGAAGGAGGTTTGAGCTGTTCTCACCCGGATACTTTCGCACCGTCATCCGCGGACCCCACAACTCGATCCGGGCCAGGGATCGATTCCCCCGCAGGAGGCCGATGAGCGAGTACCTGGCCCGGATCGAATCGACTTCGAGTACGGTCCGACCCGCAGGATCCAACAGTGTCACATCACTGAGGAGCACCCCCTCGAGAATCCCACCGGAGCGGACTGCCCCGACGACCACCGATCCGGGTATTCCCTCATCCAGTCGATCGAGCCCCTCCGTCAGCAGAAGATCGTAGCCGGGTTGGGTCATTGTCAGCCCGTACAGGCTTCCGGACACCAGCACGATCAGGCCCAGTCCCCACTTCAGCAGGCGGCGCCCTTTCGTTTTCGCCCTTGGGGGCGGCGGCTCAGGGACGCCCTCCTCGGATGGACCGCCCTCCGGCCCGCGCTCGTCGACCACTAGAAGGCTGTTGAAGAAAGAAGCTGTCTGGGCGGCGCCGAACGAGCGAAAAGCGGGAGCCGGGTCAATCGCAAAGACCGGGCGTAGGCGGATTGCGTAGCCGCCGACCGGAAACGAACATGAGCCATTGGAAGCCCAAAACAGGTGCAGGAGCGTGCCGCTGCCGCGCCCTGGCCCGTCCGGCCGCTGAAGGCGACCAGCCGCTTCAGATTCTGGACGATGGCGGTCAGGATGACCTGGCTTTGCACTCGAGCCAGACCCCGCCGTCGAGCTCGCGCGAGTCCATGCTGATTCTTGCCTTCGGCGAAGAGGTGCTCGCTTCGGATACGGAGTTTGCGACTTATCTGATAGCCGCGCGTCTGTTGGATGTCCCGGACCCGGTTACGGGCCTGAACCTCCTTCAGCTTTCGATCTCTGGCCCGCTTCCGCTCCAAATTGAACGTGCGCCGCTGCCAGGCCGGCAGCTCCTCCGTCTCCTCGCCCGCCAGAAGCGGGACGTGGGCTTCGATGTCACGGTCGAAGAGTTCCGTAAGGAAGCTGCTCGCTCCGTAGCCTGCGTCAGCCGTCAGGATCTCCGGTTGGTTGGGAAGACCCCACACGTCTTTCTTCTCGATAATCTCATCGAGCATCTCCAGTGCCGTGTCCCGCTCGGCGGTTCCCGTCGCCAAACTCGCTTTGCGCCCCAGAATGACGCGGCTCTTCGTGTCGATGATGTCATGCGCCAGATAGCTGGGTCGAGCCTCACGGTGATGGCCCTTCCGGTACAGACGAGCATCGGGATCTGTGGGCGAGAAGTGCGTCTCGTTCTTGTAGCGCTTCCCTCGACCCTTCCAGTCCCCGGCCGGCTTCGGCTCCCGCGTGTTCCCCGCCGGAGGATTCGGCGGATCAGCGTCGTCCGGCGGCCGCGGTCCCCGAGGCTGGAAGCTCCTCATGCTGACATCGGCCCGAACCTCAGTGCCGTCCACCGACAGATGACGGCCCGAGACCAGGCCCACCTCACAGCACTGGCGCAGGACCTCGTCCATCAACTGATCGAAAAGCCCGCTCTCGGCCCACCGCTCATTGCGCAGCCGCGACAGCGTCGAATGGTCGGGGACCGGATCGTGGAAGTCCTGGCCGCAGAACCAGCGCATGCCCGCATGCATCTGCATCTCCGTACACAACTCCCGGTCACTCAGGTCGTACAGCACCCCAAGCAACATCATCCGAAGGGCAAGCTCCGGGTCGATGCTGGGACGTCCCCGTTTGGCCGAGTAGCACCCAGCAACCGCATCGGCCACGAAGCTCGAATCCAGCACCGCGTCGATCTTCCGCAGCACGTGGTCGCTCGGAACCAGGCTCTCCATGTCCACCATCTGGAACAGCGCTGGCTTGGAAGAATTCCGGCTCAGCATCGGCTGGCCTTTCTCCTGCGGAAGGCGGCGTGATTGCTTGATGAAATCTACTTTCCGCCACCTTGTACCGCGAGCGAGATTCGTGACTTTTTCAACAGCCTTCTA